>MHVR01000011.1 GCA_001825315.1 Candidatus Zambryskibacteria bacterium RIFCSPHIGHO2_02_FULL_43_14
AAGCAATATTAAAATTCCTGCCACGCACTCCTTCCATTCCTATGTTGTGTCTGTAATATTCTGGTTTTCTACTATCTATCTCTAAGTTATCTCCTTCATAGCGCTGTTTGCAAGTATCAATCAAATCCGTATCAGCCGAATTAATTCGAATCAATAAGTTTTCCCGAGAAATAGCTAATCGTTTTTCAAAAAAACCAAAAGTTTCATCACATGCTTCATCTAATCTTTCGGGTGGAGTTATTGCTCCGATACTAGGAAAATATGAGCCCCAATTTGGAAAATACTCATCATCTAACAATTTGTCTGCATTCCTTGTTCTAAGACAATTTTGACGCATAAAAATCCCCGGGGCAGGAACATTATTTTCACCCAGATAAGGCTTAAAAACACTAATATGAGAGCCAATAAACCTAACAGTTGAATCTATTCCCGAACTGATTTGAACAGACGGCTCTTCTCTGTAGCCAAGCAAGGAATAATAATCCTTAAAGTCAGTAACTAGCGATTCAACATGATCTTTTGCTGTCTCTGGTGAAAACTTTTCCTTATCATAAACATTGTGCACAGCCTCTTTTTTTAGCTCTTGTTCATTTTTATCAGAATTTGGTTTAAATATTTCAGACATATTATTCGAATTTACATATTATCAACATTAGGAATTTATTTTTTCTAAAAAAACGTGAAATGAATCCACCCATTGTTTTTAGTATAAACCTAGGAGTCTCCATAATCAATGGATTTCCGAAATATTTGGTTTCTATATATGTTATTTTTCTACCCGATTCTTTACTAACTTCTTTAAAGATTCTTTCTATTTCTGATCGTTCATAAAATTTTTCGGTGTCAAGTTTATATCCTGGAATAAACTTGAGCAACTTTAGTAGTCTTGCTTTTAGTATGGGCCCTGAATAAAAATTCGGCATCCCAACTGCAACAATTCCTGATTTATTGCATACTCTAACCATTTCTTCAATGATCAATTTTATATCATCTAATTTATAATGTTCAATTACACCAATATTCCAAACAAAATCAAAATTATTATTTTTGAAAGGCATTGAAAATATATTTCCTTCAACAAAATTTGTATTTTCAACTTCAAATTTATTGGCGATATGTTTCGCGTATTCTAAAGCGACAGGGGAAATATCCAAAAGCGTTTTATGTAATTTTTCATTCAGTAGTAAGGTGGCCTTACCAGATCCGCTTCCCGCTTCAAGTATTGTGTTTGAGCTATCTGCAAGCATTATTTTGTTTACACCATTTGTTAATTCATCATAATAACTTTCCCACCAAAACGATGAAAATTTTTTATCACTATTTTTCCCCAATTCGACCTGAAATATTTTGCTCCAATTAGCGTTTTCGTGCTCGATTATTTTTTTCAAATCATCCTTCATATGTTTTCCAATAATTCAGCTTTTAATTCCTTCAGAAAAACTTTTAAAAAACTGACTCTTTTTTTAACGATATTTTTCGCTGATTTGGTATGTAATCTACTTTGAACCACTAGTAATCTTGTAAAAAATAAATCTAAGGCATACTTATTGTCATTTGGCTCTCTTTTTTTGCAAAACGGATCTAAGACATCATAAAACGTCTTATTCATTATTCCAGCTGAAGAAAAAGTTCTCATTATAGACACAGCTCCAGTAGCTTCAATACTATCCGCATCTTGTAAGATTTTTCCTTCCAAAAAGTTTGGTTTTAATCCCTTTGTGAATGAACACAGATTTATAGATTCATAAACTTTTTCTATTTTATCCTTAGGAAAAGATTCAATATTTTTTAATATTCTTTTTGCAAATTCCGCACTTTCTTTCGAACTATGTAATCTTTTGTGATGATTTTTAGGATAACTAATGACGTCATGAAATAATGCGGATGGAACAATAATATCAAAATCGGCATTCTCTGCCGTCGCAATTTTTTCTGAAATAGCAAGGACTCTTAAGGTGTGATTGATGTCATGAGAAGGATCATTTTTAGGAATCTTTTCTTTTGCAATATTAATTAATTGCTCTTTAAGTAAAAAATTCATTATTATATTTAGTTTCTACCGCACCGGCAACTCGAGATAGAAAGTTGAACCGAGGTTGGGGCCGGCGGATTCGGCCCAGACGCGACCTTTGTGGGCTTCGACAACACCTTTGACAAACGAGAGGCCGAAGCCGGTTGAGTTGACATTGACTTTAAGAGAATCTTTGTCCCTGCCACCCTTAGTGAAGAGTTTTGGCTTAAGTTCATCAGATATGCCAACACCAGTATCCTGAACAGTAAGTAGAATTTTAGGTTGCTTGCCCCCGAGGAAAAGTGCGTTAGCTCCGGAAGAGCTTGTCGAAGGGTAATATTGATATTTCCACTTGGTGTGTACTTGATGGAATTGTCTATGAAACTCTTGACTGCCTCCTTAAGCTCGTTAGAGTCGCCTTTCATGCTGTAATCGCCCTCTTCAAACTCTACTTTGTATTCCAGACCCTTCGACTCAGCTACGTGTCTGCGTCTGTCTCAACACTACCCGTTACTATGTTCAGTGCCTGTTGTTGATGCAGTTACAACATCAACCAAATCTCGCACTCCATACTCTTTGCCAAACATCATCGCAAATGTCTCAACCTCCCTTTCTTTATCTTCAGTGACTTCCATCTCCCTTTCTTTATCTTTAGTGACTTCCATGATTTAGGTTTTTACTTAATTATTAATTATCGACCCTCATTTATTAGTATATCAGCTATGGCATCACTCATCAAGACGCCCGTTGCTTCTTCTAACCAATACCATTGACCATGGGGATTTACTTCAAAAAAGACGTACTTGTCCTCCTCCGTTACCGCAAAGTCAAATGCACCAAACACTAATCCAAGTTTTTTAATTATTTGAAAACAAAATCTTTTTACATCTACTGGTATGGTTGTCGGCTCATATTTTAAGCTTAGGATCTTTTTAAGATCTCTAAAGTCAACCTTTGTTTCTGCAAATTCTTGCGAATGGATTTTTACTGGAAATATTCTTTTTCCTACGACAGTTATTCTCATCTCGTATTTCTTACTTATATGTTCTTGGAAAAGAGACGGAGATTGCGTTATAAGTTTAAGTTTTTTGAGGTGAGGTTTTTTTATTAAATTCGTTTGAATAACATATGCTTTCTTTTCATCTGCTATTAGCCCAATATGCATTGGTTTGTAAATAATACCATTTTTATGTTTGTTATAAAATTTTATTACATCGTCAGGGTTATTTGTTACTAAAGTTTCTGGGATTCTCATTTGTAGCTCCTTAGCAAGTTTTAACTGAAATATTTTTTTCATTGCTCTTTCTTGATTTTCCGGCATATTCATCCAAAATACTTCTGGCCCTAATGTAAGCCATATATCATTCAAAAATGTTTTTAGTTCTTGTTCTGCGTATCTCTTCTGATCCAGATCTCTTATTTTAAAATTCCAATGTTCAAATGGTCGCCTATTCCAAACACTCTTTACTTCTCTTAGATTAAGCACTTGTTTTTTATTCTTAATTACACAATCATATTTATTTCCTTTTACATTTACTTGCATCCTTATCTTTCCTTGAATCATTTCATCTACGTTAAATCGAAATACTTTGGCCCCTTTTCTCCTTATTTTTTTTATTACAATGTTCGCATGATGATTATCTTGAGAATTTGTAAGAATTAAAATCTTATCTCTTCTCATAAAATTGGGTAAAATTTAACGAACTTCTCCGTCAAACTGTGCTTTAGTTTCAGTCACCACCTTCTTATGAAGTTTGTCTACTTCATCCGAAGTAAGCGTCCGTTCAAGTGATCGGTAGGTGATACGGTACGCATAGCTTTTCTTGTTAGCACCAAATTTTTCATCGTTTTCATATTCATCAATAAGCGCTACCTCTTCAATTAAGTCGCCGCCAATCTCGCGCACCATGTCGAAATAGTCATTTGGCACAAAGATTTTAGGAACAATGAACGAGATATCGCGCACGACGGGCGGATATTTCGAGACTTCCCTATACACTCGCCCAAGGACCAACTGCTTCTTAACCCGCTCATCTTCAGACCAAAGAAGGCGAATATCAGGAAGAGCCATTGAAGCAATTGCGAGCCGTTCGACACCGAAACCGAATGCCCACCCGCTATAACCCTCAACCCCCATTTTCTTAAGCACTGATTTTTTGGGCATACCGCCACCAAGTATTTCAAGCCATTCGCCACGGGCCGGACCTTCTGCGGCAGTCCCTTTCACATTGATTTCTACTTCAAGCGATGGATCAGTGTAGGGAAAGTTGTCCTTATTGAAGCGAATTTGTGTTTCTTGGCCAAATACTCCTTTAGCTACCTCCGAGAGCGCGTTCTTCAAATCATCAGATGAAACATCTTCACTGTCTGGTGCAAGATACCACCCACCAATCTGGTGGAAGATATTCATGTGACGGCTATCTATTTCATCTTTACGGTACACCTTTCCATAACACAGGGCGCCAAACGATTCGCTATTTGCGATTTTCTCCCTTATTTCAGGTGTATTGAGGTAGTAGTACCAAAAGACAGTATCGTGAGTACGGAGGATGTGTGTGTCATCGGCATAATATGTATCTGATTTCGATCGTGCCGGATGATCTGGCTCAAAATCAAAAAGGTCAAAGGAAATGTCAGCAGGGACGATTTCCGGCACCTTAATAATGTCAAAACTCCCGAAGGAAGGAATCGTCTTTACACGTTCTACGATTTCGTAAATTGGACTGCCAGGAGTACGAGAAAGGTCAGGCATATCAAGATAACGGAGCATACGCTTTGCGTTTGCATCACTTCGTTTTCTCAATCTCTCAATCAGTTGTCTTTCTTCGTCGTTAGGGACGATAATATTTTTCATAAAATCTGAGTCTTTATTCAAGCAATATAACACATATTAATGCAATAGTTGCGATTTTTTACTTTACCGCCGTGGAGTTTGTGGAAGATACTTGGGCGGCTACCGGCAACTCCAGATAGAAAGTGGAACCCTTGTTTACTCCAGAAGATTCGGCCCAAACACGGCCTTTGTGGGCTTCCACGACACCCTTCACGAACGAGAGACCGAAGCCGGTTGAGTTGACATTGACTTTAAGAGAATCTTTGTCCCTGCCACCCTTAGTGAAGAGTTTTGGTTTTAGTTCGTCTGATATGCCCACACCGGTATCTTTTATCTTTAACAGTATTTTCTTACTTGCCCCGCCGAAGCTCTGCGAAGGAGGGTTGTTGGTTGTTAGTTGTAGGTTGATAGTTCCTTTTGGCGTATATTTGATAGAGTTATCGATTAAGTTTCTGACGGCTTGACTAAGTTGAGTTTTGTCACCTTTAGTACCATAGTCCCCTTCTTGTGTATTAAATTCGAAAGTCAGACCCTTGTCTGTCGCCGCTTGTCTCTGCTTCTCCACTGTCTCCACGACAAGCGCTTTAAAATCAAGCGGCTCCATATTATAAGTGTACGAGCCCTTCTCGATATTAGAGGCATGGAGGAAATCTTCCACGAAATCCACTCCTTCCGAGAGAGACTTGAATCCTTCATCGAGCATCGGTTTGGCTGGTTCAGGCATCGGTCCGTAATCAGAATCAGACATAAGTTCCGAGAAAATATTCCTCGCCTTGGCTAGATAGCCCTTAATTTGATGATTGATGATGTGGAGCAGATTCGCCTGCCCTTCGTTGGCTACCTCTAGTGCTAGAGACAACTGTTCCTCTTTACGAATGTTACGGACGAGGACAACACCGAGGAAAAGGGAGAGGCCGAACGTCACTAAAGTTAAAGCTCGATAGGTCGCATCTTGCAGAAAGAAGAATTGCGAGCCAACCATAATCAAAAGAACATAAATAAGAAGCTGGGTGCCAAACGTTTTGAAAGCAAAGATTTTTAAATTAGTAATGGAAAAAATAATCATCGCCAGGAAAACCGGCAGGACAAAGAGACTATAAAGATTAGTTTCGTAGACTCCTGTGACACTAGCAATATACTCTGTAGAAGCAAATATCGCTAAGAAAAGTGTTAGAGCTACACCGACAAGGGCGATTTGTTTGCGTTTCGCTTTATCACTTTTTATAAAAGCGAAAAGTCCATAAAGCATTATGTACCCAAGAACAGCTACCTCCACCCAAAATTTGTAATTAGTCAGAAATTCATTATTGGTCGCCTCACAAGCTGGTTGATAAAAATCTACTATGGATTGACCTGTGATAGTAAGCCACCAAGCTGGAAGCGAGACAGCAAATAATAAAACCTTTTGCCAATTTTCTATGTCCCGCCCCCTAATAAGCACGGCAAAAAAGTACACCGCGAATAGATAAAAAAAGATATTTATATAATCGAGAGGAGACCATAAAGCCGTGATCAAATAATAATCATTATTAGTCCATATTATGACGTCCCCTATAAGCCACAAGCAGAATCCCAAAATGAACAAAAAGAAAAGCTTCGAAAGCAGCGAGAATTTAGATTTGAAAAGAACAAACAACCCGAGGAGAATAGCAATGGATACTGGAATAAGGTGGGAATAGTAAGCGACAATGTGATAGTCCTGTGTAGTAGCTAAACAAGTGTTGATATCCATATAGAACATTATACAGAATTTAACTTACTATCAACAAACTCTTTTGTGTTGTAAGGATGACACATCCAGAACAAGTTACTTTCAACTTCTGTTGGTTCTAAGGCTACAATCAGAGGTTTCTTACCAGTTTCGTTTAATACCTGAATAAAAGCGGGTAGGAATATATCTTTGGTAAATGTGAGCTCTTTTACATCTAGCATAAAATTTTCAAATAAAAGTCCGTGAGAAACAAAGAGGGCTAGAAAGTTCTTATAATATTCCTTAGCATTTCCCCCAGATTTTGAAAACCATTGTGAGGCATCAAAAAATGCAATTTCTTTATTTTTTTCTTTATACACTTCATCAAAAAGCTCGTGATGAAAATCTATTAAACTCTGGCCCCAAATAGTTCTAACTTCACTTATCTTTTTTCCTCTTGAAGTATTGAAATCAATAATATTTAAACGAGTTATCTTTTCTCCTCCCTTCTTGCCCGTACCAGCATAGAACAGCATCTTGCCAAGATGATATTTCCATTCATTATTGTCGGTATATTTATCATTCGCATATTCAAAAAACAAGGGGCTAAATCTGTCTATAGCATCTACCAGACTAATAAATCGTCTTAATTCGTAGTTAGGAGTCACTAATTGCCTAAAGACAACTGCGCGTTTTTGATTATTGAGCGCTTCTGGAACCCCAACAGATAGAAATTTTGTTACTCGACTTTGCAAGTTCTCGCTCCGACGTTTTTCTAACTCATTAACAGCGTCATTTACTGATGTATACACAAACTTATTAAACTTCTCCCTATCGGAGACTAAATCTTCAATCTGTTTTTCCACTTCTGGGGTCATTATATTTGATGTTTGTCTTCATTATTCTAACACAGAGAATACACAAGGACCGTCCTTGCGTATTCTCTGGGCCGTGTAGCCATTGTGACATGCTCGTTGCCATTCGCAGGACGCGCAGTCTGGATGAAGGGTCTGCACATCTTCGGCGTATTTCAACCGTGCCGGGCCATTGAGGATTTGCCCCAGACCAATTTACTTATGAATATCATGAGTGCCGATATTGATAAAATCAACAAATTCCTTACCAGAGAATGCCAGCATAATTCTGTATTGTCCTACTACAGTAAAAGCCCAATATTCTTTATACTTTCCATGAAGTTTATGAGTGTCCAACCGAGCATCGAAAGGATTTTTTCTAAAAATCTTTTCTCTTTCCTTCGCTCTTATTTTAACCATCTTTGGCATTTTCTTATATGCCTTTCTAAATTTAGAAGTAAACCGAATAATCATCGGGTTTGAATTGTTATTTCAAACTTGCGAAAGATTTTAATATTTTCAATTTACCTTGTTTTTTTTCTTTTTTATAAACTTTTATTGCCTCGTCAGTGTCTGACTCTTCAAATAATCTTTTCTTCCAGCGCTTATCAAGATCAAGGAAGCTCTCGTATTGTTTGCGAGGAATAATGACGAGATCATCATTAGATATAACATTTTTAGGAATGGTCAACATATTCATACTTTATATACTAACCCGAATTTGTATTTCTTGCAAACCCCACCCTATTTCAAACTCTACGGCACTTCTGAAACTGGAAGATCCGCGATCAGATTGATCATGACCGCTTTTCTAACTCACAGACAGCTTCATCTACTGGAGTATAAACAAACTTATTAAACTTCTCCCTATCCGAGACTAAATCTTCAATCTGTTTTTCCACTTCTGAGTCCATTATATTTGATGCCTATTTCTATCATTCTAGCACAGTAAAAACATAAGGCTTTGATAAAAACGCTGAACGCAAATTAAAAAGAGAGGGTGTGTATAAATATCTAGATAAATAATTAAAATTTAGGCCTTTCATTTACTGGTGAAAATACGCAAGGATCGTCCTTGCGATTTCAATTTGCTCTTTCATTATTCTGTAGTAACCACAGTGCAGACATCATCTTTAGACTCCCCACAAAAAATCTCAGTACATTTTATTAAGCCGTTAGTACATTCGTTCAGACACGAATCATCTGAACATTTTTTAAAATCACCAGCTTTAAGCGTAAAAACTCTGTAAACTTCAAGCTCATTAGGAGGACACTCGCCATCACTACAATCTCTGATAAAACAAGATTGTTGTGTTTGGTCGCACGAAGCTTCGACTGTAAACGTATAATTCTTTTGGAAATAAAAGGTATAAAAGTTATTGGCTATAGCCGCCAGAACCAAAGCGGAAACGAGTATAAAAAGAATCTTGGTCACCTTATCCGTAGAGTTCGACATACACTAGAATTATACACCTAATTTTGATACACAAAAAGCGGGTTGATGTCCTCCAACATCAACCCGCTTCAGAAGAACAGACGCTTGATGGTCTCGATGACCCCCGAAACCATCAATATCCAGATCAGATTGCCGAGGAAGTTGGCTCCGATGAACCACTGCCAATCGAGCTTAGTGAACTTGAACCCCGCCGGCAATCGACCACGAACAAAGATGAATGCTTTGAACGGATCTTCCCACGAGAGGAAGACGAACGCTGGCCATCGCCCTCCTCGCAGAGTGATGCGTAGAACTCGACCGGTGAATGTTTCAGCTTTTACGTCTTGCTGTAGTCGTAACCACTCAAACCCGAACCAGTCTTGCTTGGTCCTGTTGTAGACCAAGACAAGAGCATAGTTGAGTCCGAGAGCCAACACCATCATACTCGCCCCACCCTTGATTGGTCCCAAGAGACCAATCACAAGCGGGTAGAGCAAATAGTCGAACAAATTGTTGACCACCATGACGGTCACAAACCCGATGCCGATGGCACCGAGCTTCTTCCCAAGCTGTTGGAAAGTCATCAGTGCCCCCCTTTCTGAAATAACAACTCTCCGCCAGCAAGAAACTTCCGCTCCTTGCCGAACATCGGCGCAACCCAAACGCGCACAGGCACCTTCGGTATCGAGAGACTTGCCTTTGGTCCGATACCATCTCCAGTCTGATGAATCACTCCGAGCGCAATGTGCCCAGTCGCCTGCCAGAGAGCGTTGACTCGAAGCCAATCTTCTCCAGAAGTTCCATTCTCGTAATATACATCCGAGAACAGAGACTGGTTGCGGATAAAGACGGTACCAGCCAAGCGCGGGTAAAGCCGGTTTGCACCGTCTTCATCCAGGAATCTTTCGGCCCCAGCACCGACACCAATCTCGAAAACCGCATCGTTGCCGAAACTGAAGAGATCGTGGAAAAGTCCCGCCACGGCGGAGAAGTATTCTTTCTCCCCGTAAGCAAAACCCCACACACCGGACTTATCATTCAGGTACACGTACCCTTCCGAGAAAATCCGATGCGACGCCTGCTCCCCGTTTCCGGAGAGATTCTGGTAGTAAACACCGATTTCGGCGTCTTGCGCCTGTACCAATGACGGCACAAGTAGCACGGTAAGAACCAGGATGATTCGCTTCACAGAGCCTCCTCGGCCTGCTTGCGCAGACAAGCAAAAGAATTTTGCCTAAATACTGTCTGTTGCGATTATAACACGAGGACTGTCATTCTGTCAACTTTTTTTAAAAAATGTCAAAAGCTCGGCTTTTGACACAATTGATTTTTTATAAAATTATTGTTAGATTGAAATTAGACTTAATGTTATAGGAATGGGGACTGAATGGCTAGATACTGTGGATGCGGACGACATATCGTGGTTCATCTTGTTGGTAAAGGTTCGAGGAAACGATGGGGTGGACCCAAAGACAAAAATCACAAGCTCTGCCGGCAATGTTTTAGGTCTCTCACAGACTCAATGAGAAACAAACCCCGCATGATGTCCTAGGACCTCATGCGGGGTTTAAAAATTTCTGAGTCGTTGAGACGCTACAAATTATAAACCCTCTTTTTTCAATTCTTCAATTATTTTTTTTGCCTCCTTAGATAATTTATCTGGAATCTGTACAGAGATACGAATATAGAGGTCTCCTCTCTTATTTGTTGCTGTCGGCACACCTTTCCCCTTTACTCTTAAAATTGAGCCGTGTTTAGTCCCAGCTGAAACTTTTAGTGTAATCTCACCGTCGAGAGTGTGAACTAATTTTTCTGATCCAAGAAGCGCTTCGGATAATTTAACTTCCAAATCCATTATCAAGTTGTATCCTTCTTTACGCAGATATGGATGCTTGCGGACATGCACTTTGACATATAAATCTCCCGGTACTCCACCTTCTAGAGTTTCGCCTTGACCTGTAAGACGAACCATCTGACCATCATCAATACCGGGTGGTATATTGATAGAAACTTCCTTTTGTTTTACAAATTTTGAATTAACGACTACCTTCCTATCTGCGCCAAAAATAGATTCTTGAAAAGAGAGTTCGATATCCACCGCAATATCACGTCCCCGCCGAACGCGACGGCCACCAAAAATACTTGAGAGAATATCGCTCAAATCACCCGCATCGAAACCGGTATTGCTGAAGTTAGAGAAGTCGAAGCCGAAACCGGACGGGTCAAAACCGCCTTGTCCGCCATAGGCGGATCCGCCTTGGGCGGAAAACCCTCCCTCGCCGAAAGCGTCATATTGAGCGCGTTTCTTCTTGTCGGAAAGTACGGCATAGGCCTCACTCGCCTCCTTAAACTTCGCTTCGTCACCGCCAGACTTGTCTGGATGATAAACATGAGCAAGTTTGCGGAAGGCCTTTTTTATTTCCTCTTCACTTGCACTTTTTTCAACCCCTAGAATTTTATAGTAATCTTTCATTTAATTTTGCCCCAAGGGGGCACCTTCGGGGTAATAGTCTTTCATTGATTATCCGATAAGTTGCCTTGCTTGCTTTCGTATATTAGCAAGCTCCTTCTTATCAAGTTCGCCTATCTTATCCTTAAGAAAAGAGGAGTCAAGGGCACGGATATGAAATACAAGTGCAATAGAACTGACAGATAGACCGTTCCTTTTTGTTGGTTCTATCTCATATGTGTATGGAAAACGAAGAGCAAGTTTATTTCCTGTACAAGGAACAACTGTAACGATGGTCTTTGTAACTCGAGCAATAACTACTACTGGCCTTGTCCCGCTCTGTTCGTGAGTACCGAGTTCTGGAATACGAACTATATAAACATCACCCGGTTTCATATCTAGAATTTGTACTTTCGCAAAGTTTCGGCAGACAAAACATCCCACAGATGAAGCTCTTTTTGAAAGTCTGCAAATTCTTTCATATTACCGAGATAAGAAGAAACTGCACGATTTACAACCTCGCTAGGTTTGAGACCAAGTCTTTTTGAAACCATTTTGACTTGCTTTTGAAGCTTCGTATCTAGAATTTGCATGTCTTTATTCTATCATTTTTTATCTTCTTCGTCTTTCTTTTCTTCCTTTACTTCCGCATCTTTTACATCTGGCCGTGGCTCGCCGGAGCTTCCAGCGGAGGCGGCAGGATTCTTGCTCATGTATTCTCCGATTTTTTGAAGTTCGGTAGAGAGCGCCTCGGTAGCAGATTTAATAGAATCAATGGTGCCGCTATCTTTTTCCTTCTTAAGCGCCGTCACTTTATCAGTAACTGCTGTCTTAATATCTTCAGGAATACTCGGAGCATCTTTGATAGACTTTTCTGCTGTATAGATAAGCTGTTCGGCAAGATTTTTGGCATCCACCAAATCTTTTTTCTTCTGATCTTCCGAAGCATTAGCTTCCGCGTCCTTTTGCATCTTCTCGATTTCCGCTTTTGACAGACCGGAACTTGCCTCTATTCTGATAGATTGTTCTTTACCAGTAGTTTTGTCCTTGGCCTTCACGCTTAAGATTCCGTTGGCATCAACGTCAAAAGTGACTTCGACTTGAGGCATACCGCGCGGCGCCGGTGGAATACCATCAAGAATAAATCGGCCGAGAGATTTGTTGTCCGTTGCCATAGCTCGCTCGCCCTGGACAATATGAATTTCCACAGAAGTTTGATTGTCGGCGGCGGTTGAGAAGACTTGCGATTTCGCCGACGGGATAGTCGTATTTTTTTCGATAAGTTTAGTAGCCACTCCGCCCATAGTCTCAATACCGAGCGAAAGCGGAATCACATCTAGGAGCAATACATCTTTCACATCACCGCGAAGTATGCCTCCTTGAATAGCGGCGCCAAGTGCTACCACTTCATCCGGATTAATAGATTTGTTCGGTTCTTTGCCGAAAAACTTTTTTACCGCTTCGACTATAGCCGGCATGCGAGTCTGACCACCGACCAATATCACTTCATCAAGAGCCTCGACTTTGAAAGGAGAAGCTCCCATAGCGCGTCGGGTTATCTCCATTGCGCGATCCAGAAATTCTCTGGAAAGTTCCTCGAGTTTGGCTCGTGAAAGCTTCAAGAGTAAATGTTTAGGACCTGTCGCATCGGAAGTGACAAAAGGAATGTTGATTTCCGTCTCGGTCGCGGTTGAAAGTTCAATCTTGGCCTTCTCAGCGGCTTCGTCAAGACGTTGTAATGCTAAGGCATCAGACCTCACATCTATGCCGGATTCTTTCTTAAATTCGTCAGCAATCCAGTTGAGCACTTTCTGGTCAATATCTTTACCGCCCAAATGAGAATCGCCGTCAGTGGACTTGACTTCAACCACATCATCACCCACTTCCAGTATTGAGATGTCAAAAGTGCCTCCACCGAAGTCGAAGACTGCAATCTTTTCATTCTTTTTCTTATTGAAACCATAAGCCAAAGCGGCCGCAGTCGGTTCGTTAATGATGCGTTTGACGTCGAGACCGGCAATTTGACCGGCATCTTTGGTAGCTTGACGTTGCGAGTCGTTGAAATAAGCAGGTACGGTAATAATGGCTTCAGTGATCTTCTCACCAAGCTTGGCTTCGGCATCGGTTTTCAATTTCTGGAGAATCATGGCAGAAATTTCTTCCGGCCGGTAATCTTTGTCCCCCATCTTCACCAGCACTCCGCCAGTGGGACCTGCTTTTATTTCATAAGGCACTGTTGCTTTATCTTTCTGTACCGCTGGGTCTGAAAAAATGTGGCCGATGAAGCGTTTAATGCCGAATACGGTATTCTTCGGATTCGTCACTGCTTGACGTTTGGATAAGAGCCCAACCAAACGATCACCAGTTTTAGAAATAGCCACGATAGAGGGTGTGGTGCGAACACCTTCGGCATTTTCTATAATCTTTGGACTACCAACTTCCATCACCGCCACAGCGGAATTCGTAGTACCAAGATCAATGCCTATAATTTTTGCCATATTGTTTTTAATTAATTGCTAATAAATTCTCCTACCTTTACTTTCGCCGGACGAATCACTCTGCCATTTAATTTATATCCTTTCTGCAACACTTCAAGCACTTTATGATCTTCTCCATGTTTATCGGTAGGAATCATGCCCAGCGCCTCATGTTCATGAGGGCTGAAGATTTCTCCAATTGGACTGATTTCTTCAAGACCGTTGGCCTTAAGCACCTTAACCAATTGATTATACAAGGGTTCAAAGTCTTTATGGCCACCAGACTTCGCTATATTAAAACTATCGAGCACAGGAATCAATTCCTCCATAAAAGAGAGGTTCGCGAATTTAATAAATTCAACCTTAGCTTCCTCATCGCGCTTACGAAGATTGACGAAGTCTGCCTGACTCCTCTGCCAGCCGTCTAGGTACTCTTTGGCCTTCGCCTCTGCCTGTTTGAGCTTTTCTCTAAGCTTATGCTGCGCCTCGGCTGGAGCTGTTGAATCCGGATCGTCCTCTATAACGATGTCATCATTTTTCTCTTGCATATTTTTTCAACGGCCTAACGCTTACTCCACTGCGGAGCTTTGCGGGCTTTCTTGAGCCCGAACTTCCTGCGTTCTTTGGCGCGAGGGTCGCGTTTGAGGAAACCTTTGACTTTGAGCTTAGTGCGCAAACTCGGTTCATGCGAAACAAGTGCTCTGGCTAAACCATGCCGCAGAGCTTCAGCTTGTGAGGAAATGCCACCGCCAGAGAGTTTCGCCGTCACGGTAAACTTCCCTTCCACATCATCAAAGACAGACAAGACAGTTTTTCTAAGCATCATGGTAGGAAAATATTTTTCAAACTCCTCGTCATTAATAGAGATAGAAATTTTTGAGGCAGGAGTAATGCGCACTCGCGCTACGCTGGTTTTTCTCCTGCCTATGGCTTCTATATACCCGCCAGTGTGAATCTGTCGGACTGGTTTGTCTTTAATCATTGATTTTTAAATTTTTCATCATTTGGGCACGCAATTTATTTTTCGGAAGCATACCATAAACAGCGCGGCGAAGCACTTCTCGGACCCCCTTGGTAGCAACCACATATTCCTGTGAATGTCTCTTGAGACCACCGGGGAAACCGGAGTAATGGCTATACAATTTATCCTTGAGCTTTTTGGCACTTAAAAGCATTTGAGAACTAGACACAACTTCCACCTCGATTTCTGGTATTTTGTTTCTTGCAAAATCTGCGCGATTTTTACCCATAAGAAACATCACCACTTCCGTGGCCACTCGTCCCGGCACCCTGCCCTTAGCATCGATAATATGTTTCTTTTTCATTTTACAAATTCTATGACAGCCATGGGACTTCCGTCTGTTAACCTTCTAGTCATTTTAGTAATCCTGGTGTAGCCGCCGGCTCTCTCTTTATAAGCTGTTGAGAGTTCTCCCGCAATCTTTTTAGCGGCTTGAGAACCAACTCGACTCTCGAGAATGCGGCGAGAAGCGAGAGTCTGCTTCTTGCCTAAAGTGATGAGTTTCTCCATGTACGGCCGAAGTTCTTTGGCCTTAGGTTCGGTGGTCTTAATCTTGCCTTTAAGAGTAAGGGCATACACGAGAGAACGGAGTAATGCTACTCTTCCTCCCCTTTTGCGGCCGAATTTTCGGTTGGCATTATGATGTCGCATAACTTACTTCAGAGTGATGCCGAATTCACCAAGCGCTTTCCTAATTTCCTGAATACCTTTTGCTCCAAGGCCGGCAATTTCAAGCAAGTCTTTTTCCTTCTTGCGAACTAGGCCACCGACAGTACGAATATTGGCTAAAGAAAGAGAATTCCGTGTGCGGAGAGAAATATCGAGAGACTCTACTCGCGTTTTGAGCACTTCAGGATCCACGTCTGTACCATGAATCTGGCCTTCTCCCTCCCGAACTTTTTTCTCCAAAGTTATTGGTTCATCCTCTTTGAAACCTACAATCGCCTTGAGTTGATTTATCATAATTTCAATAGCAGAAGAGAAGGCCATTGAAGGAGAGATGGTGCCGTCAGTCTCGATAGACATTCTAAGTTTATTGAAGTCAGTTCTATCTCCAACACGCATATTTTCAACCTCGTAACTGGCACGACGAATGGGGGTAAAAATACCATCGAGGGCAATAGTGCCAATGTCTACTCGGGATTTGTCGACCATTTCTTTGGGCATAAAACCAAGGCCTTTTTCAGCTTTAATCTCCATATCGAGTACCGCATTTTTACCAGTAATGGTGGCAATAATTTCATCCGGAGTAAGAATTTCTACCTGACCGGGCACCTCCAAGTCAGAGGCTCGAATTATCTTTTCTTCAGTCTGCGCCGACAATCCTTTAGTCTTGAGATAGAGTATTTGAGGGTCATTAGTAGAGAAACGCATGTGAATTTTCTTGAGATTCAAAAGAATAGTGATCACATCTTCTTTCACTCCATCTAGAACAGAGAATTCGTGATTGACGCCAGCAATTTTAACCGAAGTAATTGCCACTCCCGGTAGAGACGAAAGGATGATGCGACGAAGACTATTTCCGAGAGTATGACCATAACCAGGGTAAAGCCCCTCGATTTCGAAAATACCATTCTCTCCTTCTTCAGAGATTACCCTTGGTTTGGAGGGTAAAAGTATTGTGTAATCAGCCATAAATATGTAAAAATTAAGTTCTAATTGTAACACTATCTGTTATAGAATTCAATTACTACTCCGAGATCGAAAACATGTTCCTGTGGAACATAGACCGGTTCTCCATCAACGGTCACTTGCTTATTTTCCAGATCAATCTTGAGCCACGACGGGACAGCAATAGTTTTCATCCTCTCTGCCACCTCTCCGAAGAGAGGACTTGCGAGAGAACCGGAACGCAAACCAACAACATCTCCTTTAGAGAGAATAATTGATGGTATTGTCACACGTTTACTATTAATCAGAGTGTGCCCATGACCCGCGGTTTGACGGGCTTGAGCGCGTGTTTTAGCCAGTCCGGCACGAAAAAGAATATTATCGAGACGACTTTCAAGAGTAGTAAAGAGCGCCTGAACCGGGTGTTGGGTTCGAAGAGCTTTATCAACGTAATTTCTGAATTGTTTCTCACTCACACCATAACTAAAACGAGCCTTCTGTTTCTCTATAAGCTCACGACCATACTCAGATTTCTGTTTACCACGACCACTACCACCGCTCCTTTCCTTACGAGCAAGCGAAAGTGCATATTTAGGAGTTTGAGTTTTCTCAAAGATTGGCGCTCCTAATCTCCTCGCTATTTTGTATTTTGGTCCTATTTTCATATTAGGTTCTCCTTGGCTTAGGTGGCTTCGGTCCATTGTGAGGCACTGCCGTCTTGTCTCTGATGGTAGTAAGATTTATGCCCTTTGAGATAAAACCTCTAATAGCCGACTCGCGACCGGAGCCGACGCCTTTAACTACCACCTTGACTTCCTTGATACCGAGAGTCTGAGCCTTGAGCGCCAGAGTCTCACCCACTTTGGCGGCGGCGAAGGGAGTGCCTTTCTTAGCTCCCTTGAATCCAAGACTGCCGCTTGAGGACCACGCCAGGGTGTTATTTTTACTGTCGGTGAGCGTTAATTTGGTATTGTTGTAGGTAGATTCTACATAAAGGACACCGGAGTCGATACGTTTCCGAGACACCTTCGTCTCTTCCTCCTTCCTTTCTTCTTTATCAACCGCAACATCAGCGGGAGATTCCTCTTTTACTATGCGTTTCTTACCCATTTATTTTATTTCTTTTCTGCTATTTTTCTCCCTGTACCCATAGTTTTCCTAACTCCTCGTTTCGTTCGAGCGTTAGTCTTGGTGCGTTGACCGCGTACCGGGAGATTGCGTAAGTGACGCAAACCCCGATAAGTTTTGATATCTTTGAGTCGTTTGATATTCCCCGCCACCTCTCTCTTGAGATCGCCTTCGAGAGTTAATTTTTCAATTACTGAACGAATTCTATTCTCCTCTTCGATATTGGCTTCTTTTGATTTTCTCCCCAGAGGTACACCCGCTTGTTCTAGAATACTACGTGCCCGAGAACGACCAATGCCGAAAAGGGTCGTGAGACCAATTTCAAGATGCTTTTCCTCTGGAATGGTGATGCCAAGTATTCTCATCTAACCTTGTCTTTGCTTATGGCGGGGATTGGCTTTGCAAATTACATAAACATAGCCCTTTCTACGGACTATTTGACATTTTGCACACAGTTTTCTAACCGCCGCCTTAACTTTCATGACAAGTCTGCATTTTAGCTTAACTTTGATTTTATGTCTAGAGTCGCTTGATAATGCGGGCCTTGCCACCATAGGGTTCGAGCTCAAGCAACACCTTGTCTCCCACCAATACCCGAATGCGATGCAAACGCATTTTGCCGGAGAGATAGGAAAGAATTTCCTTTGCCTCGCCAGAGCCTTCGGCGGAGGCGGGTTCATCCAACTTAACGCGAAACATAATATTCGGCAGAGATTCTACTATCACTCCCGTCCTTTCTAAATTCAAAGTTTTGCTTTGCGGCATATATTACTTGACAGGTAATTTTTTCACTGTAATACGCGTACTATCGCTCGGGAAAGAATTTTTCCAAAATGGTCGAACCACTGCGGTAGCCGAGATAACGGTTGGATAATTTTTAAGAATAGAAGGAATGTCTCTTTTTGATTTTCCGGCTAAATCGATCTTTAAAGACACTTCATCAGTGCGCCATATCGCATTTACTTGACCAGTCACAGAAAAACTGATCTCTTCCGAGAGTAGTAAGTCCGACGGAGTTGTCCCTGTAAAAGAAAGACCGAGAGAATCAAGAGTGGGAATATCAATCGATTCATCGGCTGTCCGTGTAATTTTTTTGAGAGTAAGATGGTCAGATAAGTCGTTTCTTTTGAACATAACACCGAACAAGTTAGCGCGTAAGTTAAATTTGACATTATCTTCACTGGTGGCATTTGTTTGCGGTAAGTCTTCAAAAACCACAGAGGAAAGGGACGGGAACAAAATGAAATCCTCTGGCACTTGGGCCTTGGCCGCAGAAATAAGCTCATCTCGAAGAGCCGACTCGAGCCCAGTCTTTGCTAGCGCCTTGTCTTCATCCTTAACCACTTTCTCCATGCCGACAAATCCTCCGGACATTACGGTCTTGGAGCGAGCGTAGATAGTAGTGAAGCGCGCGCTACCCTTAAGACCTGGGAGGGTAAAGTCGGTTAAACCTATATTATATTTCTCTCCGGCAACATCCGCTTGGACAACCACTTCGACTGAACCTGATTGAGTTTTGCCAGAAACATTTTTTTTACCGGGGATGATAATAGCGTTGGGAACACGATAGATCAGCCCATCCGGAGTTTCAAAACGAGTATTTTCTAGCAATCTCTGTGGCTCGGAGCTCGCATCGTTATAGACGACTATCGTGCCGCCTGCTTTACGGCTGACTGTCTCTTCTCCGGAAGCAGGTACTTCTAACCCTTTATCTCCGGAAAGTTTAATAACACTGTAAAGTAATTCTCCCTCCCCAGATTTTTTGGCAGTATAGGTTTCATTATCGAAAGAGAGCGCCATGGATTTGGGAGTATAAGTAAGTGTCGCACCATTGAAGAAGGAAAGGATGGCGAAGATGAGCACGAAGAATGCCACTCCAGCCGCTATCCACACACTCTTTCCGCGGCGCCAGGACGAGGTTGAAAATTTCTTTTTTTCTGGATGGACAGTTATATTCTCGCGCGGAATTGCAGGAGGATGATATTCGTTTGGGGTAAACGGAGTGGCGTTTCTGTTGTTTTTCTTGCGCCATTCCGGTATGGGAATATTTCTAATACTCCTTTTTTTCTCCGGCACGATTATATCCTCAATATTTTTCGGCATGCTTTAGATTATAACTTATTTTTTGAATTTCTGTGAACCTCTTTCTGTTGAAAGTTGCTTATGCTCTTTTATCTGCTTCATGAACTTTTCCTTGTCTATGGTCGTAACCTCTTCGATAATCTCAAGAGGTAAGCCGTAACTAGTAAAAAGTACGAAAGGGTCAGCGCCCTTTTCGACTTGTTTCAAACCTGCATTCAACGCTTTCTCAAATTTCTCAAGTTCTTGCGTTACCACCTCTTTAATATTAGGAGCGAAGATGTAGAGTCCATTATAGCTTGGATTAATGATTACAGCATCAACCACGAGATTCACGTTTTTGTTCTTTATATAAGCCCGGCGTAGAAGCCGGCGCAAGATGTAGCCACGGTCGGTATTGGACGGAACCACCCCGTCGGTAATTATAAAACATGAGGTGCGAACGTGATCTGCCACTATCCTAGAACCAGCAGCTTTCATTATCGATTCGAATAGATCGGTCTCGAAAACCGTTGGAGTTTTCTGTATCACTTTTACCAACCTTTCCAAACCCATGCCGGTATCGACACCCTTCACCTCGAGTAGCTTCAGAGTTTTATCTCGACTTTGATAAAACTCGTTAAAAACAATATTCCAAATCTCTATGCCATTTACATAGATTTCTGTAGTCGGACCACAAGGTCCCTCCTCCCCTGTCGGACCCCAGAAATTATCGGCTCGGCCGAATTTCTTCACCGTAATATTCGGGTCGATAGATTTCCAGATTTCTCTCGATTCTTTATCTTCAGGCACTTCTGCCTCTCCTCCGAATACCGACACGAAATCTATTTGCAAGCCCAAATCTTTCGTAATAAATTCATAGGCCCATTCGATCGCTTCTTTTTTCCAATATCCGCCGAAAGAGAAGTTACCGAGCATTTCAAAAAATGTTAGATGGCTCTCATCCCCTACTTCTTCTATATCGGACGTACGAACACATTTTTGGATGGAAACTGTGTTTAGCGAACCAAAATCTTTTTGAGCGTTTGCCTTGCCAATGTAATACGGCTTGAACTGTTGCATACCAGCAGTGGTGAAAAGAACCGAAGAGTCCCCTTCTGGCACAAGCGAAGCCGATGGGATAACGACATGCCCACGTTCTTCGAAAAATTTCAGGAATCTTTGTCTTATTTCTGCTGAATTCATTTTATAAAGTAAATTGTCCGTTCTTATATATTACTTTCTTTTTTCTATTTAATAGATATGCTGTGACAGTTCGAGGCGCAGTAGAAATAATATCAGTATGTACTGATGAATCATTGTACCCTAATTTCTCCCATTCTTTTTTAGAAACTTTACTTGGGTCACCATCATAACAATCGTGATACGAACTACCTAAAGCTAGGTGGGTATTGCCCTGTGGACCACCCATATTCTCATCAAACAATGTCTCCGCCATAAATTTAGTAATTTTAGAAAATCGTTTATCAGTAAGAGAGTACTCACCAACCTTATCAGCATTAGCTGTGGCTACCATGGACTTGAGAATCTTTTCATTTTTCTTGGCTGTACTTTTTACTACTTTTCCATTTCTAAATTCAAGCTCAATTTTTTCAATTAAGTTTCCATATCTGTATAGAGGCTGGTTGAATCGAATCCACCCGTTTGTTCCTCGCCAGTCAGGAGAAGTAAAGATTTCGAAACTGGGGATATTTCTTCCACTCCCACCATTCCAAACACGTTTTTTGCCAATTTTAATCCACAAATCAGCATCTGGGCTCTCTATGTGTACCTTTTCTATCTTTAGCTTGTTGAGTTTATTTTTGTAATTTTTTACTTGTGCTGAAATCCGTTTCCATTCTAAAATTGGATTTGGCTTGTCCAAAAAACATGCCTTGATAATCTGATTCCAATATTCTTTTTCACTTAATTTAACTTCTTTAGCCATGGCTGGGGTACCATACAGAGCGACGGTCCACGTGAACTTACCTTTATTTTCCTTGTTATCTTCCCAGTCCCTAGCCGGTTTCCAAGCTTGTCCACGCAACATTATTTTCTTTGGATCCACTCCTTGCAAAGACCTTTTGTTCGTAGTCGCAACTATAGATATAGAATGATCTATTTCATCAATTTGCCCTTTCAAATATTTAGCGGGAAAGAATTTAATCTGCTCATCAGTAGCATTCAGATAGAAATCTTTGCCGAAATTATATGCTCGTGTATCGTCCGGCGAATACCGTCCAATAACATGCCCGCCGGACTTTCTTATCGCTTTGATAATTTCAATATATAGAGGCTTAGATACTTCCGAGCCATGCACGGCAACAACCTCGCCTCTTTTTATCCCCTTGCCACTTCTTAAGGCAAAATTTACAAGCACATCAGCATAGCGTTCAAGAATCTTTCGGGACGGAGTGTAAGGTTTTTTCATAAAAGCAATATATCACATTTCGAAATACATAAAGAGAGCGGCGCCACTAAGTGGCGCCGCTTCGTCGAGAGACGAGATTAATGAACCTTAGAGTGTTGAGGTACAGCGATCACCCCATGCATCACCTTGGTCATAACTTGTGGATCTGGTGGTAGAGTGCTACCACAAGCTTCACACCAAGGATGACGTACTTCCTCGTAATTGAGGCGATAAAACGGGTGGCTGCATGCCACTAGTTTCTTACATACTTCGCACCATGTCTGCCCCGGAATACCCACAGACCTCAAGAACGCGAATGGATGGAAGCAATCCATAGCCATAGCGCCCTCCTCACGATACCGAGTGGCCGGAGACCGGAGAACAGGTTCTGGTCAAACTATACCACAAGTCTTTAAAATTTTGAAATCCTCCTTGAGTGTGTCGAGCAAATGCTGATTATAGATAGCGGCGGCGGGATGGTAGAGAGGAACGAATTTAAAATCTGCTGTATCAAAAACTTTCCCGTGTAATTTGCTGATAGAATCCAACTCCCACTCCAAACCATATCTGCTCATAATGTATTGCATTGAGAATCTACCGAGAGTAGCGACCATTTTTGGTTTAATGATTTTAATTTGGCGATCGAGAAACGGAGCATAGATTTCTATCTCGTCTGGAAAGGGATCGCGGTTGCCGGGCGGGCGGTCTTTGACAATATTTGTCACGTAGACATCCGATCTTACAATACCGACAGAGACCAAGAGGTCGTCAAGCACTTTCCCCGCCCGCCCACAGAACGGCCGACCAGTTTTAGCTTCATTCTCCCCCGGCGCCTCGCCGACAAACAAAATTTGCGCTGAGTGGCTACCCTCCCCGATCACCGGAAAATATTTATTCTTTACCCGCTCGGCATAAAGTGGCGAGGCAGAAAGTTCGACCACTTCATCTTTAATTTTTTTTAACGCTTCATCCTGATAATTCATTTATTTCATTAACAACTGGTTTGACATCAAAAGTGTTACCCAGAAACTTAGTCAGTAACTCCGGACTCTCTTTAATATCGGAGCAAAGCACCACTTTATTGTTTAAAAGTGTTTTCTTATCGGTAGCGGAGAGAGAGACAAGGCAAGTGACAGGATGAAGTGCTTCCTCTTCAATCATATCTTGCAGATTACCCTTTTCCGGATAATTCCATCCTATCATAGTTAAATTCTTGCAAGCACCGTAGTGGACAGCCGTACTTGAGAATTTAGTGTTGGTAACAAGCCAACTGTCTGTGATAGAGCGGTTAGTGCCACCATAATTGAAAACATTTTCTTTAAGGTCATCAAAACGCGCTTTGATATAGAGCACAACCTTCAAATCCGATTTGATGCCAAACTCGTTATGAAATTTGGCTTCTACCATGATAAGTTTCTTGTCGTTATAAGCCACCACATCCACTTCGTGGGGTACACATCCTCCAAGCACTGTTTGACGAGTCTCGCACTTGAATCCTTTGGCTTTAAGCACCTCGGCTACGAAATCTTCGAATGGAAATCCTGACGGCCCAAGAGCCATAATTGCGCTACGTAGAGAGTAACGTCTGGCAACTGGCTTGTTGATTTTTGCAAGTATTGAAAAGGTATGTCTATAAAGCTCGCTTGTAGTCACTTCATCATGAAGTTCTGGCAAAACGTGCGCCAACACTTGTTCTGCCACTTCCTTCGTCGCCCCAGCGCGAAGAAGTGAAGCGCGGACTTTCTCCGGATTGAAGACTTCGCGTTCACCCGACGCCTTGACTATCATTATTTGTTCCGACATTTCTGACATATTGCAATTATACCTTATGAAATTTTATCCATCACTCCTCCACCAAGACAAATCTCGCTGTCGCCTGCTTGTGCAGACAAATAAAATACTATCGACTGACCTAGAGAAAGTCCGCGCACTGGTTCTCCAAATTCTACAACCAATTTCTTGTCAACAAGCGAGAGAATGATCGGCAACTTTTTGCCGCGATATCGAATTCTGGCAAAAAACGACGGATCTTTCGGTTCATCGATCCAGTTGACGTTTTGAATCGTGACTTTAGTTGGTGACAGCGATTCTATCTCCGATATCGCATTTGAAACTGTAATAGTATTGTCTCTCAAATCCTTCGATACTACGTAGTATGCCCCGCCCTCCGGCTTCTTCTTATGGACGTCAAAGCCATGTCTCTCTCCAATGGTATAGAACAGAGCCCCACGATGCGAACCAATGACCTCACCATTTATACTTAAAACATCCCCTGATTTGACATCGATAAAATGAGAAAGAAATTCCTCCATAGTCACGTTACCAATAAAGCAAATACCCTGACTATCCTTCTTTTCCGATACAGGTAAGTGAAACTTGCGAGCGAGTTTGCGCACCTCACTCTTCTCTAAACTTCCAACTGGAAAGAGAGTGTGAGATAAATCATCTTGAGTCAGAGTCCAGAGAAAATATGACTGATCTTTTTCTTTATCTTTCCCTTCTAGGAGTAACCGAGGTTCGACCTCGGAGATTCCGAGGTCGAACCTCGGTATAATCTGGGCATAATGTCCTGTGGCAATATAATCTGCTCCCATCTCTTTGGCCTTTTTCCAGAAAGCTCCAAATTTGATTTCTTTATTACAAAGTACATCTGGATTCGGAGTTCGGCCGACCTTATATTCATCTAATATTTCATCCACCACACCTTTTTTATATTCTTTTTCGAAATCAAAAAAAAGAAAAGGAATATCAAGCACGGTGGCTACTCTCATAGCATCACGTCGCTCTTCTCTCCAACTGCAGGGTAGGAAATCAGGTTGCCAGACTTTGATAAAGACGCCTGTAACATCAAACCCTTGCGACTTGAGAAGAGCGGCCGAAACAGCACTGTCTACCCCACCCGACAGGCCTACAAATACTTTCTTCGTCCCGCGAATCCTTGCTTGCCCGACATAGCTTTGGCGTAGCGAGGGCGAAGTGGGATTACCGCTTCTTGATGTATTTAAGTTTTTTTGCCACATGTTCATCGAAGGTACGAGAATAATGCGTCTGCCCATCGTCTCCTGTCAAGAAATAGAGATACGAAGTGATGGCGGGACGCAGAGCCGCAACGATACTGTCAAATCCCGGATTCGAAATAGGCCTTGGTGGAAAACCTGTATGTTTATAGGTATCTGGGTCAGAATCTACTTGGAGAGGCATACCGAGTTCAAGGCGTTTCCAGAGAATACCGGAAACAATTTCTTTGTCTTCTTTTGATTTGACTTCACTTTCTACAATTGAAGCCATTTTTACAATATCGTCGAGTAAATGACCAGAGTCTCTAATTTCTCCAGACAAACTGGAAATCTTTCTGTCAAAATTGTTTGTAAGTAAAAGAATGGTGGAGGAAGCAGTGATATTTACGGGAACAAAATAAGTATCAGGAAAAAGATATCCTTCCGACGCTTTGGAAAGAAAATTCGCGTGATCAAAGAATGGAAACTTCTCATCAAAAAGTTCAGAGATATCACTCGCAGTAAAGCCTTCGGGAATGGTTAATCTGACTGTTTCTATATCGTAATAGCCATGGAATACGCGCCAGACAACCAAAAAGACGTTCTGGGGACGGTGCATATAGTATTGTCCAGCTTTCATGTCACGTTCTCCACCGAGCATAATGGCTGTTATACGGAACCATAATGGGGAACGCACCACTTTATCTCTTCGCAATTTTTCTGCTAGCCCATGAAGTCCAGTACCTTCCGGAATAGTGACAACCGAGTCAGAAGGAAAAGAAAATGGCGGTACAATCTGCCAAAAGCAGGCGAGAAACAGAACTGTCCCCACGATAAAAATCTGAATCCTCGACATTATACGGGCAAATTCGCTGGGGCCTGCGCCTTCTTCGAAGGTACGCGGGTAAGAGTCGGGGTAGTAGCCACTGCTCCTGGAAAGTGGAAGATAGTGGCCAACTCTTCAACCGTAAGCACATAAGGTTTGCCGTTTAAATTCTTATAAGGAACATCAAAAAATGACCGCCGTTTGTAAGCGTCAATGTGCGTCCTTTTTAATCGGTTTTCTATAATTTTATTAAAATCTGTCCAAGGATAATCTGTACTCATAAATACATGAGGCCGAATACCGTTGAGATTTTTGGAGCCAAACTGTCGCATACTACCAATGATTCCCGCACCTCGTGTCTTGTCGAAGATGTCAATCGGCGCAATATAGGCAACTCTTACCATGGAATTGAAAGCTAGTTTTCCAGCATTGCGTTCAATAGCTTTAATCGTGTCATCTTGAGTTTTAGTAAGATATGGAATAAGTAGAGGTTTATCTGGCTTCGGTGTGACGAGTGAATCTTTTTCGATTATTTTTTTCATCTCTTTCTTAATACCTTCTTGCCAATCCGGCTTTGAGAAAAGATGTGCATCTTGAAGTCCCTCTTTACGATGGCCTTGAATTAAGATTTGAATCCCGGCCAATTCCCCGGGTTTCAGAGAACCAAGATATTCCAACACTGGCACAATAGGGTCTACTATCTCTTCTTGTTCCTTGTTGCCTTTATCAAGTTCATAATCGATATAAGTCTTAATAGGATACGCATCCGGCTTAACAAGTCTCGTAGTAATACCAAACACTTTTGCTTTTTCCGGATCGTAGACCATCTTTAGAGCGTAATCTTCGGCTTCGAAGACTTCGGCCCCCGGATACTGGGCATAAATTCTCGATTCTATAATGTTTTTCCACTTGGAAAGTGCCCATATGAAGAATTTAACTTCTCCACCAATAGAAACAATCTCCAGAGAGAAAAAATCTCTAACACGCCCCTCAATAAAAACATCTGTCAATGTACCAACTATATCTTCCCATAGACCTTCCAGCACCATCTCCATGGCAGCCGGTGATTTATCTATAATTCTGGGCAGCTTGATTTCCAAAAGGACACTGCCTTGACTCCTGATCCATTCCCTTCGTTTATAGGAGAGCCAAATATTAAAAAAGAGGGTAACCATAAAGAGAGGCAACCAGATAGGCCAGGTCGTCGTGATATATCCCCAAGCCTTCTCATAAAAATCAGCTTGGAAAAGAGAAATAAAATTCTCTATCATTACTCAATTCTACACGTTATGATAGCGGTTGTCTCGGTCTTTCTTAAAATATTTTGAATTTTGGAGGTTTACTAGGATGGTGTTCTCTTTGACGTAGCGTTCTTTGAGCACTTTTTCAATAATCTTCTCTTTAGACATGGGACCTTCTTTTTCCAAAATCTTTCTAACAACATCCTTAACCACGCCCGACATATACCCCCATTCAGAAAGAGCATAAAGTCCGCGGCCAACCAAGACAAATCTCGGGTCTTTAATAAGTTCATTGTGGGTAGTGGCCACATGCGCCTTTTTGTTAAAGTAGAGAGTGATAGCTTTAGCTACCTCTTTGAAATGTATAGGCGAGCCATGCTTTCTAATGACCAAAAAAGCATAATCGCGCATACCTTTAGCATTGACGTTCGGAGAAGAAGAACGACCCCACTCACCTAATGGGTTCTTGCCTATTTTGTGAGAGATGGAGAGCCAACGCTTGATCACTTCGTCATTCTTATATTTTTCATTCAAATCCTTAACCTCTTCGAGGAAAGAACTAATGAGATCGCTCTCGACTACTAACTCATCATCGGAGAGCTTAGAGTACAGTTTGCGGAGGGCGTTTTTAATTTTTTCTGACAATTCTACATCAACGTGCCAGCGATGTCTGAATTCTTCGTCCTCTTTCTCGCGTTTGAATCCCTCACCAATAGTTAATAGAAAATGAAAATGGTTTTGGACGCTTAAATCTTTACTAAAGTGTTTCAAAAGATCTTTTTCTACCACTAGCCCGCCCAAATCGAGAATAACCTCTTTCAGCTCGGTAAATATTGATTCGGAATCTTTATAAACTTTCGATTTGCGAATAGTGGCAAGTGAGTGGTTCTCAATCTGACGAACACGTTCGCGAGTAATATTGTATTTCTTTCCGATGGCATCGAGAGTAAGCCGAATTGCTTTGGGTCCCAGTCCATATCGGCTAGCCAAAACATCTTGCCCGCGCTTGGTAAGAATTGACAGAAGATGTCGAGTGGCCTCTTTGGGTTTAAAGCTTAAAGTAATCTTTTCGTTCATAGCTTATCGTATTTGTATCATTATACACTATGGGTGTCAAGTGACAATACTGATAATCTTTCCGGGCACGAAAATTACCTTCTTTGGTTCTTTGTCATCGAGCCATTTTTTCACTTCCGGCAACGCCAATATTATCGCCTTAATTTCCTCTTCGTTTTGGGCGCGATGAAAAATCAGACTTGTTCTGACTTTACCATTGATCTGTACTGCCAGAGTAATTTCGTCCTTTTCAATACTCTTCGGGTCGTAAGTTGGCCAGTTTTGCGTATGAATAGAATCTTTGTGCCCAAGAGTTGTCCACAATTCCTCTGTAATATGCGGCGCAAACGGCGCCAAGAGAAGAAGAAGGGTTTCAAATTCTTTTTGAGTAATCTTTTCCTGTTTGTCCAGAATATTGACATAAATCATGAGAGCGGAAACGGCGGTATTGAACTCCATCGACTCAATATCATCAGAAACTTTTTTGATAGTCGAATGTATTAACACATTGGAGGTTGAGCCTCCAAGTGTACTTGGAGGCTCAACCTCCAAGTCTGAAACTTTTTCCTTCAAACGCCAAACTTTCTCCAGAAACCGGCGCGGACCGACAAGCGCCGACTCACTCCACGCAATAGCTTGTTCAAATGGACCCATAAACATTTCGTAGAGTCTTAGGGTGTCCGCGCCAAATTGATCGACAATGCTGTCTGGATTAATGACATTGCCTTTGGACTTACTCATCTTCTCTCCGCCTTCGGCAAGAATTAGCCCGTGGGAAGTACGCTTCTTGTACGGCTCACTAGTGGGAACAAGTTTCAAATCATAAAGAAATTTGTTCCAGAAACGCGAATATAGAAGGTGAAGTACCGTGTGTTCCATACCACCGTTGTACCAGTCCACCGGCATCCATGTATCAAGGGCTACCCTTGATACAAATTCTTTGTCATTGTGCGGGTCACAATAGCGTAGAAAGTACCATGAAGAACCGGCCCAGTTGGGCATGACATCTGTTTCTCTTTTGGCCTTCCCGCCGCATTGCGGACACTTTGTATTCACCCACTCTGTTATATTGGCAAGAGGTGACTCGCCGTCTGGTCCTGGCTCGTATTTCTCTACTTTCGGCAATTCCACCGGCAAATCTTTCTCCAGCACCGGCACCATTCCACATTTACCACAGTGGATTACTGGTATCGGTTCCCCCCAATAGCGTTGTCTCGAGAACACCCAGTCACGGAGTTTAAAGTTTGTCTTTTTTTCTCCTCCCACAAATTTTATAATTTCATCTTTAACTTCTTCAGAGTCTTTACCATCAAATTGGCCTGAATTGATCACTAATCCTGTGCCAACGTAGGGCAGCAGGCCGAGAGCTTCTTTATCGATCTTATCTTTCGGCCGATCATAAATCTTTAGCCACTCCTGGACATTCAAACAAAAGGTCTCTACTTTTCGATTCTCGAATTCTTTCTCAACAACAACCTGTTCTTCCGTGAAATTCTTCCAATAGTCCGGAGTACCATTCTCCATATCAAAGAACCCCATTTTATCACTACCCACAGCAATTAGGTCAATCTTTACATTATCTTTACTGAAAGTGGAGAAGTATCTGTCATCTATCTTTTCGTTGCTTGAGGTAACTTGTTCAAAGCCATTTTCTAACAACCTCTTTTTCCACCAATCCATATCTTGAAAGAAAACGCATAGATCGATATCTTCATGCATGCGAACTCTACGACCTAATAGGATGTCTACTGCCCATCCCCCACTTACGATCAATCGTTTAGAATGCTCAGCTGATAAATCCAAAATCTCAAGAAGAATACTTTTGATCTTATTATCTTGTTTGTCTCCGATAAAAACCTGGGCAATAACACTTTTAATAGGAAGATCGTATTTCTTAGCAAATTCGAAATCGCGCTGGTCGTGCGCTGGCACGGCCATGATGGCACCGGTGCCGTAGTCCGACATCACGTATTCTGCTTCCCAGACAGGAATCTTTTCTTTGGTGGCTGGATTAGTTACATAGCGTCCAGTAAAT
>MHVR01000012.1 GCA_001825315.1 Candidatus Zambryskibacteria bacterium RIFCSPHIGHO2_02_FULL_43_14
CCGGAGCCGGTCAAGACAAACTAGCCAGTGTCACCAATGGTAGCTTTACTGTCACTGGAGGGACGACTCAAACATCGACTCAGACCCAATCCCCTGTTAATCAAGTTGCTTGTACCACCGTTTATAATCCAGTTTGTGGTGTAGACGGTAAGACATATTCAAACTACTGTGTAGCTGTTCAACAAAACAATGTTCAGGTCTTACATTTCGGTGCTTGCTAAATAGCATACGTATCTTTTTTTGCTAAGATAGGCACAAGTCTTGTCTAAGTCTTGTTCAAGAAGCGCCCATGTTTAAACCGGAAGACATAAAAAAGAAAATAGAAGAAATTGAGCGAGATATGAGCTCTGTCTATTTTTGGAACAACAAGGACGAGGCTCAAGCCAAAATTAAAGAGCTTGAAGAATGGAAAGATAAATTGAGAGGAGTGGGAAAGTATGACAAGGGTGGAGCGATTATGACCATTTTTTCTGGTGCTGGAGGAGATGATGCCGAAGATTTTTCCCGTATTCTTTTGGAAATGTATTTGAAGTTTTTTGATAAGAAAAAATGGGGTTACTCGGTAATTCATAAGAATGAAAACGACCACGGTGGCTACCGAAATATTACTCTCGAGATAAATGGTAAAAACATTTACGGTACATTAAAGAACGAATCCGGCGTGCACCGTCTGGTGCGCATCTCGCCTTTTAATGCTAAGCAACTCCGGCACACTTCGTTCTCAATGGTGGAGATTATCCCGAAGTTTGAGCGGATAGGTGAAGTAAAAATCCTGCTGGAAGATATTAAAACCGAATATTCGAAATCGAGTGGCCCTGGTGGACAAAACGTCAATAAGCGCGAGACGGCAGTACGCCTAGTTCATATTCCTACAAATTTGGCGGTTCATGTCGAATCCGAACGTTCTCAAGCGCAAAACAGAGAAAAAGCGCAAATACTGCTCGAGGCCAAGCTCTATAAATTGCTTGAAGAAGAACGCAGGGCGAAAGAAAAGGGGATGTATATTTCTAAAACTACTCAAATAGAGTGGGGGAATCAAATTCGCTCATACGTCCTTCATCCTTATAAGATGGTCAAAGATCATCGTACTAACGTGGAGGTACGGGATGTGGAAAAAGTTCTGAACGGAGGTATAGAGGAGTTTCTTGAAGCGGAGAAGAATTTATGATAATGTCTCATAATGCTTAAAATCAGGTTGCAGAGGATAGGTCGGGTACATGAGCCGAGTTTTCGACTTGTTCTGACTGACTCGAAAAACAGCACCAAGAGTGGACGTTTCAAAGAAGTGCTCGGTTCCTACGATCCCCGCAAATCAACCGATTCTATAGATGCCGAACGCATCAAACACTGGCTTTCTACAGGGGCTAATCCAACTGATACAGTTCACAATCTTTTGGTAAAACACAGAATTATAAATGCCAAGAAAATTAATGTTTCGGCCAAGTCTAAGAAAGCTCCAGTAACGAAAGTAGAAAATAAGGTAGTACAAAAAGAAATGCCGGAAAAGACCTCTGTCCCAGAAGAAGTGCCTGTATTGGCAGAGGATGTTACAATGAAGGTGGTTACCGAAGAAGAAAAGACCGTCTGATTATTTTTTAACTGAAAGAATATGAATGATGATGTACAGTTTCTCGAATATGTCGTGAAAGCATTAGTGAGTCATCCCGACGATATTAAAATTAGGAGAACCGTTGATGAAATGGGTGTGCTGATGACTTTGGATGTACATCCTGATGATATGGGTAAGGTTATAGGTCGGTCTGGCAATACAGCCAAGGCCATCAGGATTCTTCTGCGTGTGGTGGGTATGAAGAACAATGCTCGCATAAATCTTAAGATTAATGAACCCGCTGGAGCAAGTGCGCAGTCGTGGCAAGAGAGGCGAGGACCCATTGTTCCTAATACTTCCAAAACTCTCGACGAAGCAATGGAAGATTTGAATCTTGAGTAATCCTTCGACAAGCTCAGGATAAAATGCATTTCCATATCATCACGCTTTTTCCAAAGGGGTTTAGCTCTTATCTCGGTGAGTCTATTTTGAAGCGTGCCATAGAAGATAGAAAGATAAAAGTCTCTTTCTATAATCCACGCGATTTCGTTGAGAATAAATGGAAGAGAGTAGATAAACCTCCTTACGGGGGAGGACCGGGGCTAGTAATCGAAGCTCTGCCTGTGGTTAAAGCAATTGAATCTGCAATTAAGAAATCCAAGCTAGCCACTAACCCCAAGTCCCTAGCGCCTAAAATCATTTTTCTATCGCCAGCAGGCAAACAACTTACAAATCAATATGCCCAGAAAATTGCGAAAAAATATAAGTATTTAATAATTGTCTGTGGTAGATATGAGGGAATCGATGCGCGGGTCAAAAAAGTTTTTAAAATGGACGAGATATCAGTCGGGCCGTTTGTGCTTACAGGAGGAGAACTGCCAGCCATGATTATTCTCGACGTTATCGCTCGACAAGTGCGGGGAGTGCTCGGTAATCTCGATTCTATTGAGGAGAGACGTATTTCATCGAGCGAAGTTTACACTCGCCCTGAAATTTTTTCTTACAAAGATAAAAAATACCGTGTGCCTAAGATTCTTTTATCAGGCCATCAAGCCAAAATAGAGGAGTGGAAAAAGAGTAGAAAATAGTTTGATTTTTGTTGCCTTTTTGCTAATATCACCACAGAACGTAGTGTTTCGTAAGGACGAATAGGAGGTTGTCATGCAGGTGTTAACAGTAAACAGGCGAACGCTTCCGGATGAGCGGAAGGCAATTACGCACAAATTTGACATCGCTGGACACGAAGGGTACATCATAGTTGATCTGTTCGAGGACGGCCAGCCGGGTGAGATTTTCCTGACGATAGCGAAGGAGGAGCCGATGATTTCGGGCTTCGCGAACGCCTTCGCACAGGCGATCTCATGCGCGCTGCAGTACGGAGTGCCACTACAGGTACTGGTCGACAAATTCCGCCACACACGCTTCGAACCGTCGGGAGTGACGAAGAATCCGGAGATCCGGTTTGCGTCAATCGTCGATTACGTCTTTCGGTGGCTGGAACTCAAGTTCTTGCTACCTACGCGAGAGAATGTCTCGCCCATACCGGTTCCATCTCTCAATCTCGATTCTCCTCCGTGTAGCACGTGCGGAGCAATCATGATCCGGAGTGGCGATATGTGGAAGTGTCTGAACTGCGACTCGACGACGAGTGCGTGAAGTTCTCGACAACATCACAAAATAAGGGGACGACTTCAGTGTTGTCCCCTTCGCATTTTTGACGAAGGCTGCACAAGTTCAGAAACATATGAGACTCTGAATTAAGAGCTCAAAATGGCATATTTCAACAAGTTTCGAGGGACCAAGGGGTTTATCAGTACTTGGGAGAGAGTGATACGCTTCCGGTATATGATTACCGAAGAAGCCAAGAAAAGAGTGAGGATTTTAGCGTTCTGGGAGAAGTATGGCACTCAAGCGACCAAAGAAGCTTTTGGAGTTTCTCGAGCCACCCTGTTCCGGTGGCAAAAAGCTTTAGAAGAATCTTTAGGTAAGCTAGATGCCTTAAATAAGAAAAATACTACTCCCAAGACTAAAAGAAAGAGAATAGTGCCTCAAGCAGTGGAAGAATTCATTATCAATGAAAGAAAATACGACCCGCATCTCTCCAAAGACAAGCTCTCAACTCTGATGAAGGAAGATGGAGTGGCTAATCTTTCAGCTTCCACTGTGGGCCGGATGCTTCTAGACCTCAAGAAGAAAGGTAGGCTACCTTCATCTACTAAACTCTCGTACTATGCTAAATCAGACTCATTCAGAGAGAAAACTGTTATCAAACGCACCAAACTGCGCTCCAAAGGACATCAAGGTGGTTTAGTGAAAGCAGACACCATTGTGCGCTTCACCAATGGTATTAAAAGATACATCGTGACAGCTATGGACAAAGACAAGAAGTTTGCTTTTGCTTATGCTTATAAAAATCACTCTTCAAGCGCTACCACTGATTTTATGCAGAAATTCAAGAAAGTGGCACCTCTCGAGCTTATAGCAGTCCAAACAGACAACGGTTCAGAGTTTGAAAAACATTTTCATCTCTATTTGGGAAAAGAAAATATCATCCACTTTAACACTTACCCTAGATCTCCCAAGCAAAACTCAGAGATAGAAAGATTCAACCGTACCCTCTCGGATGCTTTCATTAAAGAGCACCGATACCTCTTAGCTTATGACATAGACCAATTCAACGAAAAACTTATAAACTGGCTCCTCTGGTACAACACCAGACGTCCTCACTGGTCTCTTGGTTTAATTTCTCCTTTAAGGTATATTTGCAATCAATTATCAGCCGAAAAGTCTCAAAGGTGCTGGACTAGTACAAAGGCTTGACAGAAAATAGGGTACTAAGGTAGGATAGCGACAACGATTGAGTTATGGCGGAGGGGGGGTTTTTGGTACAAATTAATAATTTTTTTCGCAAGCACGGTAAAAAGCGGAGTGCTTTGGATTTTTTTGTTTTATGAATATACCTGTATCTCTAAAATCTGCCAATTCCACGTCCAGATCGAAGAAGTATTTCGGTCGATTTAGAAAACCATTGACTGAAACACCGAATCTGGTAACTTCGCAAGTTGAGTCTTTCAAGTGGTTGATTGAAAAAGGTCTTAAAGAAGTTTTTGAAGAGTTCTCATCTATTAAAGATTTCTCGGAAAGAAAGTTTCAACTTGATTTTGTTAACTTTGAATTAGCGGAACCAAAGTTTGATGAATATACCGCCAAGGACAGAAAACTTTCTTACGAGGCGCCTTTAAAGGTGCGAGTCATGCTTAAGAACTTGATTATGAAGACGGAGAAAGAGCAGGAAATCTTTATGGCTGATTTCCCGCTCATGACAACACACGGTACCTTTATCATTTCTGGCATAGAACGTGTGGTAGTGCCTCAACTTGCTCGTTCGACCGGGGTTTCGTTCACTGCCCAAGAATTAAAGGGTAAGAAAACTTTCGGTGCCAAAATTATCCCCAGCCGTGGAGCGTGGGTTGAACTCGAGACCGACTTCGACGGTACTATTTATGCGCGTATTGACCGCAAAAGAAAATTTCCAATCACTATTCTTTTACGTTCATATGGCGCGGTCTCTAATGAGAAAATTCTGGCGCTTTTTAATGGTATTGATGGAGCCAAACACCATATTGAGAAAACTTTGGCGAAAGATCATACCACTAGTATTGATGAAGCTTGCATAGAAATCCATAAACGTTTGCGCGATGGCGACTTGGCTGCTGCTGATAACGCTCGTGAGTTCGTGCGCTCTATTTTCGATAAGGATCGCTACGACCTTTCTCGCGTTGGTCGTTTTCGGTTCAATAATCGTTTTGGTATCGAAGAGACTACAAAAGAGATTGAACGTCGTACTCTCTCACTTTCTGATCTTGTTTCTATCATCTCTCATATCATTCACCTCAATAACACTCCGGGCTCGATAGAAGATGATATTGATCACTTGGGTTCTCGCAGAGTACGTCTCGTGGGCGAACTTTTCCAACAGAAGATTCGTGTCGGCATGGCCCAGATCAAAAGAAACATCCAAAATAGGATGTCTACTATTGATACTGACGTGACTTTGCCGGTGCAGTTTATTTCCCCCAAACCGTTGCAAGCCAGGATGAGAGAATTTTTCACCACTAACCAGCTTTCACAATTTATGCAGCAAACCAACGCTCTTGAAGAGCTCGAACATCTTCGTACGGTCTCTGCTCTTGGTCCAGGCGGTCTCAATCGCGCTCGTGCCGGTTATGAAGTGCGCGATGTCCACCCTTCGCACTATGGTCGTCTCTGCCCAATTCAGACTCCGGAGGGTCCAAACATCGGTCTCATTTTGCGTTTGGCCGCATATGCTCGTATCAATGACTTTGGCATGATTGAAACCCCTTATGCAGTTGTTAAAGATGGCAAAATTACCGGAGAGATTAAGTATCTCAATGCTTTGGAAGAAGAAAATTTCAGCATTGCTCATGCGGCAACACCTATCGAAGATGACCCCACAAAAAATGGGACAGGTAAAATTATCCCCGAATTAGTGGAAGTACGTGTCAAAGGTACACCACAGACGCTTCCCCGCGCCGAGGTTGATTTCATTGACGTGGCTACTAATCAGGCTTTCTCCATAGCCACTTCAATGATTCCATTTCTTAATCACGATGATGCCAATAGAGCACTCATGGGTTCAAATATGCAAAAACAGGCGACACCGTGCATTATTCCGGAGGCGCCATTGGTCTCCACTGGTATAGAAGAAGTGGCTATTCGTGATACCGGTAGAGTTATTTTCTCAAATGTGGATGGGGTGGTCTCTTATGTAGATGGTAAATTGGTAATGATAAAAGATAATAAGGGTAATAATCACAAATTTCCGTTGGTTAATTTCTCCATGACCAACGGTTTTACCGCTTTTCATCAAAGACCTTCAGTCGAACTGGGACAGAAGATTAAAAAGGGCACCGTGTTGGCGGATACTTCTTCTTCGTCTGGCGGTCAGATGTCTGTTGGTCAGAATGTGTTGGTTGCTTTTATGTCCTGGTCTGGAGCTAATTACGAAGACGCCATCATCATCTCCGAACGTTTGGTCGAGAAGTCTAAATTTACTTCAATTCATATCGAAGAGTTTAGTATAGCTGTACGCGACACCAAACTCGGTCCCGAGATGACTACTTGTGATATTCCGAATGTCGGAGAATCAAAACTCAAAAACTTAGCTGAAGATGGCATCATTAGAGTTGGTGCGGAGGTGCGTCCCGGAGATATTTTAGTTGGCAAAATTACTCCCAAAGGCGAATCTCAACTGACTCCAGAAGAGCGTTTACTTAGGTCGCTCTTTGGCGAGAAGGCCCGAGATGTCAAAGATACTTCCAAGCGCATGGAAGGAGGTAAACGAGGTAGAGTTATCTCGGTGCAAATATTTAGCCGCGAGAAAGGGGATAAGCTTGATTCAGGCATTCTCAAACAGATTTACATTCAAGTGGCGCAGTTAAGAAATGTCTCGGTGGGTGACAAGCTGGCGGGCAGGCATGGTAACAAAGGTGTCATTTCTAAGATTCTGCCGATTGAAGATATGCCTTATATGAGTGACGGTACGCCTATCGATGTTATTCTTACTCCTTTGGGAGTACCTTCTCGTATGAACCTCGGACAGATTTTGGAGATGCACTTGGGTTTGGCTGCACATGCTCTAAACTATCAGGCCATCGTGCCACCTTTTGCCGGTGCGACCGAGGATGAGATTAAAGAAGAACTGGTAAAGGCAAATTTTAAAGAATCCGGCAAAGTTAAGCTTTTCGACGGTCGCACTGGTGAGGCTTTTAATCAGGAAATTGCCATCGGTTACATGTATATTCTCAAACTTCATCATATGGTTGAAGATAAAATACACATGCGCTCTATCGGTCCATACTCACTTATCACCCAACAGCCACTGGGTGGCAAGGCCCAGAATGGCGGTCAACGTTTTGGAGAGATGGAAGTCTGGGCGCTTCTGGGTCACGGGGCAAGTCACACTCTACGCGAAATGTTGACTATTAAATCAGATGATATTCTCGGTCGTTCCATCGCTTTCGACGCTATAGTTAAAGGAGAGAAGATCCCCGAGCCACATCTGCCCGCTTCGTTCAACGTTCTCTTAAACAATCTTCGTGGTCTCGCGCTTGATGTGGAATTGAAGAAGAAGTTGGATAATCCTCAAAACAATGAGTAATTATAAAATGAAATCAAGCGGAGATGTCCAATTTGATGCTATAAGTATCAAGCTTGCCTCCCCTGAAAGAATCAAGGAGTGGTCATACGGCGAGGTGACTAAACCGGAGACCATCAACTACCGCACTCAAAGAAGTGAACGCAATGGTCTTTTTGATGAAAAGATTTTTGGTCCCGATAAAGATTTTGAATGTTATTGTGGTAAATATCGCGGAATTCGATATAAGGGTATCATTTGTGAAAAATGCGGTGTTGAGATTACGCGCTCTATAGTGCGACGTGAGCGTATGGGCCATATAGAACTCGCCACTCCAGTAGCTCACATTTGGTTTTTAAAAAATGTTCCATCACGAATTTCTTTGGTAATGGGTGTTCCCGTATCAGACCTTGAAAAAGTTATTTACTTTGCTGGTTATATTGTTACTTCTGTCTCCGAGGTGGAAAAAACCCGAGTACTCAAAGATCTGGAATCCGAATTTAAAGCCAAAGTCAAAACTCTTCAAGATGACAAAAGCAAACTAGCTCTCAAGGAATTGGCGCTTGCTACTCGGCGTGATATCGAATCTTTGGTACCGGGAAAAGTACTTAATGAAATCGAATATCACCGCTCGTCTGTAAAGTATCCGACTATCTTCGAAGCGGGAATTGGCGCGGAGGCAATCCATAATATTTTGAAGGATATTAATCTAAATAAATTGCTTAAGGACTTAACCATAGAGCTAGAGCATTCTCCCTCGACGGAAATTTCTCGTATGAACAAACGTATTAGCACTATCCAATGGATGATCAATGCTGGTATTAGACCAGAGTGGATGTTTCTGGTACGTATTCCAGTTGTCCCACCAGCTATTCGCCCGATGGTGCCTTTGGACGGCGGACGCTATGCCACATCCGATGTCAACGATCTTTATCGTCGCGTGATTAATCGTAATAATCGTCTTAAAAAGCTTAAAGAGATAAATGCTCCAGATGTTATTTTGCGCAATGAGAAAAGAATTCTCCAGGAAGCAGTGGATGCTTTGATCGATAATACCATTAGACATTCAAGTATCTCTGGTAATCAATCTCAGCGCCGACCTCTTAAGTCTCTGTCAGATAATCTTAAGGGTAAAAGAGGTCTTTTCAGACAAAATTTGTTGGGTAAACGCGTTGACTACTCAGGCCGTTCGGTTATTGTGGTTGGTCCGGAGCTGAAACTTCATCAATGTGGTTTACCGAAACATATGGCTCTCGAACTGTTTAAGCCGTTCATCATCTCTGAACTTTTAAAACGTGAACTTTCTTATAATATTCCCGGTGCCCGTCGTCTCATTGAAGATGCTATTCCGGAAGTCTGGGCCATTCTCGAAGAGGTTATTCGTGGCAAATACGTACTCTTAAACCGTGCCCCCACCCTTCATCGTCTTGGTATTCAGGCTTTTCAACCAGTACTTATCGAGGGTAATGCTATCCAACTTCATCCTTTAGTTTGTACCGCTTTCAACGCTGATTTTGATGGTGATCAGATGGCTGTCCATGTTCCTCTTTCGGAAGAAGCGCAGGTCGAGGCGCGTTTAGTTATGGCCGCAGACAAAAATATTCTCAAGCCCGGCAATGGTGAACCGGTGGTTTCGGCCAAATTACTCGACATTGTACTCGGTTGTTATTGGATGACTCGCACTCTTTCGGGAGAGAAGGGGGAGAATAGGTATTACTCGAGTCCAAATGCTGCTATTACCGCATACGAATTCGACGTGATTTCTCTACGTACTAAAATTTTTGTTTTACCTACGAATACAGAAAGATACAAGCAATTCGGAGGTAAAATGTTTGAGACTTCTGTCGGGCGGCTTCTATTTAATGGTATCTTACCAAAAGATTATCCATTCTTGAACCACGAACTGGATCGCAAAAGAATGTCAGAGTTGGTTGATGATTTAATCGAACGCTATGGCATTGACAATCTCCCACCAATTATGGATAAGATAAAAAACTTCGGTTTTCGCTATGCTACTCTTTCTGGAGTTACGTGGGGACTTGATGATATCAAAATTCCTGAAGGTAAAAAAGCTATTATTGAAAAAGGCCATAAGGAAATAAATGTTATCGTGGAAAACTATAGAGAAGGACTTCTTTCAGAGTCTGAACGCATCCAGAAATCAGTAGAAGTTTGGCAAGGTGTTAAATCTGAAGTAGAAAAACTGATTCCTGGAACTCTAGATATAAGAGATTCTGTTTACGATATTGCGTACTCCGGTGCTCGAGGTTCTTTTCCTCACTTCAATCAAATGGCTGGCATGAAAGGCATTATTCAAAATGTTTCTGGCGATGCCCTCGAGTTTCCAATTCTCTCCTGTTACAAAGAAGGTCTAACTCCGCTTGAATACTTTATTACCACTCACGGTTCTCGAAAGGGTCTTACTGACACCGCTCTCAACACAGCGAAAGCGGGTTACCTTACCCGTCGTCTTTTCGATGTGGCGCAAGATGAGATTGTTACTGAAAATGATTGCGGCACCAAAGAAGGTACAACTATTCACAAAAAGACCGCTTCCGGTATTGAAATGCCACTCTCGAAAAATATTAAAGGCAGATTTATAGCCACTGATCTCCTCGACAGCACAGGGTCTCTGTTATTTGCGCGTGGGCATCTTATTACCAAGAAAGATGCGGAGGTTATCGATAAATCATCGGTCGAATCTGCACACGTACGTTCGCCTTTAGCTTGTAAATCTATCCATGGTCTGTGTGTTAAGTGTTATGGCGTTGACCTTGGGAATAACAGGCCGATTGAACTAGGGGAGGCAGTTGGAACAGTGGCTGCTCAAGCTATCGGCGAGCCTGGTACTCAACTCACCATGCGCACTTTCCACGCCGGTGGTATTGCTTCGGCTGGCGGTGATATTACTGCCGGTCTACCGCGTGTTGAAGAAATTTTTGAGAAACGTAAACCTAAAAATCCAACGGTTATCAGTCATCTTGACGGAGTAGTTACTGAAATTAAGGTGCTTGGTCATGACAGATTGATTGTGGTCACGCCAGAGATTGGCGAAGTAAAAGGTAAAAAACTTGATAATGAATATACGGTTGCGGTTTCGAGAGCAAACTTGGTGCAGGTGGGACAACGCGTTTCTAAGGGCGACCTTTTGACCGATGGCTCGGCAGATCTTGACGAGCTCTTCCGTTACGCTGGTCGGGAAAAGACGGAAAATTACATCATCCATGAAGTCTCAAAACTTTATGAACTTCAGGGCGCCGCTGTTTCTCATAAACATATCGAACTAATCGTGCGTCAAATGTTTGCTCGTCGCAAGATTAAAGATTCAGGGGATACTCATTTTACCCGTGGAGATGTTGTTGAAGTTTCCGGACTAATAAAGACTAACAATCAAATTAAAGTGAAAGGCTTAAAAGAGGCAACTGCCGATGCTGTTATTATGGGCATCACAGAAGTCTCACTTTCCCGTGCCAGTTTCCTTTCTGCCGCTTCGTTCCAGCATACGCCTCGTGTGCTAATTCAAGCCGCCATCCGCGGTGCTGTAGATAATCTCATTGGTCTGAAAGAGAATGTCATCATCGGTCGCCTCATCCCGGCTGGCACCAGTTTCAAAGATGGTTATAAAGAAAAACTGATATGCGAGGCGATGTCGACACCATTAAAGAAAGATTAGATATAGCCGAGGTAATCTCAGGATATATCAAACTTGAAAAAGCGGGAGTTAGTTTCAAGGCGCGTTGTCCTTTCCATAACGAAAAAACTCCGTCTTTCTTTGTCTCGCCGATGCGTCAGAGTTACTACTGTTTCGGTTGTGGTGTCAAAGGAGACATCTTTACTTTTGTGGAACAAATGGAGGGTCTTGATTTTCGTGAAGCTCTTAAACTTTTGGCAGAGAAGGCGGGGGTAGAATTGGAGTACCAAAGGTCCGAATCTAAGACAGAGAAAGATAAGGTGTTTAATGTCCTGGAAGAAGCCACCTCATTCTTTGAAAAAAAGTTGGAGGATAACAAATCTGCCCTCGAATACATCGTTTCCCGGGGAGTAAACGACGAGACTATTAAAAAGTGGCATATAGGTTATGCGCCAGAAGAATGGCGTTTACTCTATGGTTATCTCCAAAGTCTTGGTTATGATAAAGAAGTAATTCTTAAGGCGGGTCTGGCTAAGCTGAAAGAAGGTGGCAGTGATCCGTACGATGTATTTCGGGACCGTATAATTTTCCCCTTGTTTGATCAGAATGGTAGGGTTATTGCTTTCTCTGGTCGTGCTTTGGTAAAAGAGACAGAACCAAAGTATCTAAATAGTCCGGATACCATTCTTTTTACCAAAAGTGAAGTGTTGTACGGTTTGGATAAGGCTAAGGATCAGATACGCAAAAAAAACTACGCAGTACTCGTCGAAGGGCAGATAGATCTAATTCTGTCATATCAGGTTGGAGTTCTCAATACTGTAGCTACTTCCGGTACCGCTTTTACCCGCGAGCATCTTGAGCGTCTCAAACGTTTTTCTTCCAGAATTATTCTCGCGTTTGATGGCGATTCAGCCGGGGAGAAAGCGATGGAGAGAGCAAACGAACTTGGATCCTCCTTGGGACTTGAAGTAAAAGTGGCAAATTTACCGGAGGGCCAAGATCCTGCCGAAGTGATAAAGAAAAATCCCGAAGAGTGGAAAAATATTCTTCGCCAATCGTTACCGGCGGTGGAATTTTTCTTTAATAAAGTCGAAGGGAAAGAAATGGACCCAAGAAAGTTTGGTAAACAGATTGAGAAAAGAATTTTGCCAATGGTGAAACTTATCGACAGTGCCATTGAACAATCTCATTTTATCTCTATGATAGCCAAGCGTACGGGTATAAAAGAGGAAACACTCTGGGAGGATTTGAAGAAGATTAAGAGATCTGATATTTTTTTAAAACAGAATCTTATTAATGAAAAAAGGCTCGACATAGATGTCAAGGAAATGTCATCTCCATCACAGAGAGAGCAAATTGAAGGACGTCTAGCTGAAATCAAACTTTGGCAGAAAGAGTTACCAGAATTTGCTCCGGAAACAACTTTACTTAAGAAAGAAGAGGATGAACTCAAGAATAATCTCTCTAGTGTAATGTTGCGCGATAAGCTTAGTCAGCTACTCTCCAAACTCTCAAAAGCGGAAATATCTAAAGATAATAAGTTGATTGCAATCCTGACTAAAGAAATTAAGACTCTACATAGTCAAATTGGGGAGCTCGAAGAAAGTAAGAAAATGTTGTAGAATAAAGAACCTTCTAACGGAATGAGAAAAAATAAGAAACAAAAAAATAAGAGGAAGAAAGTGGCCGTTAAAAAACGACCAGCAAAAATCGCCTCATCGACAATCCGCCGAAAAAGTGGAAACAAGCGTACAAAAAAGATCCGTAAGCTCAAGAAGCAAAAACCAAAGACTAAGGTGCTTACCAAAAAAAAAGTCGATGAAGCTCTCAAGGTGGAACGTTTGGTCTCGCACGGCAAGGAGCGCGGCTTTGTCACTTATGACGAAATCTTAAAAGAATTTCCGACCATTGAGACCAATATCGTATTTCTTGATGAACTGTATGAGAAGCTCCATACTCTTGGCGTTGATATTCTGGAAGGTGGCGGGTTACTCGAAATGCCAGAAGAAGAAACTAGTAAACGCTATACTTATTCGAGGGGTGACTCGTCTTACGATTCTATTCAAATGTATCTTAGAGAAATCGGTCAATATCCTCTTATTGCCGGCTCGATGGAAAAAGAGCTTGCAAAAAGGATTGAAGGGGGCGATATGGATGCTAAGAATCTCTTGATGAAGGCAAATCTCCGTTTGGTGGTATCGATTGCCAAGAAATACGCCAATCGCAGTCCCGACCTCACTCTCCTTGACCTTATTCAAGAGGGAAATCTAGGACTATATAAAGCAGTAGAGAAATTTGACTGGACTAAGGGTTTTAAATTTTCGACTTATGCAACTTGGTGGATTAGGCAGGCTATCACGCGCGCCTTGGCCGACCAGTCTCGCACTATTCGTGTACCAGTGCACATGGTTGAAACTATTGCCAAATACAAGCAAGTGGTCCGACGCCTGACTCAAGATCTGGGCCGAGAGCCATTACAAGAAGAAATTGCTCTGGAAATGAATTTAGATGTGGAAAAAATTTACCAGATTGAGAAAATCGATCAATCCACGGTCTCTCTTGAAAGTCCGGTGGGAGATGAAGATGATGGTAAAAGTAAGCTCGGAGATTTTCTAGCTGACGATAAAATTCTCTCACCAGACCAAGATTCCTCGCGGCGTATTATCTCCGACCAAGTTAAAGAAATTTTGAACGACTTGCCTCCTAAAGAGCGCAAAATTTTGGAAATGCGCCACGGACTTCAGGACGGCTATACTCATACTCTAGAAGAAGTAGGAAAGGTCTTCGGTGTCACACGCGAGCGTATTCGTCAGATAGAAGCCAAAGCGCACGAAAAAATAAGACAACACGAGAAGATTAATAGACTAAGAGGATATTAAAATAAAAGATAGGTATGAAGAAAGGGCGGGTCTGTGAAGAGATTAAAACTAACTTAATGGAAAACCATGATTTTAAACCATATTTTAGACTAGGTGTTTAGAGTTGCAGTAGAATGACTATAAACCAGTCTTATGATAATATCAATCACATGAAAAAGAACTCATTCACAGCAGTATATAAGAAAACCGGTAAGTGGTATGCCGCTTGGGTTGAAGAAATGTCAGGAGTAAATACGCAGGGCAGAACTATTAAGGAAGCGCGAGAAAATCTCAAAGAAGCCCTCGCTTTGGTTATTGAGGAAAATCGTCTGATCAATAGACCGAAGTCAAGGAAAAATATCATTCGAGAGTCAGTAGTAGTTTAGTGATATGAAAAGAATCGACCTGATTCGCCACTTGAGAAAATCAGGATGTACTCTTGTGCGGGAAGGCTCGAATCACAGTATTTTCGTCAACATCGCGAGCAAGCGTGCTACCTCGGTGCCGAGACATTCTGAAGTAAATACTTTTACAGCTAGAAAGATATGCAGAGATTTAGGTATTGGTATTGAAGAAATAATTTAATTTGCAATGGTCATCTCGAAATCAGAATTCATGATGTTTCTGAAGCATCCGGCGTGGCTGTGGCTTAAGAAGTACGACAAGAATAAGTTACCTCTACCGGATGAAGGTCTGCAAGCGCTTTTCGACGAAGGCACTCTCTTCGAGCAATATGCCGAGAAGCTTTTTAAGGGCGCGGTTAAGCTTGGTTATAAAAATGGCACTGACTTCAGTGGTACCAAGTACTATGCTCTTCCAGAGCTTACGGAAAAAGAAATCAAAAAGGGTACAGGATTAATACTTCAGGGCAGAGTCGAAGCTGATAACATAACCTCTATTTTCGACGTGTTAGAGCGGGTAGGGGACAAGACTTACAATCTATATGAAATCAAGTCTTCCACCAGCGTTAAACCTGAACATATTCCTGACCTTGCTTTTCAAACCATTGTACTCGAGAAAGCCGGATTCTCTGTACGCAATATGTTTGTCTTGCATGTGAATAATAAATACGTGAGACAGGGCGAGATCGATCCTGTCGGTATTACCGAAAAATCAGATGTTACGGAAGAAGTACGAGAGATTTTTGATGAGACGAAAGAGAACATCTCTAAAGCTTTTGAAGTACTTAAGAAAAAAGAAATGCCCGATCTTTCACCGCGCTATCTCAAACAGGGTGCGGATGTGATGGAAGAGTGGCTTGGTATAATGCAAGCTATAAAAGGGGAGTTTCCCAAGTACAGCATCTATAAACTCGCCGGTTCTGATCCAAAAACTATTGCGTGGCTTGAAAACAATGGCATAGAGCTTCTACATGACATACCGCTTGATGGCCCGCTGACGGAAAAACAGATGAGACAAGTCGAAGCCATGAAGTCCGGAATCCAGCATATTAACGGTGAAGAAATCAGAGATTTTCTGGATACTCTAAAATATCCGCTCTATTTCCTTGATTACGAGACACTGGCCGGTGTGATACCAGCTTTCGACGGATATCGGCCGTATCAGCAAGTGCCTTTCCAATATTCTCTCCATATTTTAGATAAACCGGGGGGTAAATTGACACACAAAGAATACTTGCATACGGACAATTCTGATCCTGTACCGTTTCTTCTCGAACATCTGCAAAACAATTTTGGTGCCGAAGGTTCCGTCATTTCGTGGTACATGACTTTCGAAAAAAGCAGGAATAAAGAAATGGGGCAAATGCATCCTAAATATGAAAAATTCTTAGCGGGATTAAATGAGAGGATGGTTGACCTAATGGTTCCGTTTTCCAAAGGATGGTTCGTGGATAAAGATTTTTTCGGCAAGGCTTCGATAAAGTGGGTCTTGCCGGCGCTTCTCCCGGAGTTCAGTTACAAAGAGTTAAGTATTTCTAACGGAGGTCAGGCCCAGCGTGTTTGGATGGAAATCGTATTGCAGAATAAAAACTCGGAAAAGAAAAACCAGATAATGGATGATCTGAGAGAGTACTGCAATCTTGATACCTACGCGATGTACGCGATATTTGAGTATCTTATGAGGAAAGTCTAAAGTTATTTTAGAAGGGTATCAATCTTACTCTTGACCATCTCAATCGGTTCAGCTCCGTTTATGATTGTTTTCGTGCCATTTTTAGAAACAATCACAGAGTAAGGTGTTCCTCGCGCGCCTGCCTTAACAGCTTCTTCTACACTCTTTGTAACAAATTCGGCATATTTGCCGCTTGAGAGACAGGCGTTAAATGCGGTTCCGTTCAGTCCTATAGTTGTTGCGATTTTCGGCAGTTCACTTGGATCAAGTGAATCATTGGAATTGGTGATTTCGAAAAGTTTGTCAATATATTTCCAGAAAGCTTGATTGCCGCCGAGTTCATTAGCGCATTCTGTGGCTTCTGCTTCCTTGGGTGCCTTGGTATGCAATTGGGCGATGGGGAAATGTCTGTAAACCCAAGCGACTTGCCCGCTGTAAGTGCTCACTATTTCCTTCATAGTATTGTGGAAAACTTTACAGTAAGGACATTCGGTATCTGAATACTCAACTATTACTAAAGCCGCGGATCTCGAACCGACGATATGGTCTGTTGTCGTGACAGAAGCAATATCTATATCTGTAGTAGGTGATGCTACTTGCTCTGAACCTAGTTGAGGGGTCGAGCCACCGAAATAAATGGCAATGGCGACGAACGCGCCCGCCACCACGATAGCTAATGGGATAAGATATTTATTTTGTGTATTTTGTTCCATAATTTTGTATTAAGTAGAAATTATAGCATTTAAAATGGCATAGAAAAAGTGAGTTTATGATTATTGGGTCTCTCCCAGTCTGAAGTATCTAATTTGATTTCGTTTAGAGTTCCACCTTCTTTGAAAATGAGTTTATTATTGGTGAGGGCATAATCGTAGAGTTCTTTGGTAATCCTGACATCGTCGATACAATAAGATCGGACTTTCTCCACGTTACCCGCTTTCCACCAGTTCATAGCATCCGCGCCACCTCCGGACTTATTTTTCCCCAGTGTTCCTTCAGCCAGTTGATCAAGTCGCATTCGTCGGCCGTAAGAATTTTTAATCTCCCTTAATATGTCTAGACTTTTTATTTTCGTTAAATCTCCGGGGTAGTATTTATTCAAGAGAGGAATATCGAAGTAGTCAGAATTGAAGCCGATAAGCATATTGGTGCGTTCTATTATCGGCCAAAGTTTATTGAATTCATTTTCTAAATAGGATGAATATGAGTCAGTTTCTGAATCATAGATAGCCACCAGAGCAATGTCTAAAAGTGACGGATCATTCTTGCCGACATCCTGGAAAAAATTTTTTGTTTCGATATCGAAAACTATTTTACGCATGTGTAGGTAAACCGTGCGTCTCAAGAAAGTCTCTAAGAGTGACATCTCCCATACCAAATCCGACTGCAGGTATAGGATCAACTTCGAACATTTCAAGGAGATTATCGTATCTTCCTCCACCGGCTATTGCCCGCCCATTTTCTTTGTTTGTATCGAAGATTTCAAAGACTATCCCAGTGTAGTAAGTCTGCCCTCTGGCCAAAGTGGGGTCGGAGATTATATTTGGCACGATTTCTTTGAAACTGTCAATATTAGAATTATTGATTCTGATCTCAAAATCTTCATCTTTTGCTCCAAATTCTTTCATAATAGTGTAAGCGAGAGAAACAACTTCTTTATCTGCCTCAATTCCAGCGACGCCTAAAAGGTCGCAATTGAGTTGCCAGTGTTCACGTTTCCTACCGTGCTGGGGACGCTCATAGCGAAACAGATTTGGGATAGAAAACCAACGCAGGGGGAATTTCAAATTTCTGCGGCGCGCAGCCACCATGCGTGCAAGAGTTGGTGTCATCTCTGGCCGCAAGGTCACACTTCTGTCACCACGATCGGTGAAAGTGAAAGTTTGTTCATTGATTATCTCCGCCCCTGATTTTTCGGTATAAATTTCGGTAGGTTCCAGCGGAGATGCGCCATATTCAACATATCCTTTACTCTCGACAGTTTTACGCCAAATGTCGAAGATATAGTTCTGGATCGCCATATCCTCCGGATAGAAGTCTCTGACCCCTTTGTATGGATCGGTTCCAAGTTTTGACATGAGAGCATTATAACAGGTTCTGATGGCTAGGTTCTAGAACCACAGAGGCAACGCCTCCGTATTAATATCGAATCTTATCTATCATTAAAATTGAGCCATTCAAACAATTCTCTTCTATGATCGTCGGGTTCTTTGAAATAAGTGGGAAATTTTGATGGATTTGTAATTTCGAATTTTGAGTTAGTGTATTCGTTCAGGCTTGAATAGGAATAAGAGAAGACGTGTTTCAATAAATTATTGATATTTCTTACCTTACCCTCTCTCCAATTTTTATTTATCAATTTAGCGGGATTAAGGTGTATATACGAGTACAAATATTTCAAATATCTATCACTTCCTATATAAGTTGATTTAAATACTCCCTCATATAGTTTACCCGTTCTTTCATATTTTTTATTGAAATACATTGAGTAACTAGTCATCAGTTTGAGCATGTATTTAGAAATTCCTCCTTCTATTTTTTCACGAACAAGAATATGGAAATGATTAGGCATCAGGCAATATGCGCCAATATCCATAATAGTCTCTCCGCGATCAAAATTTTTACCAATGCTTCTTAACTCGATACTTTTTTCGGTATTGCAGATATACATTAAAAATAAAAAATGCTCATAATCTTCTTTATCTAAAAATATCAATCTCTTTTCTGTTCCACGATTATATAAATGATAGTATTCGTCTGGGACGAATGCCTGTTTTCTTAAAGTCATACATTAAGTATAACAAAACTACGGAGGCAACGCCTCTGTGTATAGAAAATTTAGATAACCGAAAGGACCGCGCTACCAATTACACTAACATCTAGAATCTGACCTTTAGCACCGAACTCTTTCTTTGGGCTTTTGAACGTTCTTGTTGAGTAAGATAAATTTTTCGCAAACGTATGGAAGAGGGTGTAATCTCAATATACTCATCATCATTCATAACTTCCATGGCTCGCTCGATACTCAATTTCCATGCAGGAACGAGGAAGATGCCTTCATCAGAACCGGAAGCGCGCATGTTGGTAAGTTGTTTGCCTTTAGTTGGGTTGACGTAGAGGTCCTCACCCTTAGAAGAATTACCAATGACTTGCCCGGCATACACTTCAGCGCTCGGTCCGACGTAGAGAACACCGCGCTGTTGGAGATTGTCGAGTGAGAAGGCGAGACACTTACCAGCTTCCATCGAGATCATTGCTCCGACATTATGATGATCAATCTCACCAACATATTTTCTAAAGCCGATAAAACGAGAAGATAAAATACCAAGACCCTTTGTTACGACCACGAACTCTCCGCGATAACCGAGAAGTCCTCGAGTAGGAACTTCGAAGGTGAGACGAGTCTGATTATTTTCTGTTTTCATATCCATAAGTTGAGCTTTGCGCACAGTCAGAGCCGAGATTATACTGCCACTCATTTCTTCTGGGACATCGACGAGCACCTCTTCGAATGGTTCGGTTTTTTCACCCTTTTCTTCTTTAACAATAACTTTCGGCTGAGAAACTTGAAGTTCGAATCCTTCTCGACGCATATTCTCACAAAGAATAGCAATATGGAGTTCGCCACGGCCATAAACCGTATAGTAATCGCTTGTGCTGAAATCGACTTTGAGACCGACGTTCACTTCAAGCTCGCGTTCGAGGCGTTCGCGGATCTGGCGGCCAGTAACGAACTTACCCTCACGTCCAGCAAAAGGGGAGTTATTGACGAGAAAGTTGAGGGAAATAGTTGGCTCGTCCACATTGATAGCTGGCAATGCTTCGAAATTTTCTGTGCCCGAGACGGTATCGCCAATGTATATCTCCGAGAGTCCAGCAATCATGCAAATATCCCCCGCCACCACTTCTTGGCTTTCCACACGCTTGGTTCCTTCGAAGGTAAAGAGTTTAGTAATCTTGCCTTTATATTCCTCGCCGGTAGGTTTCTTGACCCAGACATTTTCTCCAGTTTTGAGTACGCCCTCGTAGATTCTGGCTATAGCCAGGCGGCCGAGGAAATTATCATAGGCTAAATTAAAAGGCTGCAATAAGGCGGCCTTACCCTTCGTAACTTTGGTGGAGGAGGGGACGTGTTCAAGCACTGTATCAAGAAGCGAAGTGAGGTCGCTTGATTTGTCAGTAAGATTTTTCTTTGCGATGCCTTCTCTGCCGATAGCGTAGACAGTAGGGAATTCTATCTGTTCATTGTTGGCGCCGAGTTCTAGAAAGAGCTCAAGCACGGCTTCATGTACCCAATCGGGTCTAGCTGCCGGCTTGTCTATTTTATTAATAACGACGATGGGTTTCAGTCCAAGTTCCAAAGACTTTTTTAGAACGAAGCGAGTTTGCGGCATTGGGCCTTCTTGAGCATCGACTATCAGAAGTACTGTGTCTATAGAACGGAGAACTCGCTCAACTTCCGAGCCGAAGTCAGAATGGCCGGGAGTGTCAACAATATTTATTTTAGTGCCTTTGTAGAAAAGTGATGCATTTTTCGAATATATAGTAATACCTCGTTCAAGCTCAAGGGCATTAGAATCCATAGTTACACCTTCCTCAACCATGCCGGTCTGACGCATCAGAGAATCGGTCAGAGTGGTCTTACCGTGGTCGACGTGGGCGATAATAGCGATATTGCGAATTTCCATAATTAAACCCCACTTCGCCCATACTACGCCAAGGCTACACATGGCAAGCAAGGTTCCGCGGGGCAAACAATTAAAGCATAAAAATCTTATCTAAACAAGATTATTTTTCCTGAAACGCTCCATTTCTATAGATAAATTGTTTGGACATTGGAATAACTGGTTCGGCAGAGAAGGCTTCATTGGGTCCGCGGTCCAAATACTTTACGGTCACGATTTCTCCATCAATGGAAATAGACTGTGGAACAATACGGTCTCCGATGAAAACAACTTCAGAACCCTTGTAATTTATCAACCCGGAAACAAAAGCTGCCAGATATATAAACGTTCCGGAACCGCCGCCGTAACGAGCCAGAAGTAATGCGGTATCTACTTTACCATCTTTGTTAATGTCGCCGTAAGCGAATTTATCCATCAAAGTGGTCTCTTCCGAGAGTGTACTTTCTGGAGTAATTGTCCTCTCGTTTCGTCCTACCGATAGAGTAATTGGCCCGTCGTCAAAAATAAAGGTAGCATTCGATGGATCAGGATGGAAGTTGTCGTTTTCACTTGTTTTCGGAATGTCGGTTTTATTAATAGAGGAATTGTCGCGTATGACATAAATGATGGTTAATACTGCAAGGATGATGAGAATTATTACAACGGCTCTCTTCATGTATTTAATTTTAACATAGTCAAAACGAAAATCCCCAATTGGGGATTTTCGTCTCGCGGTCCGCTCCGTCTAAAGAGGAGGATTCCACTTTTAATTTGTTTTCGGGTTATCTCTGTTTGAGGCTCATAACCTCAATTGTTTGAGATCCCTTTGTTATGTTGTTTAAGGAACTCCTCTGTGAAGCTGACCTACGACAATCATTGTCCTAACATTTGAAAATGTCAAATCAATTTTTCGAACAATTTGGGGGATATCTTGTTGACGAAATGTGCATAACTTTTATGAAATAAAATGAATAGCAGTCCCGACGGCAACGTCGGGACTGCTGGGGGGACTCGATACTACTTCAACACACTTCAGTCCGTTTGGTCAGCAAGTTCGAGTAGAATCCTCTCTGTTCTTTCCACCACCTCATTTCTCGGAGTGCCACTAGTGAACATAATAGGTTCACCGATAATCAGTCTCATGTCGTGCCAGCGATTGCACTCGAACCATACTGGCAAAAGGATAACTCCCGGTTCTGTAACTAGGGAGACGAATCCTTCTTTAAGTGGAACCCTAATTCGTTTTCCTTTTTTACTTGTCAAGAAAGCCTTGCCTTTAGATGTTCGTCCTCCCTCCGGGAATATGATGAGGTTCCCATCTGATCTCAGGATGTTTTTAGCTGTGATTAGACTTTTCAGATCCCCATTCTTTCCGCTCCTATCGACTGGAATGAGTCTTGGTCGCAGAAACCAGCAGAACCATTTATTGTAATAATTCTTAGCATCCGCTACTATCCATGGGCTATGCTTTAACGGTTGGAATAGGTACTGGAAGAAAAACAAACCAGCAAGTAGGAACTGCTCTCCTTTGTATGGATGGTTGGAAATCAGAACTACTCTAGTCTGCCAACGGGGAAAATTCTTCCACCATCCCTTGATCTCCAAAGCTCCCACGAGCCATAAAAGCCAAAAAATCACTCCTATTAACACACCAACTGGGTATGTGAATAGGAATAATATGATGACGTTCGTAAACTTTTTCATTCACACACCTCCGGCACGATACTATCATATTAACCAATGACTGACTACGAAACTTTCGATGAGGTCGAGACCGCCGAACCCTTCCAACATGCCTCCGTAATTATCGGATATTACTAATAGAATTTTTCACAGTATCGTGTTTGTTTTTCATAATATTACTCAATATCTTTATCGCCAACGCTCGTGCTTCAAACGAAACAAGTACTTCGTCACCGATTTCTGGTAAACTTGCCTTTACTTCAGATTCTATATCGCTTGTAACAACAAATTTCTTAAAAAGAAATGAGAGCCATGGATATTTAATTTTTACTAATCTGCCGGATGCTACTTCCGCTCGCACAACTAGAGAGGCATTAAAAATATTAAGAAAACGAGCTGGCATTTCATATTCAATCTCAACACTATCTTCGCCGGTCTGAATGGATTTCATATTTTCATCTTTCAACAAAACTCCTTTAGCAAAATTCTCCAGCTCTTGTTCCGATTTCACTTGAGAATATTCTTTCACTGTTTCAAGAAAATCATTTTTCTTTTTTTCATCCCATCCGCGAATCTCTCGCGCTTCTGCAGAAATAATATTTATCTGTGCGAAATCCAAATCACTCTCATTATACTGAATAACTCCTTCTCTTTCTGCATGGTCAGGGTCGCCTTCTACTGGGTCTATTTCCAAAATAGCTGGTCCAGCTGCACTTTCTTTTGCGCTACCAGTATCAATATATTTTGTTTTTGAACGTTCTTCCTCTGTCGTAGAGGCTAGATTTGCTACCTCTACACTTGTAGGACCAGCTGCATTATCATTTGTATAAACATTTACAGTTGCATGCGCCGGTGCCAAAGGAGAAAAGACCAAAACCCCAATAAATATATATCCATTTATGTTTCTCATGATGCCATCAATTATACCACATTTATTTGAACATTAATATACAAGAATAAGTAAATGCAACAAATGCTGAACATACAATTTGGCTCCAGTGGCCGGATACGTTCACTGTGTCCCGCCGTAGCTTTCTTTGACCCTCCGTAGCCTTGTGCGAAGGGGGTAGCGAAGGGGGAGAACCACCAATTGGTCTAGTGTAGCACGTGAGCTTGAGTTTAGCGGGTTGTTATCTATGATGGAATTATATATTGAAAAGTCAGACTAATTATGATAAAATTCGATTGTATGAAAAATATTATTCATTTCTCAGTCTCAAAAGAAGGTAAGTTCTATATTGCTTCTGCAATTAATTTTGCCATTATTACCCAAGCTAGGACTCTTGATGATTTAGCTAAAAACATTCAGGAGGCAGTTGAAGTACATTTTCATGGTGAAAATATAAAGGAATTAGGATTTTCTCCAAAGCCTTCTATTTTAGCCAACATAGAACTTCCGGCTCATGTCTAAACTTAGAGTTCTTTCTGGGAAAGACATTATTAAATTTTTACAAAAAGAAGGGCTTGAGATTGAATATGGCAAGGGAAGTCATTGTAAATTATTCAAGTTAATCGGAGGAGAAAAAGAATCTATAACAATTCCTTTACATAAAGAAATAGCCAAAGGCACCTTACGTGCTATCTACAACCAAGCCAGTAGATTTGTCTCGCAGGGTGAATTAAAGAAGTATTTTTACTCTGATTAAGTCCAAAATTTAGTCGCATATAAAAACGAAAGAGGTCGGCCTTACCCGTTACCTCTTTTCAACCGCCCAAGGTCAACTTGCCACCTTGGGCCACTTAAGTTCACCGTAGGATCGTGGTGGTAGCATCTTCACGGGCACAGTCACTTCTTCTTGAACGATGCGGACGAGTTTGAAGCTCTGCACACTCTCGCATCGCCGGATCTTCTCTTCTAGAAAAACCTTTGCTTTCTCGGCGGCCTCTCCATCTGATTCAACCCCCTCCATGTTCCATGTGTGAGTTGTATCAGTCCACAGCGGCTCATCCTCTGAGATGCCGTGTGAACGGAGCGTATAGGTCAGTCGCCAACACATATAGAACCTCCTTCTCAAAGTATATCAAATAAAAAAGTTATTGAACCTATCCAATTTGGCTCCGCGACCAGGGCTCGAACCTGGGACATCCTCGTTAACAGCGAGGCGCTCTACCAACTGAGCTATCGCGGAATATTCAAAAATAATAACAGAAATAAGCTGTAATTCAAACGGAGTCGGCTGTCATGCTAGAATGAAGGAAATGAAGGCAAAAATTTACGACAAACTAAATATTCAGCCAGTTACCCTCGTTCTTACTACTGTAGTTATGGTTCTTGCAATTTATGTAGCTTATCAGTATCGACTTCTTAGCAACGAGTTTGAGTTGATGGAAAAGGCTAATTTGGAGCTAACTACTCAATTGGAAAAAGTTAATAAAGACAGATTTAATCTCTCGGAATTGTCGAAGTATCAGCAAACCATCATTGATTCATTCCAAGGTCAGATCCAAAACATCGGCAGTACCGTCGGTACACTCGAGAAGCTTGCCAAGACAGATGAAGAGCTTCTGAAGAAATATTCTAAAGTCTATTTCTTGAGCGAGAATTACCGGCCGGCGCAGCTCGTAGCCATAGATAAGAAATATTTATACAACAAGGAAGATGCCTACATTCATACTCAAGTCTCGTCATATCTTGAAAAGTTACTTGAAGCTGCGCGTGTTGATGGTATCGACCTGCTCATCGCCTCCGCTTTCCGTTCCTTCGAAACACAAGTGTCTCTGAAATCTGAATACAAAGTGGTTTACGGCGCGGGCACGGCCAACCAGTTTTCCGCAGACCAGGGATATTCAGAACATCAATTGGGTACTGTTGCGGACTTCACAACTGCTGATGTGGGAGGGGTATTTTCAAAGTTCCAGGCAGATCCGGCCTATGAATGGTTACTAGCCAATGCCTATAAGTATGGTTTCATTCTTTCTTATCCGGAGAGAAATGTTTACTACAAATTTGAGCCGTGGCACTGGAGATTTGTTGGAGTGGAATTGGCGAAGAGACTTCATACCGATAATGAATATTTCTACGACCTTGGCCAGCGCGAAATAGACGAATATCTTATAAAATTATTCGATTAGAGTTATAATTGACTTAAGATGAAAATAAATATCAAAGCGACCGACATAGAACTGACACCGGCGATTTCGGATTATGTCTATAAGAGAATTTTTACGATCGAGAAATATTTTGGTGCGGGCGGTGCCAACGCCATAGCTCAAGTGGAAGTGGGGAAGAACACCCGCCATCACAAGGTTGGAAATATTTTCCATGCCGAAGTGCACATTATTGGCGCGGGTTTAGACTTGTATGCCGTCTCGGACACGGAAGATTTGTACGCAGCCATTGATATTGTCAGGGATGAGATAGTGCGTAATGTGATACAATCAAAGGGTAAACATCAGACACTTACCCGTAAGGGTGCCGAGATGATGAAGAATATGATGAAAGGTATTGTTAATGGTTTTAAAAGAAGAAAATGAATTATTGGAATCAAAAAGCTACACCGTGGGTCTCACTTTCTGTTTTGGCTGGAGGTCTAGTCTCTGCAGTTCTTCTCTTCTGGCTTATCAAGATCGAGGCTGAATTTCACGTTACCATTACCAATTTCTAATCGGTTCCTGATTGATTCTAATTTCCTCGCAAGAAATCTTGCCAATTCATCTCTCTCTTGCCGGCCGGAATAACGCAAGTGGGAAGAAATTTACCATCCTCCACTTTGGCATCTTTGACTATCACACGCACCTCTCCTCCTTTCTTATTTTTAAAGAACATATAAGCGCCCGGCCAAGTACTATATGCCAGGACTTTTCTCAAATTTTCTTCCGCTGAATCATCAAGGTTCAAGAGCCCATCTTCTTTCTTGACGAGTTTAGTGTAAGTGGCCACGGCATCATTCTGCGGTTTCTCCTGTATTTTTCCTAAAATCCATTTCGGAAGTAATTCTCCAAGCATTCTACCTCCGGCCCGGCCGAGTTTTTCTTCTATCACATGGTAGTGATCTGGCCAGGGGAAGAGAGAGACTTTTGCTTGTGCTAGTATCGGTCCGTGATCCATCTTTTCATCTATTCTGATTATCGTGATTCCCGACTCGTTTTGTTTCAAGATCGCGCCTTGAATTGGTGCTGCGCCGCGCAGTTGCGGTAGAAGCGACGGGTGTATATTTAGAGTCTTATGTTTTGGCAGATCGATCAATTCTTTCGGCAAAATCTTACCAAATGATGCCACTACGAATACTTCCGCTCCAAGGTTCTTTAATTTTTCCATTGGCAAGGGTTCCTTGGTCGAGGTTATTTTGAGTACGGGAGAGAAACCCATATTCTCAAGTTCCTCAAGTACATAGTCAGAGAATCTGGAACTGCCAAAGAACACAAATTTTGTGTCTCTTGATGGGAGTATCTCTTGAATATTCTCGGCCTTGTCGATGAAAAGAATACCATTCAAGTGGTCTGTCTCGTGTTGGAAGATTTGCGCCAAGAGTCCGGATGCCCCTCTCTCAAGTAGTTTTCCGGTCTCGTCATATGCTCTCAAAGTAACTTTCTCGCTCCTTTTGACCTGCCCGTAAAGCCAGCGCACAGAGAGGCAACCCTCTTCCATCTGTCTCTTTTTTTTGGAGGTCTTGATTATCTCCGGATTGATGAAAACGAGGTCGTTAAGTTCTTTGTCAGTTTTGATTTTCCCAAAGTGGCTGATTAGGGCCAGTGCTTGACTGTTCACTATAAATATTCGCAAACTTTCTCCGATTTGCGGTGCGGCGATAGCCACTCCGTCTTTCTCGGAGTGGAGTGCTTCTTTCATTTTTTTTAAGATGTCTCGAATCTTTTTAGACCCAATGTTTTTAATGGGTACACTTTTAGTTGCCTCTCTTAATACTGGCGCGTCTCTTTGTAGAATTTTAGTTTTTGTCATTTTTTACTTTAAGACTGCCGAAAAAACATCGCGAAAAATTTGTACTCTGGGAACATCTTTTCAGTAAGTATGCCATGTCTTGGACAGAAAGGTGGGAGGTCTTGACCGCCACGGCTCTCATCGGCAGTTCCTTCATATCTAGTACCTTTCTCTCGGCATTAATTCGTCTATGGAACTCATCAAGTATTTTCAGTCTCGGATGCTTAAAGAGCATCTTAACATCGCGGTTTTTCAAGTTTTCGTCAAGAGATTTCATATGTGGACGACTTTATAGTGTAATTGTACGGTATTTTTATTTAACTTCTTTGATTCAATCAGCTCTAATTCAATATCAAAATTACCCTCAGCAAATACCTTTATTCCTTTTCCAAGTAACAACGGCTCAACATCTAAATAGATTTCATCTAGTAAATTTTCTTTTATAAATGAGGTGTTAAGTTGTCCTCCCCCTGCTAAAAAAGCCGTAACAAACCCTTTCTGTGCTAACGTTTTCAAAATTTCTTTTGGTGTCTGATTCGTAATTAAAACCTTATCGCCATACTTATTTTCTATTTGCTCATGAGAAACAACGACATTTAATGCATCTGTAAATGGTAATAATCCCGCTCGCGAAGCATACAAGTAAGTATTTTTACCCATAATAATATTGCCCGCACTTTTGCTGTGGTACTCAAATCCTTTCAAGTCTTCTTCCGAAGTCCATTCTGAATCACCATTTTCTCTTGCAATGTAGCCATTAACCGAGATTCCCATGTAAAGTATGACTTTCATTACAAAAAGTATACCAGGTTAGAATTGAATAATCCTGTAGTCTAAGTGAGATAGTTAGTCAGCTGCTTTTTGATAAATTTTCTACCAGAACCACTTTTTAGAAATACTTCTCTACCCTTTGCATCTTCTATATTTAAATACCCCTCACAATATATAAGTCTCCAATTTTCTTTTTTCTTTGTGGTTTTTGATCCATGTCCAGATTGATGCTCAGTCAATCTCTTCTTCAAATTAGATGTATAACCAATATACCAGCTTTTATCATTCTGACATTCTAAAACATAGATCCAGTACATAAATAATATTATACGGTATCCCGTAAAGGACGTGGATCGCGTAAAAGAGCAGCTCTCACGCGACACGTTCCACGGGACACGCTAAGACTAAGCCTCAGCTTCGTCCACTTGGCTCCTACCCCGTAAAGAAGTGGGCTTCCACGGGGTTACGGAGCCGCGTGGACTTACCTTGGCAAGTCTTTACGCGGGAACTATAGTATCATAATGCTCTAAGTAAGCTTTTTATGGCAAAAAAACTCGGCATCGACCTTGGCACTACCAATATCTTAGTCTTTGTTCCTGGTAAAGGCATTATTCTCAATGAGCCATCGGTAGTGGCGGTCTCTGAAGATAATAAAATTCTGGCCATCGGTATGGAGGCCAAGACTATGATTGGTCGAACGCCAGAGAACATTATTGCTTATCGGCCGATGAAGGACGGAGTTATTGCCGACTATCGCGTGACGGAAGCAATGCTTCGTTATTATATTGACCGAGCGCTTGGGAGATGGAACATTTTCAAGCCAGACGTCTTAATTTCGGTGCCAGCCGGAGTAACCTCTACCGAACGGCGCGCCGTAATTGAAGCGGCTATCAAGGCTGGGGCGAGAAATGCCTACGTCGTCAAGGAACCGATTCTAGCCGCCATTGGTGCGGGTATTTCCATTCAAGAGGCGACTGGTCATATGATTGTAGATATTGGTGGAGGAACCACGGACGTGGCGGTCATTTCTCTAGGTGGTATTGTTGCTTCCACTTCTATCAAAGTGGCCGGCAACAAGATGGATATTGCTATCACTGATTACATTAAGAAAAATTTTAACCTAGTCATTGGAGATAAAACAGCTGAAGATATAAAAATCACTGTAGGTTCTGCCATTTCACTTGATGAGGAACTTGTCATGTCAGTGAAGGGTAGAGATTTCGTACTCGGATTGCCGCGTACTATTGAGATCAAGACCAACGAAGTGGTCAAAGCGATTTCAAAAGAATTGCGTGAGATTATCAAGGCGGTTAAAGAAGTGCTTCAAGAAACTCCGCCGGAACTTTCCTCGGACATCATCGACCAAGGGATTATCATGACAGGTGGCTCTTCGCAATTGCGCAATTTCCCGGAACTGATGTTCCGTCGCACCGGCGTGAAGGCAGTTTTGGCTAAAGAGGCATATTTTTGTGTTGCTAAAGGCACAGGTGTGGCTTTGGAACATTTGGATATGTATAAAAAGAGCGTAATCGCAAAGAAATAGTGGCTATAAAATTTTTTATAGAAAAAGAGTTTGCTGGAGGACTTGGGCGGGCGGGAATTCTCGAGACCTTGCATGGAATCATCAACACTCCGGCGTTTGTGACTGTTGGAACGAAAGCGACAGTCAAAGCATTGACACCCGAGCAAGTTAAAGAGACTGGTGCACAGGTAGTGCTCGCGAATACCTATCACCTCTATCTCGAGCCGGGGGCGGAACGTATTAGAAGTTTCGGCGGATTGCATAAGTTTATGAATTGGTCTGGGCCTATTATGACCGATTCGGGCGGTTTTCAAGTTTTCTCTCTCGGCGCAGCGTATGGCAAACAAGTTTCTAAGATAGCTCGAGCCCAAACAAATTCTCATGTGTTAACCCGTCAAAATCCGATGGATTCCGATGTCGATGAGAATTTATTTGGAACTCTCGCTAAGGTTACTGATGACGGCGTCTCCTTCCGCTCACATTTGGATGGCTCACTTCATTACATCATGCCAGAGAAATCGATTGAGATTCAACATGATCTTGGTGCAGATATTATATTCGCTTTTGACGAGTGTACTTCTCCTAGAGAAACCTCCCGCTATCAAGAAGAAGCGCTCGAACGCACTCACCGCTGGGCCAAAAGAAGTCTCGACTATCATAATTCTCATGTTCTGCAGAACAATGGAATAAAGACACAGGCGTTGTTTGGTATAGTACAAGGCGGCAGGGAAGAATCACTTCGTAAAAGGTCAGCAGAGTTTATTAGTAGTCTGAACTTTGATGGTTTTGGCATTGGCGGCTCATTTATCAAAGAAGACATGGAAACGGTGGTGAAATGGGTCAACAAAATCTTACCTGCAGAGAAGCCGAGACATCTTCTTGGTATTGGTGAGCCGGAAGATTTGTTTATGGGGGTGGAGAATGGTGTCGATCTTTTCGATTGTGTAGCACCGACTAGGAATGGTCGTGGCGGAACACTCTACACTTCGCGGGGAAAAATAAATATCAGAAACGCGGAATTCAGAGAAGATGTCGGGCCTATAGATGCTGATTGCAGTTGTCCTGTCTGTGACCAGGGTGTCAACCTGCCAGGTCGACACCCTTACACTCGCGCTTATCTCTGTCATCTTTACCGCGCGCATGAAATGCTCGGCGGTACTCTCGGTTCGATGCATAATCTCTATTTCATCATCAATCTGGTTAAACGCATGCGCGAGAGTATTCTAAATGGCAATTTCCCAGAATTTAAAAAAGAGTTTCTGAAGGTGTATCATAGCTAAATGTCAGTTTTTAAAATTCATCAGGAATTCGAGCCGGCGGGGGACCAACCAAAGGCGATTAAAGAGCTGGTCGAGGGAATTAAAAAAGGTTACAGATACCAAACTCTTTTAGGTGTAACCGGTTCCGGCAAAACTTTCACAGTCGCCAATGTAATAGCAAAAATTAACAAACCGACACTTGTTATCGCGCATAACAAAACCCTAGCGGCGCAACTTGCCCAAGAGTATCGAGAATTTTTCCCAAACAACGCCGTACACTATTTCGTCTCCTACTATGACTTTTATCAACCGGAGGCATACATGCCTGTGACAGACACTTACATCGAGAAGGAAGCGATGATCAATTAAGAAATTGAACGCCTGCGTCACGCTTCCACTCAAGCTCTTCTCACGAGACCGGACGTGATTATTGTGGCTTCGGTCTCCTGTATTTATGGTTTGGGAAATCCGGAAGAATATGAGAAAGTAAATCTTAAACTGCAATTCGCGCAATATGTATCACGTTCCGATCTGATTCGTGATCTTATAAGTATTCACTTTACTCGCACAAATGCGGATGTGAATCCAGGTACCTTCCGAGCATTGGGAAATGCCGTTGAGCTTATGCCGGTGTCTGAACGAATAATTTACAGGATAGAAATTAATAATGAGAGAATTCAAAAAATTATTAAAATAGATCCGGTATCTAGAGTGGTTATCAGAGAGCTAGAAGTTTTATATTTATTTCCCGCCAAACACTTCATTACATCTGATGATGATGCTAAACGCGCTCTCTTGAGTATAAAGCAAGAACTCAATGAGCAATTAGTAAAATTAAATAAAGAGGGGAAATTATTGGAAGCAGAAA
>MHVR01000013.1:0-25354 GCA_001825315.1 Candidatus Zambryskibacteria bacterium RIFCSPHIGHO2_02_FULL_43_14
TACGCATTGAACCGAAAACCAAGGCTGACCAAGAGAAGATGGGTATGGCTCTCAAACGTCTCTCCGACGAAGACCCGACTTTCAAAATCAAGTCCGACCAGGAAACCGGCGAGACGGTCATTATGGGCATGGGCGAATTGCATCTGGAGATTATTGTGGACCGCATGAAGCGCGAATTTTCTGTAGAAGCCAATGTCGGCAAACCGCAAGTGGCGTATAAAGAAACCATTACCGGAGAAGCGGAAGTGGAAAATAAATATATCAAACAGACCGGAGGCAAAGGCCAATACGGACACGTCAAAATTAAAATTAAACCGCTGCCCAAGTATGACCCGGAAGCGAAAGTGCCGAAGAACGCGCATCGCGAACCTGGTTTTGAATTTATTGATGCTATTAAAGGCGGAGTTATCCCGCAGGAGTTTATTCCGGCTGTTGAAAAGGGTATTAGAGAAGCTATGGACAGAGGAATTCTGGCTGGCTACAAAATGACGGATATTTCGGCAGAGCTTAATTATGGTTCATACCATGACGTGGACTCTTCGGAAATTGCCTACAAAATTGCCGCTTCGCAGGCATTCCAAGAAGCCGCGAAGAAAGCTAAACCAGTATTACTTGAACCTATTATGAAAGTGGAAGTGGTAATGCCGGAGAAATTCATGGGCGATATCACCGGCAATCTCTCGGGCAAACGTGGACAGATTGAAGCGATGGAAGATAGAGGAGAGCTCAAAGTGGTACGGGCTAAAGTGCCTCTCTCCGAAATGTTTGGTTACGTCACCTCACTCCGCTCTATGACCGAAGGTCGTGGCTCTTCTACTATGGAATTCGATCACTATGCCATTGTGCCTGCCAATGTTGCACAGATAATAATTGAGGCACGGACAGGAGGGAAGTAATTTTGAAAATGTGCTATAGTGCTTATATGAGTAATATTGCTATTAAAATCAGTCCCAGCTCGAAAGGCAAGAAACTACTTGTCGAGATTGACGCGAATAAATTAGAGCGTCTAGCTTCCAACTTGGGTCTTTATAATCCAGATTTTATTAAGAGTGTTGAGTCGGCAGAACGAGATTTTCGAGCTGGCCGATCGCGCACTCTAACTTCGCTTCGAAAGTTGAGGTCAGCTTAAGAAACAGATGCGAATAGTCACGGCCGTGGAGTTTGATAAAAGATACAATAAACTCCCGGTTTCTATTCAGAAAAAAGCAGAAAAACAAGAAAAAATTTTCCGTAGCAATCCATTTCACCCCTCTCTCCATACTGAAAAGTTAGAACCAAAAAATAAAGAGCTCTGGAGTGTCCGTATTGATAAAAGCTATCGCATCATTTTCAGATTTATGGAAGGCAATACGGTTCTATTTCTTACCGTTGGCCCTCATGATTGGATATACAAGTTGAAGTTTTAATAATATGGCTTAAAATAAGGGTTTTTTTTGATAAAATTACCTCAAAAGCTTGACTTTTATATATTAAGTATAGTATAATTACAAACAGAAAGAGGCTAGTCATGAAAGCTTTTTTTGCCTTAGTTTCAGCTGTTGCTTTTGGTCTGGCGAGCTCAAGTAGTTTGGAGTACGCCAGAGTGGGGCTGGTCATTCTCGGCGTTTCGGCGTTCTGTCAATTCTTGGATGTGATGATGAAAGAGCACCGACGCTAGGGTTCTGGGCCGCGATTTCCTTTGGGAAATCGCGGCCCTTTACAATTTCTGGGGCTTCGTATACTATAGCCCTTACGCGTTTACGCCGTTTTGACTGATCTTTGAGATACTCTCAATAGAGTTAGGTCTTTGCGGTTTGATATGCGCTTCAACCTGCCTGCGCAGGCAGGACTATTAAACAAACTAATTAAAATCATTATTTATGGCAGCAGAATTTGATCGTTCCAAGCCGCACATCAACGTAGGTACCATCGGTCACGTTGACCACGGCAAGACCACTTTGACCGCCGCAATTTTGAATGTGCTTAACCGCGCAGGCAAGAAGGCGACCGTCAAGAATGTTGACCAAATCGACAATACTCCGGAAGAAAAGGCACGGGGTATTACCATTTCTCTTTCTCACTCGGAATATGAAACAGATGCGCGCCACTACGCGCATGTTGATGCTCCCGGTCACGCAGATTACATTAAGAACATGATTACAGGCGCCGCTCAGATGGATGGCGCTATCCTCGTGGTAGCCGCTACTGATGGAGTGATGCCTCAGACTCGCGAACACATTCTTCTCGCCAAGCAAGTTGGTGTGCCGAAGATAGTGGTTTTTATCAACAAGTGTGACATGGTTTCCGACAAAGAACTTATCGGCTTGGTTGAAGAAGAGGTTCGTGATCTTTTGAAGAAGTATGACTATGACGGCGCCAATGCTCCTGTTATTCAGGGTTCAGCTCTCAAAGCTCTTGAAGCATCGGGTATCGACGATGAATGGTCGAAGAAAATTTTTGATTTGACCAACGCTCTCGATACCTACTTCCCAATTCCAGTTCGCGAACTTGATAAGCCATTCCTCATGCCAATCGAGGACATCTTCTCTATCGAAGGCCGTGGTACAGTCGTAACTGGTCGCATTGAACGTGGCAAGGTTAAGGTTGGAGAGGAAATAGAAATTGTGGGCATCAAAGATACTGCTAAAACTGTGGTCACTGGTATTGAGATGTTCAATAAATCTCTTCCGGAAGGTCTGGCTGGAGATAACGCCGGAGTACTCTTACGTGGTACAAAGAAGGAAGATCTTCATCGAGGCCAAGTCTTGGCCAAGCCGGGTTCCGTCACTCCTCATACTAATTTCACCGCCGAAGTCTATATTCTCAAGAAGGAGGAAGGTGGTCGTCACACCCCATTCTTCACCGGTTACAAACCGCAGTTCTATATTCGTACTACTGATGTGACTGGTGAAGTAACTTTGGCCGAAGGGGTAGAGATGGTCATGCCTGGTGACACGGCAACTTTTACGGTTAAATTGGTTGCTCCTGTCGCTCTCGAAAATGAACAACGTTTCGCTATTCGCGAAGGTGGTAAAACTGTCGGAGCCGGTGTGGTTACCAAAGTTATTGCCTAAATTACGTGCCTAAAAAAGTACCTCCAAAACCAAAAAGGGCTTCCAAGCCTAAGATTCCTAAAGTTGTTAAAACGAAAGTTCCAAAATCGGAAGAGATAACTTCGCGCTTACGTATTCGAGTTAGGGCTTACGAATCTAAAATCTTAGACTTATCTGTCAAACAGATTATAGACACCGCTCTTCGTTATGACGCCAAAGTCGAAGGCCCGATTCCTTTACCGACAGAAATTAAGAAGTATACGGTTAATCGCGCCGCGTTCGTCTATAAAAATGCGCGGGAACAGTTTGAAATGCGAATTCACAAACGACTGATTGACATTATTAACCCTACTTCGAAGATTATTGAATCTCTGACTAACTTAAGTTTACCTAGCGGAGTAAATATTGATGTGAAGCTGATCTAGTTCGACTGCGCTCACTACAAGTAATAAAATGAAAAAGATTCTTACCAAAAAGGTGGAAATGACCCAAATCTTCGACGAAAACGGAGAGGTTTTTCCTGTAACTCTCGTTAAGGAACTGCAAGGCAAGGCCTTGTCACCAGATGACCTGCAAGGTCTTGCCTTGCAGGAGGGGGATATGATTACTGTTTCTGGCATATCGAAAGGTAAGGGTTTTCAAGGCGTGGTTAAGAGGCATAAGTTCCAAGGAGGTCGCCGTTCTCATGGTCAGAAACATAGTGAGCGCGAGGCGGGCTCAATTGGCGGCGGCGGTCGTGCTGGTGGGCGGGTTATCAAGAATATGCGTATGGCTGGCCGCATGGGGGGCGAGCGGGTGACTGTCAAGAATCTTAAGATTATAAAGATTCTTCCAGAGACGCGCGAGATTTTCATTCGAGGGGCCATTCCCGGGCGAAGAGGAAGTGTTGTAGAAATTAAGGCAAAATAAAATGGACGCAGCAATTTATGACATAGATGGGAAGAAATCCGGCACAGTCACTTTGCCGGAGAATGTTTTTGGTGTTCGATGGAATGCTGATTTGGTTAAACAGGTTTCGGATTCGCTTCTCTCGGCGAAGCGCAAACCAATAGCTCATACCAAAAATCGTGGCGAAGTGCGCGGTGGAGGTAAAAAGCCTTGGCAGCAGAAGGGTACTGGCCGCGCTCGGCATGGCTCTATTCGCTCGCCGATTTGGGTCGGTGGCGGTGTAACTGGCGGTCCGAGAAAGGAAAAGAATTTCGAACGCAAAGTTTCAAAAAAAATGAAGGCCAAAGCTCTCTACACCATTCTCTCGCAAAAGTTTCGTGATGGGGAAGTGCTTTTCGTCGATAAAGTGGCTCTTTCCGCACCCAAAACTAAAGAAGCAATCAATGCGCTCCGTTCTCTTTCAAACGTTAAGGGTTTTGAAAATATTTTCTCGAAAAAAAACAACGCGGCAGTCATTGCTATGTTAGATAAAAATAAAGAAATGGAACGCGCTTTCAATAATCTAGGTAATATTGAAGTAATTGAAGCGAGGAACTTAAGTCCACTCTTGTTGCTCGAATACAAATATTTGATAATAGAGAATCCAAAATTAGTTTATGGCAAATCTTAATCTCAAACCAAATAGTGTTCTCTTGCGACCTCGTATAACAGAGAAAGCGGTTCTCGCTGCGGACAAATCACATGTTTATGTATTCGAGGTAACAAAAAACGCTACCAAGAAGTCCATTAGTGCTTCTGTTCGCGATGCTTATAAGGTCAATTCTGTAAAAGTGCGTGTGGCCGCTATTCCGTCAAAACAGGTTTTTGTCCGTGGCAAAAAGGGGATTAAAAGCGGGGGTAAAAAAGCTTACGTGTATCTTAAGCCCGGAGATAAAATTGAGTTGATGTAGTTCGATGAGCTCACTATAAATATGAAAAAGTATAAATCCACAACCAAATCGCGTCGCAATATGACCGGTATTGACTTTCGAAAAATCGTGACGACGAATGACCCAGAGAAATCTCTGACAAGCGGTTTCAGACGGGAAATGGGGCGTAACAATCGCGGTCGCATCACTACTCGACATAAAGGTGGTGGCCATAAGCGTCTCTTTCGGGCAGTCGATTTTTTATACGATAAGTATGATATTCCATTCACTATAAAAACTATTGAATACGACCCAAATCGCTCCGGCTTTATCGGTTTGGCTGTCTATCGGGATGGAGAGAAGAGATATGTGCTTCTCCATAATAATGCGAAGATAGGAGATACTTATGTGATTTCTGAAAATGCCCCGCTTGTGCCAGGTAATCGTTTGCCTTTGGGTAATATGGTTGTTGGTACTTTTGTATATAACGTAGAACTTAAACATGGTGGTGGCGCCAAGATTGCCCGTTCCGGCGGTGATTATGTCGAAGTGCTGGCCAAAGAAGGAGGCTACGTGGATTTGAAAATGCCTTCCAGCGAAGTGCGCAAAGTTCCAGCCAATGCATGGGCATCTATCGGAGAAGTTTCCAATAATGAAAATCGTTTAGTAAATCTTGGTAAAGCCGGTAGAAGCCGCTGGCTCGGTATTCGTCCGACAGTTCGCGGTACTGCCATGAACCCAGTGGACCATCCGCATGGTGGAGGTGAGGGCAGGCAAGGCCGCGGCCGCCGACGCGCAATTTCTTATTACGGTAAACCAACAGGCAAAGGCCAGAAATCCCGCCGAGCCAAAAAATATTCAAACAAATTTATCGTTAATCGCCGAAAAGTGGGGAAGAGGTAAAGTAAGACCTCTATCTTTGACCCATCACCGTATCTAGTCTAATATATCAACATGCAAGAAAAAGTGGTAAAAAGCCCCAATATTTCGGTTATTAAGAAACAACACATTAATAAATGGGTTGCTTTGAGCACAGATTATAAAAAACTCCTAGCTGTTGGAGACAGTCTCTCTGCTGTTCTCAAGAAAACAAAGCAGTCAAACAAAATTGTTATAAAAGTATTACCTGATCTAGGCTACGCTCCTATTTCTCGTTAAAAAATAAGATGAAGTTTCAATACTGGACTGCTTCAGGAGTCTTGGATACGAGGGGGAAGATGGTAAAACGTCCGATGTTAGAGGTGGAATTTGTAGACAAAGATGGTATAAAAACTAACGCTGTCGGACTGATTGATTCTGGTGCAGACACGACTATGCTCAATATCCAATACGCGGATTCTTTAGGGATAAAACTTGATGAGAAAAATACCAGAAATATTTTAGGTGTTGGAAATGGTACAGTGCGTGTCTATGTTTCAAGGTTCCGCTTTAAAATAAAGCGGATGGAAGGGGGAGAGATTGAGGTACCGGCCTGGTATGTTGATAGCAACAATGTCGATATTTTATTGGGGCAAGAGGTTTTCTTTGAACTATTTAAAATCAAGTTTGAAAAAGATCATGGTGTTTTTGAACTTAGCCAGGTTAAGAAATAAATAGCTTCTTTTATACTGAAAAATATTCAAATAAATTTGTTGTCTCTTGTAGAAAAATAGGGAAGAGGTAGAACTTGCTTTATTTACAGAGAGTCTGTAATGTATCTCACATAAGGTCAAAGACAGTAAGCGGAAGGTTCTAGGGACTAGGTGCTAGGTGCTAGGGACTAGAAAATTCGTGAGACTTACCGAGATCTCTTTCTCAATTGTCCTTATATGTGTGTATTAAAAGCTAGCCACTAGCTCCTAGAAGCTAGCACCTAACTCAATGGCCATAACCCGCGTCAAAAAGGGCGAAGTTGTCGACAAACTCAAGAAGGCGTTCAAAGATGCCAAGTCTTTGGTATTCGTTAATTTTCGCGGATTAAGTGTAGAGAATACCACGGCAATGCGCCGCACTCTCAAAGATGAGGGTGTTTCATATACGGTCGCTAAAAAAACTTTGGCCAAGCGGGCGCTTGAAGGAGAAAAGTTTACAGGTACGAAGCCGGAGCTAGAAGGCGAATTGGCGCTTGCGTGGGGTGATGACTTAGTTGTTCCAGCTCGTGAGGTCTATGCTTTCCAGAAAAAATTTCCGGAGAATCTCAAGATTATGGGCGGAGTGTTCGAAAGCCGCTTCATGACAGCTGTCGAGATGACGGAAATTGCCCAGATTCCTACTCTGGAAATCCTTCGCGGGAAATTCGTCAACATCATCAATTCTCCGATACAGCGTTTCGTAATCGGACTTAATGAAATTAGTAAAATTAAATAACATGGAAGATACAACAAAAAATACAGAGGAAGTAGCGGTTCCCGCTAAGTTCCAGAAAATCGTAAGTGAAATTGAGGCAATGTCGGTGCTTGAGCTCAATGAACTGGTGAAAGTTTTTGAGAACAAGTTTGGTGTTTCCGCTACTGCCGTAGCAGCTGCAGGTCCTCTAGTAGCCGGCCCGGCTGAAGAAGAGAAGTCAACCGCAAGCGTAGAGCTAACCGACGGTGGCGCAAACAAAATCGCCATTATTAAGGTCATTAAAGAAGTGCTTGGCCTTGGTCTCAAAGAAGCTAAAGATCTTGTAGATGCTGCTCCGTCTATGCTTAAGGTAGACATGAAGAAGGAAGAGGCACAAGCACTGAAGAAGTCAATTGAAGAAGCGGGTGGTAAAGTTACGCTTAAGTAAGTAGAATAGGCGCATCATGAAATCTGTTTCCCACATCTTCGGCGGAGAGGCCAAGGTTAAGGTTATGCGCCTGTTTATCTTTAATCCGGACACCACTTTCACCACCACCCAAATAGCCAGTCGCGCTAAAGAGAGGCCTAATATAGCTAGGAAAGAAGCTCGTGTCCTTGCTAGGGCGGGTCTTATCAAGCGTCGTGCCAGAGGTTTTACACTCGATTCTTCTTACCCGTATCTTCCGGCAGTTGAGAATTTTTTAATAGACGCTGCTCCGATTACGGATAAAGAGATAGTAAAGAAAATTTCTCGTGCCGGTAATATTAAACTCATCCTGATTTCCGGCGTTTTTCTACATGACCGTGATTCTCGAGTCGATATTCTCGTGGTCGGAGATCATCTCAAGCAAGCCAGGATGCTGTCTATCATGTCATCCATCGAGGCTCTGCTTGGTAAGGAATTGCGTTATGCTGCCTTCGAGACTGTCGATTTTCAATATCGTTTGAGTATATATGACAAACTTATTAGAGACATTCTGGACTCACCACACGAAAAGATTCTCAATAAGTTGGGGATTTGACCTCGCCATGGCGGAACAGGATTATCCACACCCTCATAAATTGTTTGCATTTGCCATATTTTATGGGTGTATAATAAGTCGCATACCCCTTTTAGAGTGGTAATGATTAGAAGCTAAGTGCATCTGCACAGTTATAGAGCTAAGAATATATGTTATTAAATACATGGGGGCAAGTGTTGGCTCTTTCATTCCAGAATCTCTGGTTGGGAGTAGCTGGCTTCGTCCCAAACCTTGTTATTGCCATTATCATCCTTATCCTTGGGTGGTTGGTTGGCACGCTCTTTGGTCGGGCAATTTGGCAAGTGTTTAAGTCTCTGAAAATTGACGATGCTCTCCGCCGAACAGGATTCGAATCTTTTGTGCGTCGTGGAGGCATTGATCTTGATTCCGGAGCATTTGTCGGAGGTTTGGTAAAATGGTTTGTGATAGTGATTTTCTTGGTAGCGGCCTTGGACGTTCTAGGCCTTTCACAAGTTAATTTCTTCCTTCAAGATGTAGTGTTAGGTTATCTACCTCGCGTGCTCGCGGCAGCCTTGGTCCTTTTGGTAGCTGGCGTTATTGGTGATGTTACCGGACGCGTAGTTGTCACAGCGGCCAAAACAGCAGGTGTAGAATCAGCACATTTTGTCGGCGCGGTTGCCAGATGGGCCATCTGGGTTTTTGCTGTCTTAGTGGCACTCTCTCACCTTGGCATTGCTGCAGCGTTCAGCCAGACTCTCTTTACTGGTATCGTCATCGCGGTCTCGCTTGCTCTCGGTCTTTCCTTCGGTCTAGGCGGCCAAGAAGCGGCATCTCGCTTCATTGAGAGGCTTCGCAACGAAATGAGCGGTAAACACAACGGTTAACTCCTTGGTATTATTTAGCTAGATAATACCTACGTGGTTTCAAAGTCCCCCTAAAGGGGATTTTGATTTTAATAGGTTTGACTTTAGAGCTTAATTTATATACTATCTTCGGAAGCTCGTTGAGAGCTTCTTTAATTTCTACATGACACGTAGCGCGTCAAAAGGTCCATATGTCGATCCTCGAGTACTTAAAAAGATTGAGGGTAAGAAACCCGGAACAGGTGGGGTTATTAAGACATGGTCGAGGGCCTGTCAAATTGCGCCAGAGATGGTCGGTTTTACTTTCGGAGTGCATAATGGCAAAGTTCACATAGAAGTATTTATTACCGAAGATATGGTCGGACATCGTCTCGGTGAATTTGCTTTGACACGCAAATTTACCAGACATGGTGGTAAAATGCAGAAGGAGCTTGAGCAGAAGCAGAAAGAAGGTGAAATCGCCGCTGCCAAAGCAGTTAAAGGAGCAACAGAGACTAAAAAATAATTATCATGGAAGTTAAAGCAAAGCTTAATAACTACAGACAATCTCCTCGCAAAGTGCGTTTGGTGTCAGATGCCGTGCGTGGTAAAAAGATTGAGGAAGCTATTACCACTCTTTCATTTATCACCAAACGCTCCGCTTTACCACTTCAAAAACTCTTAACTTCAGCTCTGGCGAACGCTAAGAATCTCTCTATGCCGACAGAAAATCTCATTGTTAAAGAAATTAGAGTTGATGCCGACAGCACTCTCTACCGCAGACGGCCTCGCTCTAAAGGCATGGCTAACCCGATCCGTAAAAGGACTTCGCGTATCAGCGTGACGCTTGCTCCTGGAAAATAACATGACTCATACCGTACATCCATATTCACATCGCCTTGGCATTCTTCGGGACTGGAAGTCAAGATGGTTTGCCCCGAAGGGGAAATATAAAAATGTTTTGCGCGAAGACATTTTAATCCGCGAGTATCTGGAAAAGAAGCTTAAAGGATTCTTTGTCGCCCTTGTTGAAATAGAGAGGAGCGAAAAGGCTCTGCGCATTATCATTAATTCTTCCCGCCCAGGTATGATTATCGGTCGGCAGGGTGACGGGGCGGAAGTGCTTCGAAAAGATATCAAAACTCTCTTGCTGAAGCATAAACTGCTTGAAGGAAAAGTGGACGTTAAACTCGATATCAAAGAAGTTAAGTCGGCAGAATCAAACGCTGCCATCGTAGCGCAGATGATTGTGGAAGGGCTTGAGAAGCGCCTGCCATTCAGACGTTTGATGAAACAAATGCTTGAGAAAGTGATGGCTAATCGAGATGTTTTAGGAGTGCGTATTTTCTTGGCCGGTCGTCTTGGTGGCGCTACTATGAGCCGCACCGAAGACAGGAAGCTTGGCCGTATTCCTCTCCAGACCCTGCGTGCAGATATTGACTATGCTCTGGCTCAAGCGGTTATGCCTTATGGCACTATTGGGGTCAAAGTTTGGATTTACAAGGGTGATATCTTCGAATAATTTTTTTTTATGCTTTTCCCTAAGAAAGTTAAATATAGAAAATGGCAGACCATGAGAAAAAATCCCTTGAAGGTTGGCGTGGCTTCCCGCGGAGTAACGGTCGCTTTCGGCTCATATGGACTCAAAGCTATGGGTGCTGCCCGCATTCGTTCCAATCAGATTGAGTCCGCCAGGAAAGCTCTATCTCGTTATATAGGCAAGACCGGTCGTCTTTGGATTCGTATTTTTCCAGATATGCCTTATACCAAAAAGCCTGCGGAAGTGAAGCTTGGTAAAGGCAAAGGGGATCTTCAGGGTTATGTCTCTCCGGTGCTTGCTGGCAGGATAATTTTCGAGGTAGATGGTATAAGTAAGACGATGGCTCAAGAAGCACTTCGTAAGGCAGGCACTAAACTGCCAGTTAAAACCAGAGTGGTGGCACGTTAAATATATGAAAAAGACAACTTACAGTGGCAAGTCGAGGCAGGATTTGATAAAGGCTCTCATGGAGAAACGCGAGGATTTTCGCAAGCTAAGATTCGGTTCTGCCGGTTCCAAGAATCGTAATGTGAAAGTGACAGCAAGTGCCAGAAAAGATGTTGCTCGTATCATGACTGAACTCAATAAAAAATAATATGAAAAAAACCCTAGTACACAAACCCAAGATTCTTTCCGGTACGGTAGTTTCGACTAAGATGAAGGACACCATAGTAGTCTCGGTCGAGCGCTACGAGAAACATCCTAAATACGAAAAGTTTATAAAGCGACGCAAGAAATTCAAAGCTCATGATACTGGAAATATTGCCAAGGTAGGTGATAAAGTACAAATCATTGAAACGAAACCCATATCCAAGGATAAGCATTTTAAGCTAGTAGCTAACAGCTAGTACCTAGAAGCTAATTTTATGGTTCAACCACAGTCCATTGTCCAGATTGCAGATAACTCCGGAGCCAAACTTGGTCGTGTTTTCAAAGTGTTGGGAAGTTCCAAAAAGCGCTATGCTTCCATCGGCGAATTGGTGGTACTCTCGGTCCAGAAAGCTGAACCCAGAAAACAGGTCAAGAAGAAAGATATTCTTTATGGTATCGTAGTGCGACAGAGAGCTCCTTTTCGTCGTAAAGATGGCACCTTTGTGCGTTTCGATGAAAATGCCGTAGTTATTCTGGATAATACCAAAAAGGAGCCCTTGGCCGGCCGCATCTTCGGTCCGATTCCTAGGGAAATTGGCGAAATGGGATTCCAGAAAATTATTTCTCTAGCGCCTGAGGTAGTTTAGTTCGATAAACTCACTATAAATAAATTTTATGCATGTAAAAAAAGGAGATAATGTCATAGTGTTAACAGGCAAAGACAAAGGCAAGATAGGCAAAATCTTGCGAGCTTTCCCTCGTAAAAATCAAGTTCTGGTAGAAGGGACGAATGTTAAAAAAGTTCATGAGCGAGCAAAAAAGAGCGGCACTAAAGGCACGATTATAGAGAAAAACTTCCCTATTAATGTCTCAAATGTAAAACTCCATGGAAAATCTTAAAGAAAAATCAAAAACTCTCCCGGGGTATAAAAATATAATGCAAGCTCCGAGAATCTTGAAAGTGGTAATTTCTACCGGCGTCGGTTCTTTTAAAGATAAGAGCAAGTTCAAAGTGGTCGAAGATCGTTTAGCACGCATCACCGGTCAGAAAGCTCTCCCACGCGGGGCTAAAATCTCTATTGCTACCTTTAAGTCTCGGCAAGGAGATGTCGTTGGCTATCAAGTAACGCTACGAGGCAAACGTATGTTTGATTTCCTAGACAGACTAGTGCATATTGCCTTACCTAGAACCAAAGACTTCCGCGGTATCTCTTCCGACGCAGCTGATGAAATCGGCAATTACACTTTAGGCATCAAAGAACACACTATTTTTCCAGAGACAGCGGATGAAGAACTTAAAGACGTTTTCGGTCTAGCCGTCACTATCGTTACTACCGCCAAATCTAAGGATGAAGTCATTGCTCTTCTTTCTCACCTCGGCTTTCCGTTTCGTAAATAATGTGTTAAAATCGCATTTCTTATGGCCAAAACATCAGTTATAGCAAGGTCGAAAAAGAAGCCCAAGTTCTCTACTCGGGCTACTAATCGTTGCTTCCGTTGCGGTCGTAAGCGGGGCTATATGCGTGACTTTGATCTCTGCCGCATTTGTTTTAGGGAATTAGCCAACGAAGGCAAGATTCCGGGTGTCAAGAAATCTTCTTGGTAATAGACATGGATACGATTTCAAACATGATCATACAGATTAAGAATGCCGGCTCCGCCGGTCATGATCGCACATCCATTCCTTACTCCAAACTTAAGCATTCCATTGCGGAGGTGTTGAAGAAAGAAGGTTTCATTAAAGGGATTGAAACTGAGACCAAAAAGGGGAGAAAGATGCTCGGTATAGAAATCTTTATGGAAAACCGCGTGCCAAGAATCAAGGGAGTGGCGCGAATTTCCAAACCATCCAAAAGAATTTACAAAAAGTCTTCCGATATTCGCGCTGTTAAAAGCGGTTACGGCGCCCTCATCCTCTCTACCTCTCGAGGAGTAATGTCTGGCAGAGAAGCGAAACGCGCCAAACTTGGTGGCGAAGCCCTCTTCTCCATTTGGTAGTTCGACTATGCTCACTATAAATAATTAACATGTCCAGAATAGGAAAAAAAATTATAATGTTGCCAGAAAAAACAGAGATCAAAGTCTCCGGTGGCAAAATTTTAGTTAAGGGACCTCTAGGCGAACTCTCGCGCGTATTCCATCCTGGTCTAGAAGTAAAAGTTAATGGCAACGAGGTTACTCTTAACCCGAAGAAGATAACCATTGAGTCGCAAGCTCTTTGGGGCGCTTACGCTTCGCACATTACCAATATGGTCTCCGGTGTCAATAAACTGTTTGAGAAAAAACTGATTCTCGAGGGTATTGGATTCAAGTCTGAAGTAAGCGGAAATAAGATTACTTTGGCGCTTGGATTTTCTCACCCGGTAATCATGTCGATTCCTGAAGGTCTAAAGGTAACGGCTGAGAAAAATGTCATTATCATATCTGGTTCAGATAAGGAACAAGTAGGCCAGTTTGCCTCGAGATTGCGCTTACTCAAGAAACCGGAACCTTACAAAGGCAAGGGGATGCGTTATAGTGATGAGGTAATCAGACGCAAACAGGGTAAAAAATCAATATAGTTCGACAAGCTCACTATAAATAATATGCAAACCGCACGCGCCAGAAAACATAAGAAGATCAGGACCAAAATTTCCGGTACTTCCGTGCGCCCGCGTCTTTATGTCTTCAAATCAAATACGACCATTTATGCCCAGCTTGTTGACGATGACAAGGCGGTCACTTTGTTTTCTGTTTTGGGCACGAATGCTGAAAAGGTTGGCGAAGAGATTGCCAAAAAAGCACTTGCTAAAAAGATTGAAAAAGTTGTCTTCGACCGTGGTGGCTATATTTATACCGGTAAAGTTATGCGGCTTGCTGAAGGTGCGCGTAAGGCCGGATTAAAATTCTAAATAATATGAGTATAGAAACAGAATTGATTATCCCCACTGAAATTCCCGCCGACATTGTCGCAGAATCGACTTCTGTTGTGCCTGTTTCTAAAGTTCAGGAAGGGAATAGGCCTGCCCGCAACACTTCGCGTGGCGAGGCTGGTGGGGGAGATAGGGGCAAAAGGCAAGGTCGTCGACCATCACGCCGCGATGTTCGCATTAAACCGGAGTTTGATCAGAAAATCGTTAGTCTTAGGCGTGTTACTCGCGTGATGGCTGGCGGCAGGCGATTCAGTTTCTCGGTCTGTCTGGTGGCAGGTAATAGAAAGGGAACGGTGGGTGTTGGTCAAGGCAAGGCCTCCGATACGCCGCTTGCCATAGAGAAAGCTTTCCGTGATGCCAAGAAAAATGTGATTACCGTCAATGTTACTAAAGAAATGTCTATTCCTTATGAAGTGGAAGCAAAATTCAACGCTTCCCGCGTCAAAATTATGCCGGCCCGTGGCAAGGGCATTCTCGCCGGCAGTTCTGTTCGCACGGTGCTTGAACTTGCCGGTCTCCGAGAGGTTGGTGCCAAGCTTTTATCAAGGAGTAAAAATGGATTGAACAATGCTTATGTCACCATCAAGGCGCTTAAAAAACTTGAGACTGCCAAAATCAGAAATCGAGCTTCTTAGCTTCAAAAGCTAATTAGCTAATTAGCTAAAAAGCTGATAAGCTACCCAAAATGCAATTTCATAATCTTGTAGCTAAGACAAAAAGAAAACATACGCGCCAAGTGGGACGTGGCGGTACGCGCGGTAAAACAGCCGGCCGTGGCACAAAGGGTCAGAATGCTCGGGCCGGCCACAAGAAGCGCCCGGAGATACGCGATATAATCAAACGTATACCAAAACTGCGCGGTCGCGGCAAATCATCTTTGAAATCCTTCCAACCAAAACTTAAAGGCACTGCTCTTCAGGAATCTCTAACCAAAAAGAAGCTAGTAGCTAAAACCTAGAAGCTGTAAGCTAATTTATATGTCCAAGTTCAGCGAGAAATTAAGATTCATCTTCGGAGACGAATTGCTTCGGAAGCGAATTCTTTTTGTTCTTGGTATTCTGGCTATTTCCCGTTTACTTGCTGTCATTCCTATTCCTGGGATTGATGTGGCGCGTTTGCAGAGTCTATTTGCCGGGTCCGAGTTTCTTAACCTCCTGAACATTTTTTCCGGAGGAGGTCTTTCGAATCTGTCTGTTGTAATGCTCGGCGTTGGACCATACATCACAGCTTCGATTATCATGCAGCTTTTGACCGTAATGGTGCCTAAACTCAAAGAACTTTATCATGAGGAAGGGGAAGCGGGTCGACGTCGATTCGCTCAATATTCCCGAATGCTTACAGTGCCTCTGGCTGTCGTTCAAGGATACGCATTTATCAAACTACTCCAAGGACAAAATATTTTGCCAAACCTTTCCCTTAGTATCATAATAGTGGATATTTTGGTGATTGTGGCTGGTTCCGTGCTTCTAATGTGGCTTGGCGAGCTGATTACAGAGTTCGGTGTAGGTAATGGTGTTTCTCTCATTATATTTGCCGGTATTGTCTCACGATTGCCTCAAGCGGCCGGTCAGCTTATTTTTACTTTCGACTCGGCGCAAATACCAGTCTATGCTGTTGGCTTGGTTGTAGCTCTCTTAATTATCTTCGGTGTAGTGGTGGTAACAGAAGCTGAACGGCCCATACCTATCACCTATGCCAAACAGGTCAGAGGCGGGCGCACTTATGGCGGTCTCTCTACTTATCTGCCTCTTCGTGTTAATCAAGCCGGGGTCATTCCTATCATTTTTGCTCTCTCCATCCTTCTTTTTCCTCAGATGATTTTCCAATTTTTGAGTCAGTCGAGCGTAGCTTTCATAGGAAATGTGGCCGATTTTGCGTTGACTGTTCTCGCAAACACATGGTTTTATACTTCTGCTTACTTCCTCTTGGTTTTTCTCTTCACCTATTTCTATACCGCTGTTACTTTTGACCCTGACGCTATCGCCACTAATCTCCAAAAATCTGGCGCCTTCATCTCCGGAGTGCGGCCAGGAGAAGCTACTGCCGAATATATCTCGCGCGTGCTGACTCGACTGACTCTGGTTGGAGCGCTCTTCTTGAGCATTATCGCTGTTCTGCCTTTGATCCTTAGATCTCTGACGGGTATTCAAGCTCTGGCTATAGGAGGTACGGCGCTTTTGATCGTGGTATCGGTGGTAATCGATTTGGTAAAGAAAATTGACGCCCAGCTTTCGGTACGGGAATACTAGTTTTGGATTATAATAGGTAAATGCTTCACACGATCGTTTTTATTGGTCGTTCCGGTTGTGGCAAGGGTACGCAAGCGGACCTTTTGAAAAATCGTATCGCACGTTTTGATCCGAACAAGCAGCAGATTCTCTACGTCGAAACCGGAGAACATTTCCGCAAGTTTATCAGGAGTGAGAGTTTTTCTTCCAAACTTTCAAGAAAGATTAATGAAGATGGCGGGCGTCAGCCGGATTTCTTGGCTTGTTGGGTTTGGGCAGGTATTTTGGTAGAAGAACTTCTGCCAGATTTGCATCTTATTTTCGACGGCGCGCCTCGTTCGCTTTCGGAAGCAGAAATGATTACTTCCGCACTGAAATTTTATAAACGCCAGAAACCAGCAGTCATTTATCTCAATGTTTCTCGCAAGTGGTCTGAAGATAGGTTATTGTCGCGAGGTAGAACCGATGACCGTTCTATTTCCAAGGTGAATAAACGTTTGAATTGGTTTGACGAAGATACTTTGCCGGCTATCGAATATTTTAGAAACAACAAATTGTACCGATTTATAGAAGTGAATGGAGAACAATCGATAGAAAAAGTGCACGCCGATATCATTGCCGCTTATGACTATGCGTCTTAAAACCGCCCAAGAGATTAAGATTCTACGGGAAGGTGGCAAGAGGCATGCAGAAATCCTATTTTTACTTGCCCGGCAGGTTAAACCGGGTATCTCAACCATGATTCTTGAAGAAGAAGCTTTGCGACTGATAAGGGAAGGAGGGGACAAGCCTGCCCATCTTGGTTATAAACCTCGTGGAGCTAAGCGACCTTTCCCTGCAGCGTTATGTTTGTCCATAAATGACGAGATTGTCCATGGTATTCCAAATGAAAATATAAGACTCATCAATGAAGGAGATATTGTCTCTATTGATCTGTCGCTCGAACATGACGGACTGATTACCGATTCTGCCATTACTGTTCCGTGCGGGGTGATTGATGACGAATCCCAGAGACTTCTTGATATTACTCGAGAAGCCTTGTATGCGGGAATACAAGCGGCCAAGCCTGGCAATACTATTGGGGATATAGGTGAGGCTATCAGTGATACTGTCAAACCGAGCGGTTTTTCGATAGCTGATGATCTGATGGGACATGGGGTCGGTTTCGAGATTCACGAAGAGCCATATGTGCCAAATTTTGACATCGGGGGAAAAGGGGAGAAACTGGTTCCCGGTCTGGTTATTGCCATCGAGCCAATGGTCAATATCGGTTCTTCAGCTATCAAAGACTCAAGCGATGGTTACACCATCAAGACCCGCGACGGCTCTCGTAGCGCTCACTTCGAACATACGGTTGCAATTACTGAAAAAGGCAATATAATTCTAACTTCATGAAGCATCTAAAAGAAGAAAAAACTTTTATCCTCATCAAACCTGATGGCGTACAAAAAGGACTGATTGGAGAAATTATCAAGCGTTTTGAACAAAGAGATTTAAAGATTGTAGCGCTGGAAATGTTCCAGCCGACAGCAGAGCAGATTGATGCACACTATCCTAAAGACAGTACCTGGGTTACTCGCCTAGGAGAGAAAAGTCTTGGCACATACAAAAAATATAATCTCGATCCTAAGTCGATTCTTGGTACGGATGATGCCGTTAAGATTGGCAAAATGGTCCGTGGCTGGGTTATTGACTATATGACCTCTGCTCCGCTTGTGCGTATAGTTGTGCAGGGTCTGCATGCCGTTGATATGGTCAGAAAGGTTGCTGGTTCAACTCTTCCTTTTCAAGCCGATATGGGAACAATTCGTGGGGATTTCTCTATTGACTCGCCAGCTTTGGCAAATAGTGAAAAACGCGCAGTTATGAATATTATTCATGCCTCTGAAACGGCCGAAGAAGCACAACATGAGATTAAACACTGGTTTGGTAACTCTAAAACCCTAGATTATAAGCGCTTTGGTGTGGATGAGTAGAATGCAAAATATTTTCAGAGAAAAGTCTATACAATATCAACAGTTTTTTATTTTTTATGAGGTATAATATATGCAGGGTTATTTGAGGTATTATCTAGCTAAAATATTTTTAGGGAGTCCTAATCTTTGTGCCCCTTGGGGTACAACTGCGGACACCCACCTAGTTTTTAAACTAGGGTATACCAAAATAACCCTACAAAAGTCCCCGCGTCAGACGCGGGAGTTTTTGTTAAAGTAGATTTAATGAGAAAATATTCACTTCTATATCTTGCTTTCATCTTTGTTGCTCTTCTGGGGGTACTCAATTTTGCTGCGCTCTCACTTTATCTTTATTGGACTATCTGGTGGTTTGATAACGTAATGCATTTTCTCGGCGGATTCTCACTTGGATTTTTTTCACTCTATATTTTCTATGGATCCGGGCTCTTCGGAGACAAAGTATCATTCTCAAAGGCAATCCTTATAAGTTTTGTATTTGTAATGATACTTGGTGGTATTTGGGAGGTTTTCGAATATATAAATGGCCTCATTCTATCTACAGAGAAATATTCTCTCGATGTGGCTCATGACTTACTTGCAGACGCTCTGGGAGCTATTTCTGCGCTTTGGACTGCGAGACAGTTTCTAAAATTTTCTTAAGAATATCGGGCTGTTTTAGAGCGATCTCTGCGAGAATCTTTCTATCCAATAAAATATTTGCTTTCTTCAAAAGGGGAATGAACTTTGAATAAGAAATTCCATTCTCTTTAAGCGCGGCAGAGAGACGTACGTTCCAGAGACGGCGGAAGTCACCTTTCCTATCTTTCCTGTGCTCGAATGCATAAGTGCCGGCGTGAACAATAGCTTCATTTGCTTGTCTCTCTTTGGTTGAGCGGCCGTACCTGAAACCTTTCACCTTGCGGAGAATATTTTTTCTAGTTTTTAAAGCATTTATACCCTTTTTTACTCTTGTCATAAGTTAACTAAGAAACGACTTCTGTCTTTGTTGCTCATGTGAAATTCAGTGTCGCGATTTTTGGCGGTTTTTGCCGTCCGGCGCTCCTTGCTGTTGAAGTGGTTTTGTCCGGATTTGCGCACTAAAAGCTTACCACTTTTGGTAATCTTGAGTCGCTTGGCATAAGACTTGTTGGTCTTAATTGTCATAATGGCTCTATATATTACCTATTTTGTACTATATGTCCAGTCCTAATCCTATGCTCTTTCGATAATAACCGTCATGCCCTTTAGACTTTTTTTGGCAGAACTGGCAACTTTGTAATTCACACTAACAAATTTAAGCATACGCTCGATACGTTCATTGAGAAATTTTTCGTCCAAATATTTTGCTCTGCCGGGCAGAAAAAGATCCACTTTGACGCGATTGCCTTCTGAGAGCCATTCACTAGTTTTTTTGGCCTTGAGAGCGAGATCATGGTCGCCAGTGCCTAGTTTAACTTGCACGGTTTTTACCTCCGCAGAGTGAGATTTTTTTGCCTGCTTGGATTTCTTGTTTTCTTCATAAAGATAACGGCCAAAGTCGGTAATTTTGGCCACTGACGGAACGGTATTCGGGGAAATCTCAATAAGATCAAGACCAAGTTCCTCGGTCTTTCTAAGGGCTTCCTCAAGAGTGAGGATACCTAGATTCTCTCCTTTCGATCCAATAACACGAAGCTCGCGTGTTTTTATCTGTTGGTTAATACGAGGTCGTTGCAACTTCTGTGTATGACTTATTATTGCTACTATTGTACACTATTACACAATGGAATACAAACATAATCCGCCCACCCTCGCCGAGTTGAGAGCGTACAGGAAGCTCATCAAACATCCTCACGTGGAAGCTAGACTCGCTTTCTCCACGTTGGAACGCCTCGCAATTAAGATTACCAATGGTGTTGGCACTATCGGTTTTTTCTTCGTTCTTACTATCTGGACACTTGTCTGGCTTCTCTGGAATCTCTACGGACCGCTCGAGTTGCGTTTCGATCCGGCGCCGGCATTTGTTATTTGGCTCTTTGCTTCCAATATCATCCAATTAATACTTTTGCCACTCATCATGGTCGGACAGAATCTGGAGGGTAAATTCGCTGAACAGCGCGCTCAAGCGGATTTTGAAATCAATCAGAAAGCGGAACACGAAATCGAAGTTATCATTGCCCATCTCGAGAATCAAAACGAATTACTTTTAGAATTGATTCGGAAGATCGAAAAGAGGTGATTATAGATTTCATTTTATAAGGAAATTATTGAAATCCTACAAGGTCTTACCTTGTAGGATCACGAGGCGATTTTGAACAAACGAAAGGAGAGCTGGTCAGGCTCTCCTAGATTTCTTTTGTGACCCTATGTTCTACGAGATCAGCGTGAGGATCTCGTCGGCCGTCTTGTTTCGCTCGGCGGCAACCCTCTCGCGCTGGACATCTGTGGCCGCCTTGCTTCGCTCGACGCTCTCCGCGCTGTCCCCGCTGATCTTGACGGTCTTTTTGAACTTGTCACGAGTCAGCTTCAGACGATCGCGGAGTCCCTGCTCCTCGTCTGCTTTCTCGATGGCGACGACGACTTCGTTGTACATGGCGATGCGCACCGAGAAATCCTCGTCGGTCTCGACATGAACCGCTTCCTCGAACTTGCGTCGCCTTGACTCCATGTGCGCCACGATGTCCTCGTGGTAGCACTTATCCACACGACGTATGCCGATCTCGCGGGTGAGATACGACATCTTCTCGGGACGATCGATGACGGCGCCCCTCAAGAACGCCCTGAGGATGTTCCTCCCTGTCGAGAGGGCTTCCTTAGCCGCCTTTATGGCGCCTGTCGTGTCGCCCTCGCGGACGCAGTCGGCCATGGTCTCAATGTGGCTTCTGATCGGTGAACCGATCTTGAATCCACGCACCGCGCCGAGCTTGGCGAGCATGGCGCGGATCTGCTCCGTCATCTGCTCGATCGAGAAGTCGTTGGTCTTCTTCGCCATGGGGAACTCCTCATTTTGGTTACTTTACCTAGAGAGCGGAATTGCTCTTTTCGGCTTAGCTAACCGCCCTCTCTAATCCTAGCATGAAAACACTTTACTGTCAAGTTAGTTAGTGGAGATGCCGGAAATTGAATCCGGGTCCAAGAAAAGGTCGAAGTGAAATCTACGCGGGTTAGTTTGCTTTATTTGATTCAAGTAGTGGAGTAGAGAGCAAACAAAAGCCTCCACAACTCTATCCTCTTAGTTTCGGAGCAGATCGAGGAATAAACTCCAGAGTCTCACGTAATTACACAACAGCCGCTACCCGAGACGTCTTACGGTGCTGTGCAGTTCGTCCTAGCGAGTTTTAAACTCGAGCGTAGGCGAACTGGAAATCGTTAGCCGTAAAGTACGGAGAAACGATTTTTGCAAAAGTGTTTTTTGCAATTAGATTTTGAAAGGGATTTAAGAGTCCTTTCGGCTCTCTCGCGCATCAATCCGACGACAAGACTTGTCAAAGCCTGTCATCCCCATATTGAAATTACAATGTTCTCTTCAGGTCTCTCTCAATATCGCGCTTTTTAATCGCCTGGCGTTTGTCGAATTTCTTCTTACCGCGGGCGATGGCAATGTCGAGTTTCAGAAACCGACCTTTACTATACACCGAAAGTGGGATGATTGTCAATCCTTTTGTGCTTTCGGCGTCTTTGAGTTCCATCAGTTCGCTTTTAGAAAGTAATAATTTTCTTGTTCTAAGAGCATCATAATCTTTTGGTGCGTTTTTTGGCTGGTATGCCGGAATGTCGGCACCTACCAGATACGCTTCGGTGTCTCGTACTGCGATAAACGCACCTCTCAAATTACATTTACCCGCTCGTACGGATTTCACCTCTGTGCCTAAAAGCTCGAGACCCGCCGTGAGACGTTCAAGAATCTCATAGTCGAACAGAGCCTTTGAGTTATTCGCATAAACTGTCATGGATTCAATGTTATTCACCATGACCCTGAGCTTGTCGAACGGGTCATGATTGGAATTATATCCTTTTTCAGTATAATGCCACTACAGTATGAAGATGCCGCTCAATAAGCCCAAGAGAATTATCATCACCAAATCGTCAAAAGGCGGCGGCACTTCGCCTGGGCAAGGCATTATGAAGCAGGCGTTTATGGCTCTCGTCATTTTTCTTCTGCTAGTCAGTCTGTATTCACTTTTCTCCGACATGTCCAAATCTATTGAAGAAGTTTCACTCTCCGAACTTACTCAAGAAATATCTACTGGTAATATCTCGGCTATTGTTGTTACTGGTGACAAACTTGAAGTCACTTACTTGGATGGTGGGGAAAGAGTTTCCAAGAAAGAAGCTGGCACGGCTCTGACCACTACACTCAAAAATTACGATGTTAATAAAGAAGCGCTTTCCAAAGTTAATATCGAGGTAAAAAATGATCAAGGATTCTTGTATTGGTTCGCTTCGCTTGCTCCCATTTTTTTGCCAATTGCTTTCATCGTCTTCTTTCTCTGGTTTCTCTCAAGACAAGTTAAGGGTGCCGGCATGCAGGCCTTCTCCTTTGGTCAGTCGAAAGCCCGTCTGACGACTCCGGATGACAAGAGTCAGCAAGTCACTTTCAAGGATGTAGCCGGATGTAAAGAAGCCAAAGAAGAATTGCGTGAGATAGTGGATTTTTTAAAGAATCCCAAGAAGTTTCTTGATATCGGTGCGCGTATTCCCAAGGGGATATTATTGATGGGGGCACCGGGGACAGGCAAGACACTCTTAGCTCGCGCGGTGGCCGGGGAAGCCGGAGTGTCGTTCTTCTCCATCTCCGGTTCGGAATTCGTAGAGATGTTCGTGGGAGTAGGAGCCTCGCGTGTGCGTGATCTTTTCGATTTGGCCAAGAAAGCCGCGCCGGCCATCATCTTCGTTGACGAAATAGACGCGGTTGGTCGAGTAAGAGGCACAGGAGTTGGCGGTGGCAATGATGAGCGGGAGCAGACTCTCAATCAGATTCTAGTTGAACTTGACGGCTTCGAGCCCAATGAAAAGGTTATCGTCATGGCCGCTACCAATCGTCCCGACGTACTCGACCCGGCGCTTCTGCGTCCCGGACGTTTTGACAGACGGGTTACTCTCGATCTTCCGGACAGGAAGGACAGGGAAGATATTCTTCTAATACATGCACGCAAGAAACCTTTTGCTGAAGATGTCAGAATTGCTTTAATTGCCGAGCGAACACCTGGATTCTCTGGCGCCGACCTCTATTCGCTTATGAATGAAGCCGCGATACTCGCGGCACGTGAGAGTCGCACTAAGGTCTCACAATTTGACCTTATCCGTTCAATTGAAAAAGTAATGCTTGGTCCAGAGAGGAAAAGTCACATTCTCTCGAAAAGAGAGAAAGAATTAACTGCATTCCACGAGGCTGGTCACGCAGTAGTGGCTTCGGTATTGGCTTATGCTGACCCTGTTCATAAGATTTCGATAATCTCCCGTGGACGGGTGGCAGGTTATGTTTTGAAGTTGCCACTTGAAGATCGTAAACTCCAGTCTAAGAAAGAATTTCTGGATGATATTGCAGTGGCACTTGGCGGTTATGTGGTGGAGAAAACTATTTTTGAAGATTTAACGACCGGTCCCTCTAACGACCTCCAAGTTGCTACGGCTCTAGCGCGTGATATGGTTACAAAATATGGCATGAGCGAGAAGATGGGGCCGATGGCGCTTGAGTCGGCTAGTGGCAAACCCATTTTTGGTCTCGGAGTGGGGGATAAAGAATATTCAGAAAGGGTGGGAGCCATGATTGACGCCGAAGTTTCTAAGATTATGAATGACGCAATGAAGAAAGTAGAGAAAATTATTAAAGATCATAGGAAAATACTCGATACTATAGCCAGACGGCTTGTTGAAGTGGAAACTATCGAACAGAAAGAGTTCGAAGAAATATTAGTAGCTCACGGCATTACGCCTAAGAAGAAAAAGGACATAGAACATCAAGTATAAACAAAAACCCCCGCCTAGGCGGGGGTTTTTGTTTACATTGCTCCTTGAGAAGCGCAGTTGCGACAGAGTTTCTTGTGGCTGAAGATTTCATACACAGCCGAGAGACCGACCAGAATGTAGACAACCATGGCCAGTCCGCTTGGCAGGTAGCTACCGAGGCCAAAGTCGAAAGCCTCGAGACCCCAGTTTAAGCCCCCAATAATGAGAAGGATAAACGTAACTTTGTGAATATTCATACAATAAATTAGTTGTTAAGGTTATCGCTAACCCGCATTTATTATACCACGGGTTTTACACCAGAATGTCTAAAGGATGTAATCTGCATGATAATATCCTTTACTTTCTCTGGTTTTGATATTTGATGAAAGACAAATTGTTTTTCTGATGCGGCGGTTTGTACCGTAATATTCCCAAATTGAAGAAATGTTTCGATTATTCCACTCGTATGCACAGAGACGTCTTGTATGCGGTGGCTGTGCAGTTCTGAAATCTCCCGATTGAAGAATCCGTGTTGGTCGTTGTCAATGAGGCGGCGGTCGGTAATAATAACGGTGTTGAGCGTGTATATGGTAAGAGAGTAGAAAACAATCAACCAGAGACCCAGATACCAAATACTCGACGCAAATAAGAATAAGTTTAGCCAGCCGTGAGCGATGATATATGATATGAATACTGTACCGAGAATAATAGGTATAAAAGCAAGTGAACTGGAAAGTCCTATATGTAGGAGAATTGCAAAGGGATGTCGTCGCAGGAGTAGTATTACTCTCTCACCCGGCAACTGACCTTCAAAAGAGTTTTGAGAGTTTTGGAAGATTGATAAGAGCGACTTTATCATCATGGTATAAGCGAATTTATATCAATGCCGGTGAATAAGATTATTGTTAAAAAGGAGAGTGCGACTGAACCGAGGAGAAAAATGGCGGCAAATTTCTTCGGCTGGACACCTATGCCGAAACGGGTCAGGTGGTAGAGAATGACAAAAGCCACTCCCCAATAGATAAGAAAAATTATCGCGACCAAGGTATTAAAAATAATTTCCAAAGATAACGAAGGTATCATACTCGCATTAATCTTAGCACTTTTTCAACGTGTCCACCCTCCACGATTCGAACAGGTATGTATTGATGGGAATGCGTTATATTGCTAGAGTCTTAACTGGGGAGTCAGAAAAATTGCACCTGTAGCTCAGTTGGTAGAGCGATTGTCTTATACACAATTG
>MHVR01000013.1:25389-25476 GCA_001825315.1 Candidatus Zambryskibacteria bacterium RIFCSPHIGHO2_02_FULL_43_14
AGAACTTAACGGCTTTTTCAAAGCCAGAAGGTGGGACGCGCGAAGCGCGTCCCACTGATTTCCCCCCATTTTTCCAAACGAATTCAG
>MHVR01000014.1:0-9102 GCA_001825315.1 Candidatus Zambryskibacteria bacterium RIFCSPHIGHO2_02_FULL_43_14
AGAAAATTTTTTAATCATATGAATCGAAAACTTATATTTATAATACTTGGCGTGGTAGTTGTTCTGGTCTTGGGTTATTCTTTTCTCTGGATGAAATCCGGGTTTATTGACTATCGGGCTCAAACCGACAAAGTAGTCAAACCAACGGAAACCCCTTCTCAGTCTACAGACGAAGTAACGGGTTGGAAAACATACCGCGATGACAAAAATGGATTTGAGTTTAAGTATCCCGAAAAACTTGAACTTATTAAGGAGAGCAATAAAGTAATTTTGAAGCACTCTATACCTTATGAGAACTATGGCGATTGCGATATGATGGGTGGAGAACAACTTTATAAAACTTTGGACGATTTTAATGTTTCGTTCGAAGTAGTTAATCAAAAATTGTCGTTGAGCTACATTGACGGAGAGTATAGCGCAGGCACACTGAAAGGTTCTTGGGCATATGAAGGTGCAGAGGGATGTGGGCATAGTAAATATCATTTTTCTATTGGGGGAAATAAAACGTTAGTAGTCCAAAGAGCTGCCATACAAGCACTTTCTGAATTAAGTACTTTATGGGATTTAGAAAAAATATTGAAAATTCCTGGCGTCATATCTAAAGAGGAATCAGAGAAATTATTTAATGAAATTCTTTCGACTTTTATATTTAAGAATTAAATTGCCGCCAAAGAAAAACTTGAAATTGTCAGCGGTGCGGCTCCGCCGCCTTTCCGAATTTTTGCGGGGGGATTTTTTCGGAAAAATGCGTTCGGACTAATTCAAGAATACTGCACCAAATCTGATATAGTAGTGCTTAAAATGAAAGAAGAAAAAAATAATATATTAGAAGGTATTATCCGCGTGACTGGCAAAAGTGTTGGTTACTTCTCTCTCCCTGACCAAGATCAAGATTTGGAGATCCAGCCGGAGAATCTGTCTGCTGCTCTCAATCGCGACAGAGTCAGAGTCGAATTACTGGGTAAGAAAGTTCTCGGCAGGGAGCAGGCGCGAGTGATAGAGATAATAGAACGGCATAAGACAGAATTTGTCGGCACTCTGGAGCAGACGCCGGAAGGATTTTTCCTCGTGCCGGACGATAAGAAAATGTATCGGGATATTTTCGTGCCTCTTGACTCTACTCATGGCGCCTCCGACGGAGACAAAGTCCAGGTCAAGATTATTGAGTGGTCCGACCCGTCGAAAAGTCCTAAGGGAGAAATGTTGAGAATTATCGGCCGAGCTGGCGAACACAATGCCGAGATGCTTGGTATTGTTTATGAAAGTGGATTTGAAGTAGACTTTCCTAAGGAAGTCGAAAACGAAGCAAACGCATGGAAAAACAAATACGAAAAAGAAGATAAGTTGAAAGATAGGAAAAATTTCAGTAAAACTACCACTTTTACCATAGACCCAGCGGATGCCAAAGACTTTGATGACGCCATCTCTTTCAAAACACTACCGAATGGCGATTATGAGATAGGCATCCACATTGCCGATGTTTCTCATTTCGTAGTGGAGAAAACCGAACTTGATCGAGAGGCACGCAAACGCGGCACCTCAATTTATCTCGTGGACCGTACTATCCCTATGCTCCCAGAAGTACTTTCGAATGACCTTTGTTCTCTCAACCCAAATGAATCCAAATACGCCTTCTCGGCTGTGTTTGTGATGAATAAAGATGCGCAAATCAAAGAACGCTGGTTTGGCAAGACACTCATAGAGTCTGACAAGCGCTTCACCTACGAAGAAGCGCAAGAAATTTTGGACAAGAAAGCGGGAATTTTTTTCGACGAATTGAAAACTTTAAACGAATTGGCAAAGAAACTTCGTAAGGAGAAGTTTAGAAAAGGCGCTATTGATTTTGAGACAGAAGAGGTTAAATTCGTGCTTGACGACTTGGGTAAACCAATTCGGGTGTACAGAAAGGAACGCAAGGATACCCACAAACTCATTGAAGACTTTATGTTACTTGCCAATCGCGAGGTGGCGACTTATATGCACATCGCCAATGGCGCAAATACTCGTGCCGCTTTCGTCTATCGTATTCACGACGCGCCGGATAGAGAGAAAATCCTCAACCTTGCCACTTTTGTCAAAGCACTCGGTTTCAAACTCAATAACAAAAATGGCGAGACTACTGGCGAAGATATCGCCCAGATGCTCCGTTCGGTCGAAGGCACTTCGGCAGAAATGCTTGTGAAAACTGCGGCTATCAGAGCTATGTCGAAAGCCATATATTCCACTTCCAATATCGGCCACTTCGGCCTCGCGTTCGAATATTACACTCACTTCACTTCCCCTATCCGCCGTTATCCTGATTTAATGGTTCACCGACTACTCTTCCGCTTCCTAACAAAGGGTCAGATTGAACAGGATGAGATTATCAAATATCAAAGACTCTGCGACGACTCGAGCGAGCGCGAGATTGAGGCCGCAGAAGCTGAACGCGCTTCTATAAAGTATAAACAGGTTGAATACATGAGTGACTTTATCGGCAAAGAATTTGATGCGACAGTCTCCGGTGTCTCGGAATGGGGAGTTTATGTTGAGGAGGTTAATACTAAAGCGGAAGGCATGGTTAAATTGCGCGATATGAAAGATGATTTCTATGAACTCAATGAAAAACTCTATGCCATAGTTGGTAAAAAGACTGGCAAAAAATACTCCTTAGGCGACAAAATCCGCGTTAAACTCATCGCCTCTGATTCAGAACGCAAAACTCTGGACTTCCAGTTCGTATAGTAATACAGCCAAGGTGTCAACCTGCCAGGTTGACACCTTGTGCCATTTCAAGCTCCATCTCCAACTTACCCCTATCATCTAAGAATCCTTCAATATCATTCTCGTAGCGATCTGGGTTAGTTTCAAAAACCTTATAGAAAAGCTTTTGATTGATTATTTTTTCGTCATCTTCTTTTCTATAATAATTCTTCAAACTAGACCACTCATAAGATTTTAAAAAATTTAACTTCCGTCTAGAACTACCCTCCGCTAGATCAGCCGCATTTAAATCAATATAGATAGGAATATATGGAAAATACCCTTCATCTTGTATCGGAATAATTTTTGCACTATTTTGAAACAAGTAACCGCTTCTGCCATTGTTTTTCAGGTTAAAATATTTTGTATAGGCATTTCCAAGCCGTTTAGTAAATTCCACAATTCCACCCTCGACAACTTCATAAAGAAGGAGGTGGAAATGATTAGGTAATAAAGACCACTTAAATATTTCCACTAGTTGATTCCTGTCAGGTAAATTAGCATTTATGCTAAAGATGTTCTTGTATTTGGTTCTAATTTTCCCATTTACATTATTTAGTAAAAATAAGTTATCTCGAAAACGCCGATAATCTTCCTTGTTATTAAATATCTTTCTTTTATCTACACCTCTATTGCAGATATGAGCAACATCTCCGATCATTATTCAATTTTCTCACTTACAGCCAAGGTGTCAACCTGCCAGGTTGACACCTTGGTTATTTTGCGACTTCGATTGCTTGGTCAAAAGAGATGGAGAGGAGTCTAGAAATGCCGCTTGAGCCCATAGTCACGCCATAGATCACTCCGGCACGAGACATAGTTTCGCGATTGTGAGTAATCAAGATAAGCTGGGAATGTTTACTAAGTAATTCAACCAAGTCTCCATATTTTTTGGAATTAGATTCGTCGAGAGCTGCATCCGTCTCGTCGAGAATAATAAACGGAGGCGGATTGACTTGAGAAATAGCGAAGATAAGTGCTATAGAAGTGAGCGCCCGTTCCCCGCCCGAGAGCATCATTAGACCGCGAATTTTTTTCTTGGGTAAATTGACTTTGATATCCAACCCCTCCTCGATTTTTTCTTCGACCTCTTCAAGATCAGATTTTTCTAAATCCTCAGGATCTAACCTTTTCCCAATTTCTTTTGTCAAAATTAAACTCGCCTCTCCCCCACCGAACATGATGGTAAAAAGTTTTTCGAATCCCTCATTGATTTTCTCTAACCCAGAACTGAATTCCGTTGCCAAGCGCGTCTCTAAATTTTTTATCAATTCGTTTAATGTTTCGGCTGACTTCTCAAGATCGGTAAGTTCGCGTGCCAAAAATTCATCCCGCTCCGAGGTTTCTTTGTACTTCTTGGAAATTTCGGCGGCGCCAGAAATACTGGAATCTTCTAAACGAATTTTAAGCTTCTCGATGATATACCTTCTTTCATCTTGTTTCTTTCTGTCTTCTGTCAACATGTCTTCTGCGATAACCGCAACATTTCTAAAGTAAAGCGCTTCAGCGCCAAGAAAATGAGAAACTTCGCGCAAATTTTCTTTAAAACTTTCCTCTTCGAAACGCAAACTTTCCTCCCGCGCTTTAAGTAGATTAAGTTTAGAAACCAATTCATTCTCTAGAGATTCGGAGCGAAAAATGGCTTTCTCGGCTTCACTAATCTCATGTTCCTTTTTATTAATGACGAGAAGCTTCGTCTCAAATTTTTCTATTTGTTTTTTATGTTCGGCAATTCGCTTCTCGGCCTCATTAATAAGTTTAGAATCTGTCTCGTGTCGACGGGAGTTTATAAATTCACCCAGTTTCTTCTTAATAACCTCCACCTCACCAAGAGCGCTAATCTCTTCATACAAATTCTCGACTTCTTTAAGTCGAACAGTTTTGTATTCATCCGAGGCCGAAAGTTTTTTTTCGTTCTCTATTGTCCTTTCTTCGGCAATGATGAGACCATCGAGTTTGCCAATCTCACGGGTTAATTCATCTTTCTCTTTTTGTACCGTACTTAAACCAGATTCAAGTTTGACAATCTCTTTGGCCTCCTTCGACTCTTTAGAAAGCTTCTCAAGCGCGACATTGATGGGCTCGCGTTCGTTCGCTAGAATCTTTTTAATATTCATCAGATAATACTCTTCGCGTTTGAAGTATTCTCTCGAAAGTATTCCAAGTTCCGAGCGTAGACTCTCGGTCTTCTCCAATTTCTCCATCTGCTTGGCAAGAAATTTGAGGTGGGGTGTAATCTCTTTGCGTAAAGCTTCGACTTGGGTAATATTTTCGAAAGTTTTCTTAAGTTTGCGTTCACTTTCGAGACGCTTATATTGATAGAGTTTGAGTCCAAGCGCGTCTTCGACCATACTCTTTCTGTCCTTGGGACTGGCGGCAAGAATCTTGTCGGCTTCGCCCTGTGAGATGATATGGTGACCAGAAGCACCAATGTGAGTCCGCGCCAAAAGTTCGAGAACGTCTTTGAGACGCACCAAACTACCATTTATAAAATATTCATTTAAACCGTCGCGATGAACTGTTCGTTCAATTGTTACTTCGGAAAAATCTATGTCGAATATTTTATCGGTATTGTCAAAAATTACTTTAACAGAAGCCCTGTTCGAACGCGGCTCGGAAGCGGCGCCATTCCAGATTAAATCTTCACCACGTTTACCACGCATACTCTTAATAGACTGTTCTCCTAGTACGAAGCGAAATGCTTCGGCAACATTAGACTTACCCGACCCGTTTGGCCCAACAATGGCCGAGATTGGCGAGTCGAATTCGAAAACGTTCTTTTTCGCAAAAGATTTAAATCCAGATAGTTCTATCGATTTTAAATACATACTACTTCCAACCTTTAGATTCTAGAGCGGCGCGAGCGGCTTCTTGCTCCGCATCCTGTTTGGATTTACCTTTCCCCTCGCCATACAATTTATCTCCGACAGAAACACTGACCACAAAATGTTTGTCATGATCTGGCCCAGATTCACGTACGGTTTTATAAATAGGAGTTAAACCGATGCGCTCTTGTGCATTCTCTTGGAAAAGACTTTTAGCATCTATCCAAGTACCGCCTTTTAAAATCTCTTCTGTCAGTGACGCAATATGAGTGATAATAAATTTTTTAGCAACATCATATCCCTGATCGATGTAGATGGCGCCGATAATGGCTTCCAAAGTATTCGCGAGTATATACTGTCGCGCTCGACCTGTATCTTTCGCCTCACCCTTAGAGAGAAGTAGGAAGTCGTTGACGCCAAGCGTCTGTGCCACGCGCGAGCAAGTATCAGCATTGACCAAAGCCGAGCGCAACGAAGTCAATTCTCCTTCGCTTGAATCTTTTAGATGATTATAAAGATAGTCGGTAATAATCAACTCTAAGACAGCGTCTCCCAAAAACTCCAGACGTTCATTGTGTTCAAGCATCAAACCGCGATTTTCGTTTATATATGAGCGATGGGTAAAGGCCTGCTTCAGTAAATTTTTATTCTGAAACGTTACCCCCGCCATTTTTTCAAATTTTTCGAAATTCATTATTCTTTATTTTTTATTCATTATTCATTTCCCTTCTGCCAATTTTGTTATGGCCTTAGTCACAATAGGCAGAATATCATCATAAAAGTTAAGATCAAGGATATCTGCAAGCTTAAACCAACGAACATCATCTAACCCTCCTTTTTTCTCTTTCTTTTCCAAAGTTAAATCTTGATATAACGCCTCGGCAAGAAAATAGACAACTTTTTTAAGAATCTTACCCTGTTCCGGATGGTAAGTTGAGTATGAATTTTCTCCCAACTTTTCCAAAACAGTTATCGGCACTCCAAGTTCCTCTTGAGCTTCCCGGCTGATACCACTTTCTTCGCTTTCAGTACCTTCGAGCTTGCCTTTAGTCAGAGTCCAGTGACCAAAAACATCATGCACTAGTGCCAAATAAATATCTCCTTCGTGGCGGGCGTAGACCACGGCTCCGGCCATGCGTATAACAGGAAGTTTATCTAAGGGCACATTGCCATATTTCTTTTTCGGCTTCGGCTGATCATTTTTACCCGGCTCACCCATTTCCTTGTAGACAGCGCCAAGTACGCCGTTTACAAATCTACCTGAAGTCTCTCCTCCGAATGTCTTGGCGAGCTCTATCGCTTCGTTAATAGCTACCTTCGGTGGCACTTCATTACGATCTGCAAATAGAAGTTCGGCAAGACCAATGCGCAAAATATTCCTATCAACAACAGAAATCTTGTCGATTGGCCAGTCTGGCGCCGCTTTTTCTATTATAATATCGAGGTCTCTCCTTTTTTCGAGCACTTGATGGAGAAGATGCTCCATAAACGGCCTGTCATTATTTCCAGGCGCAAACTCTCTAATATTTTTTTCAAAAATAGGATAAATTTCTTCTACCTTCACCTGTTCCGAGCTTGTCGAGGGAAAATCCCACTCGAAAAGAGTTTGGAGAACTACTGACCTAGATAAATGTCTCTGTGACATAAAGAACAAAAAAGCTATTTATAAGAAATGGTGGTTAAACTTTCCTACCACGATAAGTGCCACCCGCACCCGCTCTGTGTCGTAAATGAAAAGTGCCTGACTCATCCTTCGAGAGTGCAGGTTTAGCTAAAGCGTGGTGAGAACGCCTATTTTTGGTATGAGACCTCGTGTGCCTCATTCGTACTGTCATAGCGCTATGTTAGCATTTAAATCAATAAAAGAGAAGTCCTTATGTCAGAAAACTCCTGCGATGAATGACCGTTAAGCCGTATTTCTCCAAGGCTTTCCTATGTTGACTTGTACCATAGCCCTTGTGCATTTGAAAATCGAACTCTGGAAACTTTTTCGAAAGCTTGACCATTCTTTTATCACGTACTACCTTGGCCACAATTGAAGCTAGAGATACGATGGGAATCTTCTCATCTCCTTTTATCACCGTCAGTTGATGAGTGAATTCTTCCGGCGCTTTAATACCGCCATCCAAGAAGACTTGAGAATCTTTGGGAATTTCAAGAGCAGCAAGACACCTTTTGATCCCTAACTTGATAGCATAGGAGATGCCCTTACGGTCTATTACTTTCTCCGAGACAAGTGAGACGGCGAAATCCAATGCCCCCTTGCGTCGAGCTTCTAGCGCAAGCTCAAACCATAGTTCTCTATCGCCAGAAGTAAGTTTCTTTGAATCCCGAATACTTTTGAAAAAATTCTTATTAAAATTTGATGGAATCGAAACTGCCCCCACCGCTACCGGTCCTGCCAATGGTCCTCTGCCCGCTTCATCGATACCTACGATATATTGCATTCATAGATTATAATACCCCCATGTCTAAGTTCGTCCACCTCCATACTCATAGCCATTACTCTCTCCTCGAAGCCTTGCCGAAAATTCCGGATTTGGTTAAAAAAGCACGGCTCTCAGGCATGAACTCTCTAGCCCTGACTGATTCCGGCAATCTCTATGGTGCTATAGAATTTTATAAAGAATGCAAAGAACAGAATATCAAACCGATTATCGGTGTTGATTTTTATGTCGCCCTACGAACTAGAAATGACAAGGAAGCCCGCATAGACAATGAACACAGCCGTCTGGTGTTACTCGCAGAAAATAATACTGGCTACAAGAATCTGCTTAAACTTGTTACCGCCTCTTTTTTGGAAGGTTTTTATTATAAACCGCGCATTGATCGCGAACTTTTGGAAAAATATCACGACGGATTAATAGCTATAGCAAAAGATAGTAAGTATTATAAGGAAATTTTTGGAGACAGGTTTTATTTAGAGAGTCAGCTTGCAATATATAATGTCCATTATCTTCAACCAGAAGATAAACCTGCTTTCAACACTGTACTTTCTATACAAGAACACTTAAGTCGAAAAACTCTTGATAAAGAAGAGGATCTATCTTTCAGAATACCAGAACAAGCGAAGAAGGATTTCTCGCCTGAAGCAATCGAAAACACGATAAAGATTGCCGAGCGATGCAATTTGGAAATTGAACTCGGCAAATGGATCTTCCCAGAACTTAATACAGGCGTTCTATTGCCAGATGAGGTATTTCGGAAAATTGTCTTAGGTGGTCTTGAAAAACGTAAACTTAAAAAAACTCAAGAGGTTTTAGATCGCATAGAATACGAGCTCAAGGTTATTAAGGATAAAGGTTTCTCAAAATATTTAATCGTAGTTTCTGATCTTTTGAAATACGCGCATGAGCACGGTATCCTCACAAATGTCAGGGGTTCTGTTGCAGGTTCCCTTGTAACTTATCTTTCAGGTATTACCAATATTAATCCCTTAGAGTATAAACTGCCATTTGAGCGTTTCTTAAATCCAGATCGACCATCACCTCCAGATATAGACCTCGATATCGCAGATAACAGACGAGATGAATTA
>MHVR01000014.1:9128-48035 GCA_001825315.1 Candidatus Zambryskibacteria bacterium RIFCSPHIGHO2_02_FULL_43_14
CGCCGATCATGTAGCCCAGATCGGGACCTTTGGCACCATGATGGCGCGTGGCGCCGTGCGCGATGTTACCCGCGCGCTCGGCTTCTCATATGCTTTGGGTGACCAGATTGCCAAACTTATCCCCATAGGCGCGCAAGGTTTTCCTATGACCATTGATCGTGCCTTCAAGGAATCCCCCGAGCTTAAAGTGCTTTATGAAAAAGATGCGGACGCCAAAACTATTCTCGAAATGGCCAAGAAAATTGAGGGTAATGCCAGACACGTTTCTGTACACGCCGCTGGCGTTGTCATATCACCCAAATTACTAACAGAATACACACCGCTCCAATATGATACTAAAGGGGAACAAAAAATTATTACGCAATATGACATGTACTCCTTGGATCCAAATGCCGGAGGAGAAATGACGGTAGGACTTCTCAAATTCGATCTCTTGGGTATCAGGAATCTCTCGATTATTGCCGAAACTCTGACCCGTATCGAAAAGATTGAAGGTAAAAAAATCAAAATGGAAGATATCCCCATTGATGATAGTAAAACTTTTGAGATGCTTGCGCGCGGTGAGACCGAAGGCACTTTCCAACTTAATGGTAACGGCATGACACGCTCACTCATGGATTTGAAGCCAAACACTATCCACGACATCAACGTCATGGTGGCTCTTTATCGTCCCGGCCCAATGGATAACATCAAAGAGTATATCGCGAGGAAGCACGGTCAAAGACCGGTCTCTTATCTTCACCCCAAGATGAAAAGTTTCTTAGACACAACTTACGGAGTGCTTGTGTATCAAGATGATCTTCTGATGACTGCGATTGAGGTTGCAGGATATTCTTGGGGCGAGGTAGATAAATTCCGTAAAGCGGTGGGTAAAAAAATTCCTGAAGAGATGAGAAAGCAACATGTAATGTTCGTTGACGGTTGCATCAAACATGGTGATATGAGTAAAGAAAAAGCGGAAACGCTTTGGAAACTTTTTGAACCCTTCCAAGGTTACGGTTTCAATAAGGCTCACGCAGCGAGTTATGGTTATATTGCTTATATCACGGCATATCTGAAAGCAAATTTCCCAGCCATCTATATGTCCGCTGTGCTTACTGCGGAATCGGGCGACGTGGAGAAAATAGGAATCATGATTAAGGAATGCAAACATATGGGTATAGAGGTATTGCCACCCTCAATAAATGAAAGTTTTTCCCAATTTACCGTGGTTAACGAGCCGCCTCCGCCAAAGGCTACGACAAGCCAACGTAAAATACGTTTTGGACTTACTACTATCAAGAATTTCGGCCAAGGTATTTCAAGCGCTATTACAGCCGAAAGAAAACTCAACGGCAAGTTCAAAGATTTAGCGGACTTTCTCGATCGTATCAAAGATAAAAACTTGAATAAAAAGTCTCTGGAATCCCTCATAAAATGCGGGGCTATGGATACACTCGCTGAACGAGGTGAGCTCCTCGCCAATGTTGACAACTTACTTGAATATCATCGCGAAAGGATGAACGCGCCGAAAAATCAAGACTCCCTCTTTGATCTGATGTCTGATACTTCAACCCTGCCCGTCCTTCGACTTAACTCAGGACCTACGGCCACTCAAAAAGATAAATTATTATGGGAAAAGGAGTTGCTTGGCCTCTACATCTCCGGCCATCCGCTTGAGGCGTATAAAGACAAACTTCTTTCTGTCAAAACCAGTATAGAGAAACTACCCAATTTGAGAGAAGGTGATGAAGCCGTGATAGCGGGTCTAGTCGAAGAAACACGTGACATTTTGACCAAAGGAAATGAGCGTATGGTTTTTATGCGCCTGGCTGATTTATCTGGCATTATTGAGGTCGCCATCTTTCCCAGAGTACTTAGCGAGTTTCGTGCTTTCGTCCAGCCGGAAGCCTGTATCGCTATCAAAGGCAAAGTATCGAAGCGTAAAGGCGAAACCTCCTTCATTGCCGAAAAGATTAAGGCGCTATAGCCCTCGTGTCAACATGCCACGTTGACACATCAGCTTCATGCATGAAATCCAAAAGCTCGTTTTCATACTTTTTTAATTCAGTATTAAACAAACTATAAAAGAGCTCTTTATTTATAATAAAATCTCTCCGACCTTCTCCAAAATAATCTTTATAGCTAGACCAATCATAAGTCCTCAAGAAACTTTTTGCTTCAACTTTTCCCGGTCGATTACTTTTCCAATCTTTAAATTTTAAATCTAAGACATTTAAATCAATATAGAAAGGAATATAGAGAAATTGAGAATCCTCTTGAATTGGTACTATTTGAGCCTTATTTTGGAATAAATATCCGCTTCTACCTTTATTTTTAGTATTAAAATATTTTGTATAAGCATTTCCTAACCTCCTAATGTATTCTGAAATACCTCCTTCAATTACTTCATAAAGCAAAAGATGAAAATGGTTGGGTAAAATGGTCCATTTTAATACTTCTACTAATTTTTCTTGATTAAATTCTAATGGATTTAAATTTTCTTTTCTCCTGGTCCGGATCTTGCCAGATTTGTTATTTATAAGAAATAGATCATTTGTAAATCTGAAATAGTCGTTTTTATCCAAAAAAATCTTTCTCTTGTCTACCCCTCTATTAAAAACATGGGCAATATCTCCAACCATGATCTAATACTATCCTAACACTCTGATGTGTCAACGTGGTATGTCGATACACTAGCAGAAAAGATTAATGCCTTGTAGGATAAAGCCATGTCTGAATCAGAACGCGACCACAAGAAAATAGGAAAGGAGCTGGAACTGTTTACCTTCTCGGATATTGTGGGTAAAGGCTTGCCACTCTGGCTTCCTAAAGGAGCTACGGTGCGCCGTGAGCTTGAGCGCTTTATCATCGACGAGGAAATACGTCGCGGCTATTTGCATGTAAGAACGCCGGACATTGCCAAACTTGATTTGTATAAAAAGTCTGGTCACTATCCTTATTACAAGAAGGATATGTATGCGCCCATAATTATAGACGATGAGGAATTCATGTTGCGGCCAATGACCTGCCCTCATCATTTTGAGCTTTATTTGACCAAACCCCGTTCCTACCGCGACCTACCGATGCGCATAGCGGAGCTAGCCCAGCTTTACCGCTACGAGCAATCCGGAGAGCTTATGGGCCTGCAACGCGTACGCACTTTCTGCCTATCCGATGCTCACATTATCTGCGCGGACGAGAAACAGGCGGTAGAGGAAATGGGCAAGGCTCTCGATCTAATTGAATACGTCAACAAAATTTTCAATCTTGAATATGGCAAGGATTACCGTTATCGGTTATCACTCGGCGACAGAAACAATACCGAAAAGTATTATCAGGATGATGCCGGCTGGGATAAGGCCGAGAGCTTGCTTCGTGATCTGATGAAAACAAGAGGAGTTGATTTTGAGGAAGCTAAGAATGAAGCCGCTTTCTACGGGCCGAAAGTCGATGTCCAGATGAAAAACGTGAACAGCAAGGAGGATACGGCTTTTACCGTCCAGTACGACCTCTCTTCTCCGCAGCGCTTTGAGCTAGATTACGTAGGAGAAGACGGCAAATCGCATCGCGCTTTCGTGGTACACCGTTCTTCTATCGGTGCCATCGAGCGTATCATGGCCTTTTTGATAGAAAAATATGCTGGCGCCTTCCCTCTCTGGCTTGCACCGGTGCAGGTTAAAGTCCTGCCAATCGGCGAAGCGCATTTTCTATACGCCACGGAGATTTTTGACAAACTTAAAGCCGAAAATATCAGAGTAGAACTCGACGTATCAGACGAAACTCTCGGTAAGAAAATTAGAAACGCAAAGACAGAGAAAATTCCTTACGCGCTTGTTATAGGTGACAAAGAAGTTTCAGAAAAGAAAGTGACTATCGAGAGTCGTGATAATGGAAATCTTGGAACATCTTCCGTAGAAAACTTAGTATTGAAACTTAGGAAAGAAATAAAGGATAGGGAATAAAAAAAACAAATATTAACATTTCTAGCGATCGCTTATTTTGTTAATATTACTACATATGTCATTTTTTCGTTAGATAGTCATGTTCGAGGTTTGAGAGTTGGGAAAAGAATTACTTCTTTAATATTTTTAACATTTGTGAGAAGCATAACGAGGCGATCGATGCCGATACCAATACCGCCGTTCGGTGGCATGCCGTATTCCATCGCTTCCAAATACTCCAGGTCGGATGGTGAAATATCCTTCTCTCCCGCTTTCCCTTTTTTATCTTCTTCTAGATAGCGTTCTCTTTGGTCTATAGAATTATTAAGTTCAGAAAAAGCGTTGACTAATTCCAATCCCCCCATCACCAATTGAAAACGGTCGATGAGATTTGGATTATCTTCTTTTCTCTTGGCAAACGGATTAGCTGAAACAGGATAATCAACAAGAAATGTTGGCTGGACTAAGGTTGGTCGAATTTCCCTTTTGTATTCTTCGTCCGTAACTTCGGGATATGGCATTACTTTAAAACTCGGTTCAAGATTAATCTCTTGCCCTTGATACTCAAACTGCAATTTGCCAAATAGCCCCTCAACTACAAATTTGAAGAGCTCTTCTATAAATTCACGTTGGCTCTTGGCATCTGCATACGCCTCATTCGATTCGAGCATGGTAAACTCCGGATTATGTGTAGTATCTATGCCTTCATTTCTAAAACGCTTACCTATCTCAAAAACCTTGCTCATGCCTCCAGCTAAGAGTTCCTTGAGATACAATTCCTGAGCTATAGGTAAATAGAAATCCATATCAAGAGCATTGTGATGTGTCTTAAATGGCAGAGCGGTAGCGCCACCGGCAAGCGGCTGTAGATTCGGTAAATCAACTTCGATATATCCGTCATTGAGGTAAAACTGCCTGACGAGTTCAATGATCTTGGCCCGAGTAACAAATCTTTCCTTGATACCCGGATTGGACAAGAGATCGAGATAGCGTTTCCTGAATCGCTCTTCAATATCCTGTAAGCCATGCCACTTTTCCGGCAGTGGCAACAAGGATTTCGAGAGCATTCTTATCTCTTCGGCAAGAATAGTTTTCTCATTTTTCTTAGTCAGAAAGAAAGTGCCTTTCACTTCCACAAAATCGCCTATATCAAAAGCTTCTTCAAAAAGTTCGTATAACTCTGAAGATAATGGTTCACTCTTCTTAAGCAGAGCCTGGAAACGGCCCGTACCATCGTCAAAATCAAAAAAAATAATTTTACCCTGCGCGCGTAAGGATAGAATACGGCCGACCATAGATAAGTTTTTTTTACTCCCTGTTAATTCATCAAAGCGAATTCCCGCTTCCTTGCAAGTAATGTCTTGATGCGCGGTGGTAGGATAAGGATTAACGCCTTTTTTTATAAGAAAATTGAGCTTATTTAGACGAGCAGAGCGTATTTCTTCTATAGATGCCATTAGGTTAGGTGCTAGGATCTAGGTTCTAGGGTCTAGGGTCTAGAATTTGCTAGCCACTAGTCCCTAGTAGCTAGAACCTATTTAATATCAATAATCTTATACGACATCATACCATTTGGAGTTTCGAAAGAGAATGTCTCACCTTTGGATTTCCCCATGGCAGCCATGCCTAGAGGAGAGCGGACGGAGATTTTACCCTTGGCAGCATCCGCTTCTTCAGAACCAACCATAGTGTAAGATTTGCGGGATTTGTCGCCCCTTTTTTCTACAGTCATGATTGAACCGACAGAGACAAGATTGGTACTTTGGGTGGAAACAATCTTGGCCGATTTCAAAATAACTTCAAGTCGACCAATCCGGTCCTCCAATATCGCTTGATTATCACGCGCTTCTTGGTATTCCTGATTCTCGGAAAAATCTCCCAGAGATTTGGCGTACTCTAGAGCTTCTGCGATCTCTTTGCGCCTAGTTGTCTTGATATATTCAAGTTCTTTCTCAAGCTCCTTAAATTTCTCTTTAGTAAGATATTCTTCGTTGTTGTGCATTAGTTAAATTTTAAATTATTGGCAGACATCATACCTAACTATCTCTAAAAAATCAATCCCGCCAAGACGGGACAGATTACTCTAAATATTCTGGAGTATTGACCGACATCCAATCGAGAAGTTGACGGACTACCGACGTGGCTCCGAGAATATTTGAACTTGGTCCTCTCTCCATAACGACTGCCCAAGCGTATTTGGGATGTTGGAATGGAAAGAAACCGACAGACCAAGAATTTACATAGAGTTTGGCCGAACCGACTTCTGCCGTACCTGTTTTGGCAGCGACTTCGACATATGGCACATTAAGACCAACCGAAGTGCCGTAAGTAACGGACTCTCTCATACCTTCCCGCACCACCTTCCAATCTTTATCATCAAACTCAATGATATTTAGAACAGGTTCCGGACTACCTCCGATAATAAGTGACGGTTTCAAAACCTGACCACCATTGGCAATAGTAGAAACAAATCTCGCGGCGTTAAGAGGGGTGATTTGGGTACCATATTGACCAATGGCAGTGATATAAGTGTCGCCCAAACGCCAAATTTCGTTATTAAATTTCTCTTTTTTCCATAGAGGAGTGGGAATGACACCTTCTACCTCTCCAAGAAGTTCAATTCCCGTCTTTTCTGTCAGGGCGAAGAGTTGGAAATATCTATCTAAAACGGTGATACCCAACCCTTTCTGATCATCAAAACCACCACCAATAGAATAGAAATAAGTGTCCGAAGAGACCGCCAGTGCTTTTCTCATATCTGTCCAGCCATGAGCCTTCCAGTCCTTAAAGACCGAAGGTTTAGATGGATTATATGGATTGGGAACCGTGATTGAACCGGTACTTAAGATTTGTTTTTCTGGAGAAATTAACTTTTCATTAAGAGCCGCCAAAGCAATGATGGGCTTTAAAATGGACCCGGGAGTATAGAGCCCGCCTATGGCACGATTAAGAAAAGGTTTTGACGGACTATTGACCATAGTACTAATGGCGTCTTGATCGGTACCAGCAGTAAGTATGTTTTGGTTATATTCGGGGAAACTTGTCAACGCGAGAAGTTCGCCCGTCCTGACATCCATAAGCACTGCCGTCCCACCGACAAAACCATTGCTTTGAGCAAGAGACTTGATGGTCTGATAGAACACCTCTGTTAAACGAGCGTCAATCGAGAGAATGAGAGACTTGCCATCAATTGCTTTCTCAATCACTGACTCCGAAGTTACCACTCCAAAAACGTCCGTCTCTCTTAATTTCAGACCATTTCGGCCGCGAAGAAGATCATCGTAGGCACGTTCAACCCCGTCACGACCACGATAATTTTTCTCATAATAAACACCGGTTCGATCGGCTATAGGATATTTAAGATAACCAACCGTATGCGAAAGACCCTCGAAGGGCGGATAGAACCGACCAGCGAAATCACTATCTTCTTTCTTAATAATATTGGTAGCCAATTCATGCATATTTCTGTCATAAATCAGTCCCCTATTGGCAAAGATGAGAGTTTGTTCCAGACGATTATCTTCAGAAATTTGAGCGTAGATAGAGCCTTGTTTTATACTTAGCACCCAGAGTCTAGAAACCAAAGAAAGAATTACTACGACTAACACAATTTTTAAAATGAGAAAAATTTTTCGGCCCATTGGCCTCTCTATCCTGCCCTCAAAACGATGCTCCTCAAAGCCCGGTAGATTCGTTGAATCAAGAAAAATGTCTTCTGGATTAATATCTTGATATTTTCGGCCTACCTGCGCAGGTAAATCCAAACGTTTCTTTATTTTGCGTAAAATTAGTCTAAACATACATTCTTAACCTATCTCGCAAGGGTAAAAGAATAATGAGTATAATCAAAGCAACGACGGCTGTTGTTATGCCATTACCGTAAATAGCATCAATCAAAAATGCGAACAAAATACCTTCCCAGAAAAAGGAGATAAGTGCCATAGCGATAAATAAGACCGGAAGATAAATCCAGTATGGCAAAACCAATATGGAGACAAGCACAATCATAATCCCGAGAGTGCGGTGGATCATGGCGTTACAAATACAAATCGAATGGCGAAGATATTTGTCGGACTTTGAGCTAACACTTCTTGAAATGAGTCTGTCGATTGAGTACTTACTTCTGCCACTACAGCCAAGAGGCTTGGAGTAATACTAGGAGAAAGAATTCTGTCTCCCTTCTCCACTCTAATATCGCGCGGAAGAATAAATTTGAAACTCCCTCCACCAGTACCCTCGAGTACTATAGGCACATCATTCCTTTCAAGTATGGCGTTTGTTTCTTCTCCACTGGCAGAGAAAAGCTTCACTCTAGCCCTCTTGGGAAAGACTTCGAGGACTGCTCCTAAGATCGGCCCTTCTGGTAAAGATACTTCGGAGCCGAGAGTAACAGAATCCTCCGAACCGGCGTCGATAATAATAATATCGTAAGGCGTCTGTGGTGGATGAGTTAGCACTGCTGCCGCGACCATATTGGAATTTAGCCTCCGGCCCACCAGTTCAAGAAGAATGTTTTCTTGAACTCTTTTACTTAATAAGGAAAGAATTTCAGTTTCCAGAGAAGATACTTTTTCTTTAAGCACAACGTTCTCTGCTACAAGCATTTTCTGCGAACGTAAGTATATGAAACTATTTCGCAAACTCCGGGCAATAATATTCTCTGCTTTCCAAGCGGGAGAAACTATTGTGATAATTGTTCCGTCAAAGAAAGAAAAGACGAATATCCCGAACACAAAGACGACTGCAAGAACGGCTATCCGTCTAAAATACGGATGCCTCAACCTATTTTTTGGGAGGTAATTCGCTTTCATTTTCTATAAGAATATCTCTGAAATTTTCTAAATCCTCAAGCACTATACCAGTGCCACGCGCTACAGCGGTAAGAGGATCAGTCGCTATATGTACCGGTATATTAAGTTCGCGCTCGATAAGTTCAGCAAGTCCCTTTATCAGCGCGCCTCCGCCAGAAAGATAGACTCCTCGATGCATGATATCGCTAAGAATCTCGGGAGGAGTTGATTCAAGCACTTCGATGATGGTCTCGATGAGATTTTCTATTGATTGAGAAAGGGCATCGCGAACGTCTGTATCGGTAAGAATTATCTCTTTAGGTAAACCAGTTACCAAATCGCGGCCCTTGACTGGCATTTCAAGCGGAGCATGAGTTGGTAAAACCGAGCCAATAAAAGTTTTGATAGTCTCAGCAGTCTTCTCGCCCAAAAGAACCTTGAACTGGTTACGAACGTAGGCAATGATATCCAAATTAAATTTGTCTCCAGCGATATGCAAATTTTTGGATTTAACCACCCCGCCGAGTGAGATGATGGCGATATCAGAAGTACCACCTCCTATATCTATTACCATATTGCCAACCGGCTCATGAATAGGCAAACGCATACCGATAGCCGCTGCCATGGGTTCCTCTATAATATGCACTTCTCCAGCGCCAGCATTTCTGGTGGCATCACGTACAGCACGTATTTCTACATTGGTTATACCAGAAGGTACGCCGACAATCACTCTCGGACTAAAGATTTTATTTGAACCTGCTGTAGCTCTACCAAGAAGATAACTAATCATCTCTTCGGTAGTTTCAAAATCAGAAATAACACCATCAACCAAGGGTTTTATCGCGAGAATATGTTCGGGAGTGCGGCCAAGCATGGCTCTGGCTTCGGTGCCAATGGCCACGACTTGTCCAGTCTTCTGATTAATTGCTACCACTGACGGTTCGTTGATGATAATTCCCTTGCCACGCAGATAAACCAGAGTATTGGCCGTACCGAGATCAATTCCGATATCGTGGGAAAAGAAGCGGCGTAAATTTTCTAGACCGGGAAATTTCATTAGCTTTTAAGTTCATTAATGAGATGCTCGAAAGTTATTTCTTTTGTTTTGCCGGAAGCTCGATCTTTGACTTCCAAGATATTTGATTCAATTGCTTTTTCCCCAATCACCACACACATAGGAATACCGATCAAGTCGGCATCGGCAAATTTCTCTCCCGCGCGGACATCGCGGTCATCATAAAGTGCTTCAACCTCTTTTGTGATAAGAGTTTGGTATATCTCATCTGCAAATTTTTTTGTCTTATTTGATAAAGAAAGCAGGTGAACTTGAAATGGCGCAATTTCCTTAGGCCAGACAATTCCCTTCTCATCCGATAATACCTCAACTACTGTACCCATAAGTCGGCCGAGACCGATACCATAAGCACCCATAAAAATTGGCCTCCTTTCTCCTTTTTCATCTTTGAAATGAAGTCCAAAAACATCTGGATATTTTGAACCATATGGAAAAATATTACCGACTTCTATTGATTTTCTTCCTTCCACACTTTTATCTTCGACTTCTTTATTTACCGCTCTTTTTTTATCCTCATCTGTTATATAAATGATGTCTTCGCCGGCTTCAGACAAGGTCTGAAACTCGTCGGTCAAATTGGTGGTAAATGACCCCCCGGTGGCAACCGTACGATAAGTCCGGTCACCTAAACCGACTCGCGCAAATATCTTCATATAAGCGTTGGCACACTTTTCATAAAATTCTTTAAATTCTTCTTCAGTTTTGCTAAACGAGTAGAGATCTTTCATCAAAAACTCTCGTACTCGCATGATACCGCTTTTTGCTCTGAGCTCATTTCGAAATTTGGTTTGAAATTGATAAACATAGAGGGGCAAATCTTTGTAAGAACTTATGAATTCCGTAAGCATGGCGGTAATTGGTTCTTCATGAGTGTTTGCAATACCAAGCTCATTACCATTCACAAGTTTAGTTTTAAACCAATTATCTACCACTTTGTCATCCCATCTATTTGTCTTCTTCCAAATTTCCGAATCTTGAAGGGCGGTCATCAACAACTCTTGACCGCCTATGGCATTCATCTCTTCACGAATGATATTTTCTATTTTCTTTAAAACTCGTAACCCTAGGGGCAGATAAGAATAGACACCCGCAAACTCCTTATGGATAAAGCCGGCGCGAGTCAGAAGAATTGCATTTTTTGAGACTTCATCCGAAGGTGCTTCCTTGCGTGTCTTGGTGAAAAGTTTACTTTGTCGCATTATCGCACCATTTTACAGAAAATCTCTCCAAAAACAAAGGGAGTGCTTCACTGACCATCAATGGTAACTCCAAGATATCAGACTACTACGAATCATTGACTTAATCTTCCGTATCTCTTACGATTTATTATCAGGAGGCATAATGGGAAAAGTTATCATGCAATTCCAGTCAGACCTGCTCAGGCGAATAGATGAAGTTGCTAGGCGCGGGCAACGAAGTCAGTTTGTCCGAGAAGCAGTGGAAGAAAAACTGCAACGACTGGCACAAGCAAAACTTGCTGCTGAGTTGGAAGAAGGCTACAGGACGAACGCAGAGCGTATGATCTCTGAACATCGAGACTGGTTGATTTGATACAATCACGCAAAGCAGACGAATCACGCTTCGTCTATTGCGTGGTTTTTCTGTTTTTATACACACCATCTCACAAACCCTTTCTATTCTAAATGTACGATATATCGTACAAATTCTTATTATTTCATGGTCCTTCTTTTTCTTTCTTCTAACTTCTTGATTCGAGAAGTAATGCGTTCTTTTCTTAATGAATCATCTAAAGATTTCCACCTTCCCTTACCTGATCGTGGAGGCATTATTCCTCCTACTGTTTGAATCATGTTGATTATATCCACAATATCAGTCTTTTTAAGACCACTTTTTATTACATGATCATAGCTACCGACTTCAAATCGCAAAGACATGATATCGGTAGTTGAGGGACTCATTGCCAAACTTAGAGCAATATCATGAATTGGAATATCTTGAGACAACATACTGATAACCGCTAGACGTTTCGCTAGCATGACCTTCTCGGTAGGAGTAAGAAGTTGGCTAAGTACCTGTCTTAATTCGCCTCTCCTACCCGCCCTTTCAAACACAGAAACAATTTCCAAAAACAAATCTTTGACATATTTATCTTCCAACTTTCTTTTTGATATATGGGGCATGATACTTGTACGATATATCGTACATTTTATCATAACTTGAGTGATTTAAGACAGTGAGTTTAGAAAATGTTGCGGACATCGCGGAAAGTGATGAGAAGCATCAAGAAAATAAGCAGAGCGAAACCGGCAGTGTTTAGAGCATTAAAGATTCGTGGTGGGATAGACCGGCGAGTAACTCCTTCAATCGCGACAAAGAGCAGACGCCCGCCATCAAGCGCCGGAAAAGGTAGAAGATTGATAATGGCGAGATTAATAGAGATAAGCGCGATAAAAGTCATAAGATAAGAGAAACCGAGTTCGCGCACATCCCCCACCATACCCACGATTCCCACCGGTCCCGTCACACTGGAAAAATCGGCTTTGCCGCCGAGAGCTTGAAAAATAAAAGTCCCAATTGCTTGACCCGTCATCCAAGTCAGTTCGGAAGTAGTTTTAAACCCTTGCCAGAAAGCCTTATGAGGCGGCAATTTGACAATACCTATTACATCCATAGAGATACCAACAGCCGGTCTATCCGCAAGAATATTCTTGGTAGGTATTAAAATCTTCTTGGAAACTTGTCCACCCCTTTCTATTTCGAAGGTAATGGGTTCGATAGACTGAGCAATGAAAAGAGATAGGGCTTCTGGGGTAAGTTCAGAACGGGCTACCCCTCTTGAGAGTGAGAGGATAGCGTCGCCGGACTTCAGACCAGCTAGAGCCGCCGGAGAATCAGGCAAAACAGTGACAATGACGGTGCGAGCATTTTCAATCGGTAGTGCGATGTCTGCTGGCGCGGGCATTCCTGTTATAAATCCAAGTGAGATTAAGAGCCAAGCGAAGAGGAAGTTGCCAATCACACCCGCCACCAACACAGATGCTTGAATACCTCTATTTTTTAACTGAAAACTCACTCCGTTTGCCAAGCCCTCCCCTTGGTAACTACCAAGGGGAGGGCTTGGTTCATCGGCTATAGGATTCTCTCCGAAGATTTTGACAAAACCGCCGAATGGCAACCAATTGAGAGTAAAGGGCGTATTCTTCCAGATAAAAAGTTCTTTGGCGCGAGGCGGGAAACCGAGACCAAATTCATCAACTCTAATACCAAATTTCTTGGCAACCAGAAAATGACCCAATTCGTGGACAATAATAAGCGCGCTTAAAATGATTATAAAAATGATGATTGACATGGTTCTGGTTATTCTAAAATCTCTTTTTCTTTCTTCAAAGCTAATTCCTCGAGTCTCTGATTTACATCATCGACCAATTTTTGCAACTCACTTTTGAATCGAAACTTGTCGTCTTTACTTAGTTCGCCCATATCCACTTTGCGGTCAATTTCGCTCAAACTTTTCTCGCGTTCCGTGCGTATTCTGATACGTCCTTCTTCAAGTTTTTCTCTTACCACTTTTATCAATATGGTCCGACGTTCACTTGTTAATTCTGGAAAAGAGACTCGTATGCCCTGACTGTCAAGCGAGACCGACAGACCAAGATTCGATTCTCTGATTGCTCGATCAATATTGGGCGCCACACTTTTGTCCCAAGGAGTAATCAAAAGAGATTTCGGTCCTGCCACCAGAACAGAAGATGTCTGATTAATAGGCATCAAGGAGCCATATACTTCAACAGACACCGAATCAAGAATATTAGGTGTAGCTTGACTCGTACGAATGCTAGCATACTCCTTCTTAAGCCAAGTAAGAGTTGACTCTCCCAACCGCCTAAATTCGTTAAAGTCATGTGCCATAGAATTCTATTGTAACACTAAGGATAAGTGCTCAATGACTAGCCGCGGGAGAGTGGCGGGATCGTCCGTGAAGCGTCGGAGATTATAAACGTTCTCTATAAGAGTTCGTGTTTTTCCCTGTTTTTTTAATAATAGGAGAATACTATCAAGAAAACTTGACAAGTTCATATCTTCATCTGTAAATTTTTTGGCAAATAAGAGACGCTCTTTAATAGAAAGCAGGAGAAATTTTTCTGCCTCTTGTGTCAAGGTTGAACCTTGATAATTAGGACTCAACCTTGATATTTGCATGCGAGAACGCAGTGTGGGTATGATGAGCGCCTCTTCTCGCGCTACCAGAAAAAAATAGGTATCGAGAGACGGGTCTTCAAATATCTTGAGTAGAGCATTCTGTGCCTCAAGCGTCAGATGCGCTGAAGAAATGAAAAAAATTTTCTTATGAACTATAGCTTTACGTGTGGCAAGTATCCTCAACTCCCGAGCCTCGCCAATACCAAATGTCTCCATCTTGAAAGTAATGAAGTTTGGGTTGTTTGCGAGTTTTAGGCCAAGATTGTCACAAAAAGAGCGCAAGTATGACTCCGCCAATTCAAATGAGCCGATTAGTAAATTAGCGTGATGAAGGTTTCTGGTCATCCAAAAGTTCAACCATGAAAACAAGAGTCGAATTGGGCGGAATAGCTCCTACTCCTTGATCGCCGTAGCCATATTCCGGGGGCACGGTGAGCAAACGTTTACCTCCAACACGCATGCCGATAAGACCTTCGTCCCAACCACGAATTACCTGCCCCACTCCGAGAGTGAAGGAAAATGGGACATTTCTATCGAGCGAACTGTCAAAAACCCTACCATCAGTAAGAGTGCCGACGTAATGAACGGAAAGAGTATCACCCGGCTCGGTTATAGAACCTGTACCGACGGCCACTTCTTCCACGCTAAAACTTGTCTTTGACGCCGATGTTTGAGATTGTGAATTTCCGATAGAAGGATTAAGAAAGTTCATGATAGGACCAGTGAATAATATATAACCCAATAAAGCTAAACTCACAAACACGGCAATCCATTGATTTTTGTTTAAATTTTTCATATTTTTCTAATATTTTATACTGGTACTCGTTATATGATATGATAGCGCCATGAAAGAATCAACTGAAAATATCTTGACACTAGACCGAGTAGAGATGCACAGACTCGCCCGCAGACGAGTTTCGGAAATCTCAAAGGAATTCACGGAAGGATTCGAATTTCTCGAAGACTATCAGAAATCGGTCACTTTCTTCGGCGCAAACCAGTTTAAGGAAGATAATCCGCATTACGCTGACGCTAGGAAACTCGCTTCGCGCATAGTTAAAGAGCTCGACTACTCCGTTCTTTCCGGTGGCGGTCCCGGTATCATGGAAGCGGCCAATCGGGGCGCTTTTGAAGCAGGGGGAGATTCGCTCGGACTCTTGATTAAGCTTCCTAGCGCGCAAGTCACAAATAAATACATCACCACATCATCTTCCTTCTACTACTTCTTCGTACGTAAAGTATGCTTAACTTTCTCGTCTGAAGCTTTTATCTTCTATCCCGGCGGGTTCGGCACTCTTGATGAATTTTTCGAAATCCTGACCCTTATTCAGACAAGGAAGATTACTCATATACCTCTAATCTGCGTGGGTTCCGAATATTGGAACGAACTAAAAAAATTTATGGAACGAGAAATACTTAGACGAGGCGCTATTGAACCTGAAGATATTAATCTTTTTCATATTGTTGACGATCATGACAAGATTATAGAAATTATTAAGTCGGTGCCAGTACATATGAACATACCCTTTAATGGAGCAGGCGCTACAACCAGGATAGATGAATCTCGACCGTAAACTCGTAAACTTTAGAGCGATACTGGCCAAGGAGTCGGGATGTGGGATTGTCCTTGCAATTTCATATAATATGTGATATAGTTGTCGCCGGACAATTGTACCTAACTTACTGCGCTGACAAGGCGCTAGGGAGAACAGATATGGCAGAAAAATATAAGGCGAAGGCGGAGACAGAAACGCAAGGTCAGCTTGTGTTGCCCGACAAAGCAGCCAATCCCCTCCGGATCAAACCCCCGGAGGGTCAGATGATGACCATCGTGAAGAGCAACAAAGACGGCGCGCTCGACAAGTTTGTCGCGTCGGTGTCCGGCTGGCACTTCAAGTGCCAGGAGAAGGGATTCGTTTCCCAAAACGAATGGGATAAGTGGGAACTCGTCGAAGACGTCGACAACCAGGGAAACAAGCTCTACACGCCCAATCCGAACATGCCTGAAAAGGAGTTTGGCATCATCTTCGTCGGGTTTCTCAAGGCTCTGCACATTCCACACATACGCTACACCAAGTGGGAGCTCAAGCCGGGCGAGACCAAACCAAGCCTCGTCGGCAAGGACAGGAGAGAGCCGTTCTTCTACTTCCAGTACACCATGAGTGTACCAGTGGTCGACGTTGAGTCGATTGGGAACTTCAACACCACCATCAACATGAACGTGGTAGTGCGCCTCGTCAATCCGTACAAAGCGCTGTTCCTCGCCGGAGGATGGGAAAGTCTCTTTGATGCGGCAGTTCATGGCGCAGTTCGGGAAACACTCGGACCGCTCACTGTTGAAGATGTCAGGAAGCAGGAGGAATCCGGTAACCTGACAAAACGCATCATGCGGCTCAACAATGATGTTGGTGGCGAGGAAGGGTTCAGAAAGAAGTTTGGCGTTCAAGTCATCGATGTCAGATTCGTCGGCTTCGAGATCAAGGGTAGCCAGAAAGTTCAAGATGCCCTTGAGGCTCAAGAGGTCAACCGGCTCATGGCCGATGCCGCGGTCCAGAAGAGCAGGGAGATCGTGACATTAGCCAATGCCAACGCAGAGGCCGCAAAGATTACTGTGGAGGCATACAAAAGCGGTGGCGCGGCGGCGGCAGTGCGGCAGATGGAACTTCTCAAGGAAGCCTTGCTCGGCACTCCGGCGAAAGTGATCTCCCTCGGCGGCAACATTCCCATCGCGGTCACCGCGCCGACAGAAAAGGAGTAACGAAAACCGACATAGTCGGCAGGCCGGTCCACACGGACCGGCCTTTTACATGCGATTACTCTTCTTCGTTAGCCAAATCTTCCGCTTCTTTTAACATCAGTTTATCCAACTCATTTTCAGCTTCTTCTTCTGCTTTATCCAATTCAGAATAAATTGTTTCAAGTTTCCCTACCGAGTCATTGACATCTCTTTCTATACTATCCATCTCCTTTTCAGCACTTTCACTGGTCTCATCTATATCCTTGCTGATAGTCTGCGCTTCATTAAGTAAACCGTCGAGCTCATCGGTCAGGCTCTGGACACTTTGGTCTTTTTGGTTGTTTTGATCGTTAGTCATTATATTTTATTTCTTACAATCTCCAACATTTCAATAAAACCATTAGCTTCGGCATTTAGTTTGCCTGTAGGCATTTTTTTCAGTTTATAATATCTGCCTAGAATTTTCATAAAATCACTTGGTTCGAGCTTATAACTTCCTGCCAATCCTGTCGTCTTGATGAAGTCTTGAACATCGACCATCTCTTTGGATGCATCATTTTTGTATTTATCTTTAAGCACTGCGTTCCAGTCAAAAACATACCTTGATACCTCGAAATTTTCTGCTGTTTCGTTTGATTCCTCCCCTTCGGCAGGTTCCGGAACCTCCTCAAATTTTCCTGATGGAGGTTCCTCGCCTTCAGCTCTGGTGTGACCTCTGGTTTGTTCTTCGAACTTATTGTCCACGCCTCTCTGCCTTGCCGACATGTTCATTTCTACAGGTCTACCCTGCTTAATACGAACGAATTTTTCTCGCTTGTCTCTGTACGGATTCGCCTTCTTGTCCACCTTGGCAACTGTTTTGTTGATTTCGGCTTTCCTGCGCGCTAAATTGGCCATCTCTTTTTTCATCTTTTCACGGCCATCGACAATAATTTTATCGAGCGCCTTTACTGCCTCGAACTTCTTTATTTCTTTTTCCGACCTTCCAATACTTCGCAAAGCCTCTTCGATCTGAACCTTTCTTTTCTCCACGCCGGACAATCGCGCTTTCTCCTCTTTATGTTTGGCTTCCGTAACGGCAACGACCAAACCAACTCTGTCTCTACAAGTTTCCAAATTCCCCAACTCCTTCTCCATAGGGGCCATCCTCTCGTTATAATAATCTATAAGCTTGTCAGCCACCCTATCTCTCTCATTTGTATATAATTTAAGTTTATTATCCCTCTTCTCAAACTTGCTTTGATACTTATCTCTTTTGTCTAATAAGCCACGTCTCTGATTTTCAATATCTCTCAACTGCACTTGAAGCGACTCGGCACCGGGCATTTTCTGCTGTTTTAAGCCTTCTATAGTCAATCCTATCTGCTTAGTTGCCTGGTCGAAAGTGCCAAGTTGTATATCTACACCGTCAGCTTTCTCTTTGAACTTGATGGCTTTATCTTCATGACGGTCAGCCCAAAATTGGTTATATGCAATTTCCATCTTCCCTACCAACCTATTCACAACCGGTACTTTATAAAGACCTTCATAAGCCCGACTGGCAATATCTCGCCCTTTGTGCGACATTTTTTCAAAAATATTTCTGTTGCTATCGTTCAACTGTTCTGCTACTACAAAAGGAATTTCCGGGCCACCTATATCTTCCACCCCCGCCTCGACAGCAATTCTTGGACCCGCATTAGTTTCAGCCGCATTATCAGTATTCAAATTTTCTGCGTTTGATCCCGGTGTCGGTATTCCTCGTGGTCCTTCTTGAGACATATGTTTGTCATATTCATAGTATTAGATAATAGATAATAAGACAAGAGAGAATCATGATTGACAAATGTAATATAATGTGATAGGGTCACAACAGATTGTACAACAATTCCGCCTGAAAAGGCAGAGGAGGTTCTATGAGTTGGTTCATGAGAGAGTGGTTTATTGTCGCCCTCATTATCGTTGTGGTGGCTATCATCATCTCCAGTTGGCTAAGAGGATCGGACTGGATCGAAGAGTGGTGGCATGTGACGCTTTTGGTAGTGTTCGCTGCGGTAGCATTCTTCGTATGGCAAGCATGGCAATCAGCCGTGCCTGCAGTCAGTGCTACCGACGCCGGAGACAGCACGGGAAGCTGGTGGTATCTTGTTTCCATTATCATCGCAACGGTATGCATCCTTGCCTACCGCTGGTTGAGAGGAGACGAGCCGCCGATATGGGTTACGGTAATAGCGATCTGCGCTCCCCTCTTTCTATGGGGATGCTGGCTGATCCAGCCGGAATGGTATCTTGAGTGGCGACACTCCGGATACTTTCTCTGGACGATAATCGTGGTTGGAGTCTTAGGTTGGCTTGCCGACAACGAAGAAGAGGTGGTGGCGCGGGTCGCAAGAGTCGGGCTACTTCTCCTGCTCCTCATTGTCATGGGTATTGGCGCCTACAGCAAGTGGCCGAATACGGGCATTCCTCTGACGGCGACAACAACTACAACACCGACGCCTGGTCCGCCAACACGCCTGCCAGCCAACATGGTTCTCCCGATAATCGCAGAATGCGAATCTGGGGGGCAGCAGTTCGAGGCAGACGGCGTGACTCCCAAACAGAACCCGACGAGCACGGCGATCGGCAAGTACCAGATCATGTCTTCCCTCCACGAGGAAAAGGCCAAGGGTATGGGCATGGATATCCGGACTCTCGAAGGGAACGAGGCGTACGCCAAGTTTCTCTACGAGACATCTGGCACACTCCACTGGGAAGCAGATTTGGAATCGAAAGCCTGCTGGGAGCCCAAACTCCTGGCATTCGGCTACAGGGCCACTCCAACTACCCTCTTTACGGACTTCAACCTGGTCGTTAAGCCAGGTGAGCCGGGGAAACTCACAATCCCTGTGATGTGGCGGTGGGACTGGGCCGGGCCCATTCCCAAGGGGTGGACCACCAATGCCTACATGGATACAGTAGGCAACCGTATACAGATGTTCGAAGTGGTATCTCCAGCAACGGAAGTGGTGTTGCCGGTAAGACTCATCAAGTGTGCCACGCAACAAGAATGCGCGTGGTAGACTCGACAGACACAAAGGCGCCACGTTTGACGTGGCGCCTCTTCTTTACCCCGAGCAGAGTTGAGGGGTTATTTCTTATTTATTTTTTTCTAGAAACCTGGGTAAGACGGTCCAGTAATGCCGAAGGTGCCGAGAATCAGACGAATTAAGCCATAGGTGGAAATCATAATGAAAATACCGAAAAGTCCCCAGAAAATTTTCCTCTTACCTTCGTCGCGAGTAGCATCAGCAGTCTCTGATGAGATAAATTGAAAGATACCCCAGAGAAACACCACAAATGCAACAGCGAAAGCAAGTCCAATCAGAGGATTCAGTATCAACCGACTTATACCCTTAAGGAGAGTCGTAATATCCATCGGGAGCTAACCAGATTCTAGAGACCTGGGACCGTTGGAACAACAACTGTATCTCCTTGACCAATGCCGAAAGCGCTACCGATGAAGTTGACAAGACCCCAGACAGAAACCATCACGAAGAGAGCGATAAGACCCCAGAGCATGATTTTCTTGGCATCTGCTTTCGACTCTTCATTACCTTGAGCAAAGATGAATTTAACAAGTCCCCAGAAGAAGGCGAGAAGTGCAAGACCGACCACGATAGGCAGGGCAAGATCCACCAAGGTGCCGATTGACTGCACCAACGTCTGAAGATTGCCGAGCGACTGGGCGAAGGCAAACGCCGGAGTAAACGCTAGGGCGGCAAGGATAACTTTTTTCATTTATTTAATTTACAGTGAGCCAGTCGAACTGCTGGCTACATTATTTTTAATATACCTATACGGTATCTCTGAATAGTACGGTAAAAGAGAGGAGGACGCAATGCAGTTATCCCCTATAACTTCTTAGAATGTAGGTAAGGGAGGAGCGTCAAAATTAACGCCGTTTAACAATGCGTCCTGCATAAACCTAACTATCCCCCATACAGAAACCATCACGAAGAGAGCGATAAGGCCCCAGAGCATTACTTTCTTTCCGTCTGCCTTTGCTGTCTCGCTGCCTTGGGCAAAGATGAATTTAACAAGCCCCCAGAAAAAAATGAGTAGGGCAATGCCCACTAACAAAGGTATGGAAAACCTTACTAGCATCTTTGCTTCACCAAGTAAATTTCCAAGACCGCCAAGTTGGGCGAAGGCGACCATTGGAAAAGTTACCAGGGCGTAGGGTAAGAAAGTTTTTATCAATTGCTTCATATGACTATATATTACTGATTATGCCGTACATTATAAGCTACTAAGGTAATAAGGGAAGGCCGAACGTTTTGCTGAAACCAAGGCTGCTGTAGAAAAAACGCAATATCCCCCAGATTGAAATCATCACAAAAAGCGCAATAAGGCCCCACATCATAAGCTTTTTCCCATCCGTGACTGCTTTCTCATCCCCACCCGCACGGGAAATAAATTTAACTAACCCCCAAACAAAAACTAAAAGAGACAGACCCATAAGTAAGGGGAGGGTCGCCTGGATCAAGTTGATAAATATATTTACCAATTCGCCGAAAGTGGTTGGGGCCATGTTATTTATAGTGAGTTCATCGAACTATTTTATGCCGGACACGCCGGCCCGCCCAATTGCGCGATAGTGTTGCAGATTACGTTTGCCAAGACCCATGAACCGAGAAGTACTGCCGTGCCTACGGACGTGTAGAGGAGCGCTTTGTGGGCTTCCTTTATCTTCGACTCATTGCCTTGCGCCATGACATAGAGAAAGCCCGAGTAGACGAAAGCCAGCACTGCAAGCACTCCGCCAATAGGCAGAATGATTTTATCGACAATCGTTTTCATTAAAGCAAAGAGCGAACTACCACCGCTGAAAGGATTAGGAAGAGAAGCACTTACTCCTGGGTTACCACCAGGCCCACCAGTTACACCGCCTTGGGCAGAAACTAAAAACGCTCCCATGACAAAAAAGATTGAGAGTGATAATAAAACGACAGATAATTTTTTCATATTACTTGTAGTGAGCATGGTCGAACTATGGCGCACCAAGCAGAGAATACCCGGAATTAAGTAAGGTGCTCGTTATAGTGTAGACCAAAAGCCACGCTCCGAGTATCCACAGGTAGCCGATAAGCACTTTCTTGAAAACTTCTTTAGCCTTCGTCTTGCCTGATTCACTACCGCCAGATGTTAGCAAAAGAAATCCAGCGTAAGCAAAAGCGGCTGTAGCCAGAAATGTTGAGATGATTACCAGAGCGGTTATAAGATTTTTAGCAAGTTCTATAAGTTTGGCGAAAGTGCACGGGGTAGTTGTACCGTCACAAACTATCAAATTAAAGCTTTGGGCCAATAAATCACTCATTTGATTAGCGCATCAACTTCCTTATTGATTTTGTTGACCGCTTCAAAAGTGCGGGCGCGGCCACTGGTAACAGAATCTATAGCGTCGCTGAAAATTGTTTTGGTTGCCACATTATCCGGGTCAAGCCAGCCTTTAGACTGAAGCGCCGCGTCATAAAGGACGGAAAAAACAGCGGTAGTAGGACGATCGGAGAGAAGATCGCGTCGCGGCGGCGGAAGAGCAAGAATTTTGGAGAGAGAAAAGGACGATTCCTTCGAGACAAGCTTAATCGCCACGGTGAGCGTGGCGCTTACATTCTTGGTGCCACGGGAGATAGCCACTCCTCGAAGACGTCCGAAGGTGATAATTTTGCCAGATACTCTCGACTGCGGCACCGGTGCGACTCCGAAGTTGAGAGTTGGATTTTTATTGCTAAGAGCCGTAAATTCGGAGGCAAAACCAAGATAGTAAGCGCTGTCGCCGGAGGTAAAGTGGGTTTGAGCGTCGATAAGAGAACGGTTCCAGCTGTAGAAAGTCTTGGTCGGATTTGAGAATTGGGTGTAGAAATCGAGAGCCGCTTCTCCAGTGGAAACCGGAAGGCCGAAGCTGGCAGAAATCTGTGAACGCAATTCCGAACCGACATAGCCGACGATAGGCGTGCCGGCTTGGAGCAAAAGGAGGGAGAAAATATCTTTGGCATTACCGACATTGCGCGCTTCGCCCAAAGCCATAACCGACGATATTAAATTACCAGCGGCATCTCTCTTAGAAAGATTGAGAGCTGCTGCGTATATTTCATCCCAATACTGAATAGGTCGGGCATGACCTGCGGCTGAAAGTAAATCCCTGTTGTAATACAACACTAACGGGTCAATAGAAAGAGGTAGAGCATAGATACCATCTTTGTCTATAAACAACTCGCTTTCTTCGATAAATGTTAATTTGAAATCACGCTCATTAATGCTCTCGTAAGGAATACTTATGAGCTTGGGTCTCATTTTCCAAAATTGGTCTTGAGTAATGATGATGAGATCGGGACTTTCTCCCCGTGCCAGAGCTTCGGTAAATTCTGTTTCGATTGTTTCCGCATATTTCTCAACATATCTTATGGTTATGGTTCGGTCTTGGGCCAAAGTAGATGTATTGATTAGGAGGTTAAAGTCTTGTAGAGTAATATCTCCCCAAATAGTAACGTAGTAAGTCGCAGTGCCGGACGAGCCACGGTAAATAGAAAAAACTGCTACCGCAATGACAATGAAGATTCCGAATACCGACAAAAGGATGATTTGAAACTTGGACATAGACTAATAATAACATGATTTAAAATTTACAATTTATAATTTCAGTCAATTTTCAAGGTATAGAGAAATGTATAGAAACAAAAATGAGCCAAGGATTGTCAAGGGTCACCCTTGACATATAATAGAGGGATGAAGAATAGAGACTTCAAGCAATTTGCAAGAGATTCGATACAACATGTATACAACCGCGGAGATAATCGAGAAAATATTTTCCGCGACGAAGAAGATTATCGGGCATTTATTTATCGTCTTGGATTAGGACTTGGATTTGAAGCTGATGAACTTAATAAACATCCCCTATCTTCCATATCTAAATCCCGCATTAGAATCACAAAAACAAATAAAGATAATTTCCGCTTACATGCCTTTAGTTTGATTCCTAATCACTTCCATTTATTGATTGAACAATGTACTGAATTGCCTATCTCAAGCCTTATCCTAAAAGTCTGCACAAGTTATGCCATGTTTATAAATAAGAAATATAAAAGAGTTGGACATATTTTCCAAGATCAATATAAGTCCGTCTTAATCAAATCGCATCCGCAATTAATGTGGATACCTGGATATATTCATATGAATTCAGTAGAAGCCGGAATTGTGAAGCATCCGGCAGATTATAAATGGAGCAGTTACAACGATTATGTCTCCGATAGAGGTCTACCTATTACTCACACTAAATTTCTTTTGGAAACTTTCGAGGGAAAGAAGGGCTTTGAAAAGACGACTCTTGACGCTCTTAAAGATATGTCAAGGGTGTCAAGGGTCACCCTTGACATGTGGGGTTTTCACTCATAGACAGATGAGAGATGCAAGAGTATCTCCTTCACGAAGCTTCATGATACACACCCCTTGGGTCTGGCGACCTAGTACCGGAATTTCCTTAAGGTCTACCCGCACTACTTGGCTTTTTTTCGAAATAGCAATAACTTCTTCTTGAGTAGTCACCACTTGCGAAGCTATAACAGGACCCGTCTTCGATGTTACCTTCGAAGTCAAAATCCCGGAACCTCCCCTACCTTGCACTTTATATTCAGAAAGTTCTGTACGCTTACCAAAACCGTTGGCAGAAATAACCAGAAGATGACCTGACTTGCCAGCCGGTTTTATAACATGCGCTCCTACAACCATATCCCCTTTGGTAAGTTTAATACCTCTTACTCCTCCGGCATTGCGACCCATCTCACGGACACCCGATTCTTTGAACCTTATCGATTGGCCCTTTTTCGTCACTATAGAAAGATCATCGCCTTTCTCAACCAGCTCTACCGATATCAGTCTGTCCTCGGGCGCCAACTTGATAGCGATGATGCCTGAAGAACGCACATCATTAAAACTCTTGGCAGATACTTTTTTGGCAGTGCCATTTTCAGTAATCATAAAAAGAAAACTCTCTGTATCTTTGGCATTTTTTGGTACAGCTAAAATAGAAGTTACCTTCTCGGAGTCGGAGAGTGAGATGAAATTCATGACAGATTTACCACGAGTAGCGCGCTTCCCTTCCGGAATGTCATGCATCTTAATCTGATAGGCCTTACCCTTATCAGTGAAGAATAGCAGATTGGCATGAGTACTTGCGGTCAAGAAGTTGGTGACAAAATCTTCTTCTTTAGTATCGAGATCTACTACTCCGACGCCCCCGCGCTTCTGGCGCTTGTATTCGCTCGGATTGGTGCGTTTAATATACCCGCCAGACGTCAAAACTAAGGCATTATCTTCGTCCGCGACTAAGTCTTCGATCGAAAGCACCTTAACCCCACCCTTAATCATTTTAGTGCGACGCTCGTCGCCGAACTTACTTTTAATATCTTCCAGTTCGGTTTTGGCTACTTTCAGAATTTTAGCGGGCGAAGCAAGCAATTCTTTCATTTCTTTAATAAAAGCCTGCACTTCTTTAAGTTCGTTCTCAACCTTCTCTCGTTCAAGCCGGGCTAGTTTCTGAAGTCTCATCTCGAGTATGGCGTTGGCCTGGAGAATGGAGAGTTTGAACTCTTTCATCAAACCCGCGCGGGCATCATCGACGCTCGAGGAAGCGCGAATGAGTTTGATTACCCTGTCTATATTGTCGAGAGCTATCGCAAGACCCAAGAGGATGTGTTCACGCTCTTCCGCTCGCGCGAGGTCGAAGGCTGTACGGCGCTTGATTATCACATCTCGGTGTTTGAGAAACTCGACAAGCATACTCTTAAGCGATAGGGTTTGCGGCACACCATCGACCAATGCCACGAGATTGAAGTGAAAAGTATCTTCGAGCTGGGTATGTTTGTAGAGAGCGTTCAAAATTTTCTGCGGCTGGGAACCCTGTTTTAAATCGATGACAATACGAATATCCTTGGTGGATTCGTCTCGCAAACCCTTAATACCTTCAATCTTCTTCTCGCGGACGAGGTCGGCGATTTTAGTAATCAAATCAGATTTGTTTACTCTGTAAGGAATAGCAGTAATGATGATTTGGAATTGGCCGGCTTTGTTTTCGATAATATCCGTCACTCCGCGAGCCACCACTCCGCCCCGACCGGTAGCATAGGCATGATGAATATCCTTCTCATTAAAAATGATGCCACCAGTTGGGAAATCTGGTCCTTTAATAAACTGAAGTAAGTCCTCGGTGGTGGCTTCGCGATGGTCAGCCAGATAAATCGTCGCATCGACCACTTCATTAAGATTATGAGGAGGGATATTAGTGGCCATGCCGACAGCAATGCCGAGCGTCCCATTGAGTAAGAGGTTCGGCGCTACTGACGGCAAAACTACCGGCTCCGCCCTCGTGCTATCGTAATTGGGTCGGAAATCTACGGTATCCTTATCAATATCTTTGAGCATTTCACCTGCAAGACGGCTCATCTTTGCCTCGGTATAACGCATAGCCGCCGCATTGTCACCATCTATCGAACCGAAATTCCCTTGGCCAACAACTAACGGGTAACGCATTGAAAAATCCTGCGTCATTTTGACCATCGAATCGTAGACTGCTACATCACCATGCGGATGATACTTACCGAGTACTTCGCCTACCACTGTCGCCGACTTCCGCGTCTTGGCGCCATAATTGAGTCCTATTTCATTCATGGCAAAAAGAATGCGACGATGCACCGGTTTGAGACCATCACGTACATCAGGCAGAGCTCGGTCTGTAATGACCGACATGGCATAATCGATAAACGATTCTTTCATCTCACTCGTAATTGAGCGGGAGATGACTCTGTCAGTATTTTTTTCGTTTTTGTCGTCCTTATTGACCATAGACATCGAGCGCTTTTTCTCTCATATCTTTGTATTCGGTTTCAAGATCTACCGCTTTAAAACCTGCCTTCAATTCATCAACACTATCTTTAAGAGCCTCGAAACTTGTTGCCAAAGCCATGCGCAATGACTGAAACGGACTGACTTCATTTTTCACCATTACAGAATCGGTAGGAATCTTTTCGTTCTCGGCGATCATTGTTCCACCGGTACCAAAAGTGACCAGAGACCAAACTCCAAAGATAAATAGAGTGATAGTGCTCGAAGCAAGAAGCGCGAAACGTTTCTTGTGATGCGGAGGTTGTTTATGGAGCGTTGAAAGATATTGTCTCATAAAATTTATTTATTTATAGTGAGTTCATCGAACTATTCTTCTTTTAATACCACAATTTCACATTCTTTGTCTTCAAGGTCTTTCTTTTTTACCACGAACTTATCCAATGATTCTACCCTCTCCTCGTCGCCCTCTTTTATAAATTGTCCCAAGGTCTCTTTTGTATAGTACATTGGGATAATAACAGATGGTTCAAGTGATACCGCAAGTTTGTAAGCAGATGCTGGGCCCAGCATATCGGAGTTACCAATGGGTATAAAGAGAATGTCAACATCTTCTATCGCTTCCAGAGTCTCATCAGGCAGTGCTGCATCTGATAGCGCGCCGAGAAAACAGAGATTCATCCCTTCGAAAGATATAAGATAAATCGTATTTATTTTCTTGTTAGGTCCGACTGAAAAAAAACCTTTAATAAAAATGTCTTTGATTTCATATTCGCCGGGACCATCGATAATAAATCCGGATTTCTCCGCTATCTCATTTCTGCCCGTGGTAAAGAGGGTGATATCGGCACTCATCTTGGATTGGGGATTTAAGACCAAGGATAGGCTACCTTGGGAAATTTTAAAGCATTCAGTGCCGTGATAACTGATTATCATTCCCTCTATTCTAGTACAAATCGCTTGCATTTACCAGTATTTCTTGGTAATCTAACAAGGTTCTTTATTAATCCCCGTTTTCGTTACCCCCGCCTCTCTGGCAATCATTCTTAAGAGACAGGACCGGAAATGGCCATCTAATTTGACCACCAATACCATAGAAGTTGATGCATTCTTAACGAGTCTTCCTAATCCCCCTTCTATCGATGAGCTTGTCGAAGGGCCGGTTATTTCTATTGACAAAGGAGCGGTCTATATTGATTTACCACCTTTTGGCACCGGTATTATCTACGGCCGTGAGTTCATAAACGCTCGGGATATCATCAAGAAAATTAACGTTGGCGACATTGTAGCCGGTAAAGTCGTCAGCATCGGCGGGAAAGAAGGTTATATTGAAATTTCCCTCAAGGAAGCGCATCAAGCACTCATCTGGAGTGAGGCCGAGGATGCCATTCGCGAGAAACGAACATTTGAACTACCAATCACAGATGCCAATAAGGGCGGTCTGATTATCAATTGGCAAGGTCTGACAGGTTTCCTACCTGCCTCCCAGCTTAAACCAGAACATTATCCACGCATTTCAGACGGAGATAAAGACAAAATCCTTGATGAACTAAAGAAACTTATCGGAGAAAAATTTTCGGTCACCATCATTGGTATCAGTCCCAAGGAAGGAAAACTTATCTTCTCCGAAAAAAGTCCTGAAACAAAAGATAAAGAAAACATAGTGGCCCATTACACGCTCGGTGATGAGCTTGTGGGTGAAGTCACAGGACTCGTTGACTTCGGCATTTTCATTAAGCTCGAGGAAGGACTGGAGGGACTGGTGCACATTTCTGAAATTGATTGGGGCCTCGTAGATAATCCAAAAACTATGTTTAAGATAGGTGAGAAGGTACGGGTTAAGGTTATTGAAATTAAGGATGACAAAATCTCTCTATCTATCAAAGCACTAAAAGAGAATCCTTGGAGAGAAGCAGAAAAAAAATATAAGAAAGACGATATTGTTCAAGGCATCATTATTAAATTTAATAAACACGGTGCTCTGGCTTCTATAGAAGAGGGTGTGGCGGGTTTGGTGCACATTTTAGAATTCGGTTCCGAAGAAAAATTGCGCGAGAAATTGGAAATGGGTAAAGTTTATACTTTCAAAATCACGCTCTTCGACCCCAAAGAGCAAAAAATGGCCCTTTCGTTCGTAGAGAAAAAGTAAAACTAGGAATTGAACTCCGTCATGGCGCGAGTGAGGCCCTCTCCCACAATTATTTGAACTGCCTCATTTGCTTTTTTAAAAACTTTTTTTAAAGTTTCTATTTCAGATTTTTTAAATTCACCGAGAATATGTTTCTCTACATCATTTTTTTTCCCAATCCCGATTCTTATTCTAATAAATTCTTTGGTTTTCAAAGCTCGAATTATAGATTCAACTCCCTTGTGTCCACCCGAGCTTCGGTTGTAAGAAATTTTCATATTACCAAGTGACAAATCTAAATCATCGTGAATTACAATTAACTTTTTTGCCGCTGTCTTATTTTTTACCACTTTCACTATTGCAAGTCCGGATTTGTTCATAAAGGTATCTAAATGAACCAGTTTTACTCCTTTTAATTCTTTTTTTTCTAAATACGCAAGAGCTAAACGACCTGTATTATGTCTGGTCTGTAAATATTTTTCTCCTGGATTACCTAAACCCACGATGATATACATATTGCTATTGTGTCAAATCAAATTAGATAATACAATCTTAGCAAATTATGAACAAAAATTCTTCAGACTTTTGGAAAGAACTCATTAAACTCATTCTACTCTCTCTTCTTATAGTAGTACCATTCCGTCTCTACATAGCTCAACCCTTCATTGTAGACGGCGCATCGATGGATCCGACATTTGAGACGGGAGATTATCTTATTGTCGACGAGATTAGTTACCGATTCAAAACTCCGGAACGTGGTTCTATTCTCATCTTTAAGTATCCAAAAGATCCCAGGAAGTCTTTTATCAAGCGTATCATTGGTCTGCCGGAAGAGACGGTCTCGCTCTCCGCGGGACTTGTTACAATCATCAACACACAAAATCCGGAAGGATTCGTTCTAGATGAACCGTATGTAAAATTACACAAACAAGATAGTGTGGACTATGTTCTTGGCATAGGCGAGTATTTCGTCATGGGAGACAACAGACTCGGTAGTGCTGATTCGCGCATCTGGGGTCCAGTGCCGGAAGAAAACATCATCGGCCGACCAATTATTCGTCTTCTCCCCCCAACACTCTTTCCCGGTAACGTGACACAATAATGCTGAAACAAAGTACGCTACTAGATAGACAACTGAGTGAATTTGACAGAGCTCTTGTCATTGCGACCTACTTCGGTTTCTTCCCTATTAACGCTCCGAGAATTAATAAACATGACATTGAACTGACTAAAGACTGCGCGGAGCATCCGCACTATGACGCTACCGAGAAAGTCTCTGTTATCCGCACGTATTTGGAACAAAATTTTGCCTCCTTGCCACATCCTTTAGCTCTGATTTATAAAAAACCCGCTACCAGAAAAAAGTTCGGCGGTTATGCTCTCCATTTCATCGGTTCAACTTCCGGTGTTGCGGAAGCGATTCTTATCCGAGCGGCGTTTTCTATTCTCTCGGAAGAAGGACATAAAAATTTGAGGGTGGATATAAATTGTGTTGGTGATAAGGAATCTATAAACGCCTATGAGCGCGAGTTGATAAACTTTGTTCGTAAGTTAGGCGCAGGATTATCGGATGAATTGAGGTTAAGTATCAAAGAAGATATTTTTAATCTCTTTAAACTGGATGCTCCGGAAGCTCTTCGTCTGCGTGAAATAATACCTTCCTCCATCACTTTTCTTTCCGCGCAGAGCAGACTCTATTTCAAAGAAGTACTTGAATATATTGAGGCTCTAGGCATAGAATTCCGTCTGGCGCCAGAACTCGTCGGTGAAAAAAATCATACTTCCCACACCATCTTCGCTATCAAAGACATTGGAAATGATGAGAAAAATACTTTGGCGGTCGGCTACCGCTACTCGCGGTTGGGACGTTTCCTTGGGTTGAGAAAAGAGATTCCCATGGCCGGAGTAACTATTTTCTCCACGGCTAATAACTCTCATGGTCGAGTCTACAAAGAACTGCCGAAACCGAAATTTTACCTAATACAACTGGGCCGAGAAGCCAAAATCAAAACTCTTTCCATCTTAGAACTTTTGCGTTTGCACCGGATACCAGTGCATCACTTCATTGGAAAAGATAAAATCACTACTCAACTTTCAAATGCAGAAAATCTACAGATCTCTCACCTCATCATTATCGGGCAGAAAGAAGCTCTCGACAACACTGCCACTGTAAGAAACGTGGTTACTCGCGCCCAAGACACTATCAGTATGACCGACCTTCCGCGCTATCTCAAAAATATCACGCTCTAACTACGTAACTATTGTCTCCGCTACCATGTTGTGTTAGAGTGGCTCTCGCAATGCAATCAATGATTAATATAGAGGTGGTAAAGGGCGCCAATGAAAATAATTTGAGCGTTTTGCGGCGCTTCACCAAACGTGTCCAAGCATCGGGAGTTTTGCCGCGTGTTCGTTCCAAACGCTACAGCCAACGCACTCCTTCTAGGAATACTAGACGAGCTAAGACTATCATTCATCTCATGAAGAAAGAAGTCACCGCCGAACTCATAAAGCTTGGCAAAATAAATGAAATCAGTAAATTCTCGCGCCGACACTAAAAATTTCGAGAAAATAAAAAATAAAGTCCTAGGAAGTGACTATGAACTTTCACTCGTCTTTGCTTCTGACACACTGACACGGCGTCTTAATCGCACTTATCGCGGTATTGATAAGCCAACAAACGTTCTGGCCTTTCCACTCTCGAAGACAAGCGGGGAAATTTTTATAAATCGTACGCGCGCGAAACCTTTTAGCGTCAAATATCTCTTTATCCACGCCTGTCTACATTTGAAAGGAATGGAACACGGAGATACAATGGAGCAAGCTGAAAAAAAATTATTAAATGACACGTCAAATCGTAGTCGGTATTGATATAGGAACTTCTCTAGTCAAGGTAGTTATTGCCGAGGGGCTAGTTGAGCATGGACATTTCGTACCAAAGATCATCGGCACAAGTTCCGCTGAATCCAGAGGAGTATATCGGGGCTATATTACTAATACAACCGAAGCGGCAAAAAGTATAGAAACTGCCGTAGCGCGGGCAGAAAAGGTTGCTGGTGTTAAGGTGAAGCGCGCCTATATCTCTTTTGGTGGCATTGGTCTCGCGAGCGTTGTAACATCAGGCTCCGTGGCCATCTCTAGAGCAGACCTTGAAATTACCGAACGAGACCTTGCTTTGGCTCTCGAGAATGCCGAGGCCGCCATATTACCAACGGCTACCATCAACAAAAAAATAATCAATACTATTCCTATTGAATACAAAACGGATGGCAAGACGGTTTGGGGCCGGGCCCTCGGACTTAAGGCGCAGAAGCTGGAAGTCAAGGCGCTTTTCATAACATGCCAAGAACAACATCTCATTGACCTGATTAGTGCAGTGGAAGAAGCGGGTATAGAAGTTGTTGATGTGGTGGCTTCGCCGGTAGCTTCGAGCTTTGTCACTCTTTCCAAGAAACAGAAACGTGTTGGCTGTCTATTGGCTGATATTGGCGCCGAAACATTCTCTATTGTCATCTTCGAGAACAATAATCTGATTTCACTCGAAGTTTTTCCTGTCGGCGGCAATGATATTACCAACGATATCGCCCTCGGCCTAAAGATTTCACTCGAAGACGCGGAACATATCAAATTCGGCGATGACAGAAGAATAACCTATTCAAAAAAGAAACTGGAAGAAATAATATCAACGCGGCTCGGCGACTCGTTTGAGCTGGTCGAGACGCATCTCAAAGCAATTGGTCGTGATGCTCTCTTGCCGGCGGGCGTCATCTTGGCAGGTGGTGGCGCGGCTATAAACGGTATCAAAAATGTTGCGGAAGATTTTCTCGAACTACCCGCTCAATTGGCAGAAATTTATTTCGGCACTACATCGGAAGGCAAGATCAAGGATCGCAGCTGGGCAGTAGCATGCGGCCTCTCGATAGTTGGCTTCAACGCTGACAATGAACAACGCTCCGTTGGTATCCGGAATGGTTCTCTCATGACAGCAGACGGCAAGCGTTGGGGCAAAATAATTTTGCGCTGGATTTCTCAATTTTTACCTTAAACCCCGTCACGACGGGATAAAATAAAGAAACATCTACTATCTGAAGTCAACGGCTTTCCTTTTTCAAATCCTCTGGTAAGATAGTCGCATCTAAAATTAATTAAAGAGCATGCCACAAATCAAACCAGAGGTAGAATCTTTCGCTCGAATCAAAGTCATCGGAGTAGGTGGTTCCGGCAAAAATACGGTTAATCACATGATTAATTCTAAGGTTAAGGGGGTCGATTTTATTGCGGTCAACACAGATGCCCAAGATCTCCACCACTCGCTCGCCAAGAAGAAAATTCACATCGGCAAGAACCTAACTCGTGGCCTTGGTACGGGTATGAATCCAGAGCTCGGTAAACGCGCGGTCGAGGAGACTAAGGAAGAAGTCCAGGAAGCTATTAAGGGTGCAGATATGGTCTTTATCGCCGGAGGTATGGGTGGAGGTACTGCATCGGGCGCCGCGCCAGTTATAGCTCGCACCGCCAAAGAGAATGGGTGTCTGACCGTGGCAGTGGTAACCAAACCTTTCCTCTTCGAAGGCGTACAGAGAATGAGAGTGGCAGAAGCGGCGATTGAAGAACTTAAGCAAGCTGTGGATGCTCTTATCATCATCCCAAACGACCGTCTACTCCAGACGGTAGATAAAAATATTACTGCTAGAAATGCTTTCGCCATTTGCGATAATATTTTGAGAGAAGCAGTCGAAGGTATTTCTGACCTTATTACCACCCCCGGAATTATTAATATCGATTTCGCGGACATTCGTTCGATTATGGAAAACGCCGGAGCCGCCCTTATGGGTATTGGTTCTGCCTCTGGGGACAATCGCGCTGAAGAAGCTGCCAAGGCCGCCATCAGTTCTCCTCTCCTAGAAATATCAATTAACGGCGCCAAGGGCGTGCTCTTCTCCATCGCTGGCGGAGACGACCTCACGATGTTTGAAATTCAGGATGCAGCCAAGATTATTACCGAGTCAGTTGACCCTAACGCCAAGATTATCTTCGGTACGGTCCGCGACGATAAACTTAAGAAAGGTGAAGTCAAGATTACGGTTATTGCTTCGAACTTTACCGACAATTACCAAAGGAAGGGTGGTTCGCTTTTCCAAACCTTTGGCAACGACGGCAATAAAGCTAAAACTTTTATTCCTGTCTCCCAACCACTCAAAGATGTACCAAAGTCGGCAGTAGCAGACGAGAAAAAAATCGAGACTAAACAAAGTCCTCCACCAGTCGAAGACAATAATGATGACTGGAGTGCTGTACCGGCGTTTCTCAGACGTTCGAAATTGAAGTAAAATAGTGGAATGTTCGATTTGGCTATTATCGGTGGAGGGCCTGCTGGTGTTGCCGCCGGCGTTTATGCGGCGCGCAAGCGCCTCAAGACTCTTTTAATCACAGAATCTTTCGGCGGGCAGAGCACCGAATCAACAGGAGTCGAAAACTGGATTGGCACCAAAAATATTTCCGGTCCAAAATTCGGAAAAATGCTAGAAGACCATCTTCGATCATATGCTAGTGACTCTGTAGATATTAAACTTGGTGAGCGGGTTATAAATGTATCAAAGATAGATAATGGTTTTGAGACTAAAACTGAAAATAATTCTTATAAGTCTAAGACAGTACTTGTAGCTACTGGCAGCGTTAGAAGAAAACTTGAAATACCGGGAGCTAAAGAATATGAGAACAAAGGGATAACTTATTGCGCGTCGTGTGACGGACCTCTCTTCGCCGGACAAGATGTGGCAGTTATAGGTGGTGGTAACGCCGCATTTGAAACTGTCGCCCAACTCCTAGCTTATGCCAAATCTGTCACTTTATTACATAGAAGCGAGACCTTCCGTGCAGATGAGGTAACGATCAATAAAGTTCTTTTGCATCCCAATATGAAAGTATTAAAAAATGTTGAACTTATAGAAATACAAGGGGGTCAATTTGTTGATGGTATTTATTACCAAGATAAAATGACTGGTAATAGAAATCGATTGAAAGTCACGGGTATATTCATCGAGATTGGACTCTTGCCTACCACCAATTTTGTTAAAGATTTAGTGCCTCTAAACAAGATCGGTCAGATAGTCATTGACCCCAAGACCCAAAGAGCCCAAGTAGACGGCATCTGGGCCGCCGGAGACTCTACAGACGGTCTCTATCATCAGAACAACATCGCCGCCGGCGACGCCATCAAAGCCCTCGAAGATATCTACCTATACTTGCACGCCAAATAACTTAACTTAGTGGGCGATGCAGAATTCGAATCTGCGACCTTCCGAACGTCAATCGGACGCTCTAACCAACTGAGCTAATCGCCCATTGTGACCCATTATACTGAATTTCTGTTTAGATTAAATAACGACTCAATTCTTCCAGATCAGAAAAATGTATGGTCTTGTCTTTAAATATTTGACAAGTTTCGTGCCCCTTACCAGCCACTAAGATTATATCGCCAGAATGAACCATACCACAAGCTTTTTGTATTGCTTCAGCTCTAGCTGAAATACATTCATAATTTTTAGCTCCCCTTGGAACACCGGCCACTATATCACTCAAAATGACATCTGGATCTTCAGTTCTTGGATTATCCGAAGTGAAGATAACGTAGTCAGAAAAAGTAACAGCTATTTCCCCAATTATGGGACGTTTTGCCTTGTCCCGATCTCCACCGCAACCAATTAAAGTTATAAGTAATCTGTTCTTTTCCTTTAAACCTTTTAGTGTTTTTAATACATTTTCCAGAGCATTAGGCGTATGAGCATAATCCACCACCCCATATATTCCTTTTTTTGATTTTACCAACTCCAGACGCCCGGGTGGCGGATCTAGTTTGCTCAATATTTTTTTAACTTTATCTTTTGGAACACCCAGAAGAACAGCGGTAGCATAAACAGCCAAGACGTTATAAGCATTGAAGCGTCCGATTAACTTAGTCTTAAGCACACTGATAAAATCAGCAGATGAGTTGAGCGAGAAAAAATATTTGTGAGCGGAAGTTCCACTAAGTACATAATCTCCTTTCTGATCATCAGCATTAGCTAGAGCAAAAGCGTTTTCTGGTAATTTATCGAAGAATTTCTTTTTTACTTCTGCATACTTTTCAAATGTTCCGTGGTAATCAAGATGGTCAAGAGTAAGATTGGTAAAAATACCTCCGACAAATTCGAGCCCAGCAATTCTTTCTTCTTCAATACCATGAGATGAGCATTCCATGAAAGCATACTCCACACCCATAACTACAGCTTCTTTTAAAAAACTGGTTAAAGTTATGGAATCTGGAGTAGTATGATCAGTAGAATAAATCTTATCATCAATTCTATTTTCTACAGTGGAAATTAGAGCAGTATGGTATCCCAATATTCGAAACATTTTAAATAAAAGAGTTGCTACGGTAGTTTTCCCATTGGTACCGGTAATCCCAACTAATTTCAAATGACGAGTCGGGTAACTATAGAAATTTTGAGCAATTATTCCTATGGCCTTGCGACTATCTACCACCTTTACATAAGTGATTCCATTCGCCTTTTTCTTAACATTATTTTGATGAACTACGGCCTTCGCCCCCCTTTTTATGGCCTCTTCAATATAATCATGACCATCGTCCTCAATTCCCTTCGCAGAGATGAATAATGATCTAGAAACAACTTTTCTGGAATCGAACGTCATCTGATCAACTGAGATTAATGTATCACCTACTATTTCCAATATATCTAATCCCGATATAAGATCTTTAACCTTCATTTTTTATATTGATAGGCGGAAGGGGTGAGATTTGAACTCACGGTACCTTGCGGCACGCCGGTTTTCGAAACCGGTGCTTTAAACCACTCAGCCACCCTTCCAATTCAAACAAGGTCATACTACCAATCTTTACTAAATCTTTCTACCCAAACATTCTTATTCCAATGTTCTGCAGAACTTAAGAATATCTTTACCACGCTTAGTTAGAGCATGACGCACTGAACTACCATCACTCCGCTTCATCACAATACCAGCAATAGTGAGTTTACGCAGATGTTCAGATGTGGTTCGGAAATCAATATAAACGTGTTCAGCAATGTCAAAGACTGATAGTTCGGACTGTTTATCAAGAAGGTCAACAATCTGAATTCTTCTATGACTAGCAATCCCTTTCAATATTGTTTCAAGCTCTCTGTATCTTTTCTTATCCATCACAATCATTATACCTTAATTCTGCAGAATATTGGTATAGACTACACAAAAATGAAATAATGCCATATAATCTGGACTTAAGGCCCTATCGTCTATCGGTTAGGACACAAGCTTTTCAAGCTTGGAAGCCGGGTTCGACTCCCGGTAGGGTCACAAATCGAAACTTCAGCAGGTGAGAGCAAAAAATCGGAGCGCGCCGAAGGCGCGCTGTATGGTGAAAGCATGGAATCCATCTTGCGGACGCGGGCGAAATCGGAGGGCGGGCAAAATGAGATTGAGATAGTTTTGTCTTTCATCGCGGGGTTCGTTCCGAAGGAACGAAGAAAATCTCTCATCTCATGGAGATTTTCACTGGTTGCCAGAAACCCCGCGCGTTTTGAATCCAAAATCCATTTCCGCAGGGGTTCGACCCAATTCTTTCTCTCGGCTTGGACAGATGAAGATTTGGCGTGAAGCGAAAGTTTTTGACGCATGAGAACGTCTTTTTTCACTAAATATATTTCACGCTCAATATCTTTGTTTAAGTAGAGGTCAACAAGTGCGTCAAGTTTCGCTTCAATTCCTTTCAAATCTTCCTTCATCTGTCCAAGACGACTCCCCGAAGCGTGGGATTCTTCGGACTGTAACACATCAACTTTTTGTAACATGTATTCTGCCCACGATTCGGGAAGGGACACTCCTTGAAGCTGTTCTCTGACTTGGGAGACGAGCAAATCTTCTCGTAAATATTTTTGCAAACAAACACCGTGCTTTTTCGAGCACCGATAGTACCGATATCGTCCGCCAGATTTTCCAGTCGCCCATTGTGCAGAAATCATACTGTCACATTCGGCGCATCGAAAAAGACCGGTGAAGGGAAAATTGTGAGATATTTTGGAATGTCTCGGATGTGCTCGTCTCTCCAAGACTTTCTGCACAGCTTCAAAGAGTGTCGGAGAAAGAATTGGCGCAAAGCTTCCGGGAAAATATTCACCATGATGATTGACGAAACCGAGATATGCACGATTGGTCAACATTCTTTTCACGGAAGCTTTGACAAGTGGCTTTCCGGACTTTTGCGTCACCCCATGGAGAGCCAGAAACTTCGACAGCGAAACGAGGGTATGTGAACTTTTTAGATATTCTTTAAAAGCACGAACAATAATTTTAGATTTAATCGGATCAGGTTCAATATTGCGCGTAGTGGGATTGTTCACATACCCGAATGGAGCGTTTGTCAGCCACTCTCCCCGTCGCAGTTTTTGGCGGAAACCTCGCTCAACATTTTGTTTTAAGTTGTCAGAATAATATTTACTTTGTCCGAAAGCCACTTGTAACATAAACAGCCCCTGCGGTGTTGGTTCAAACCAAAATGTCGGAAAACGCAAAGAAACTATTTTGGAAGTGTCTACGGCATATATGATGCGACCTCCGTCAATACTATTTCTGGCTAAACGGTCTGGATGCCACGAAAGAATACCTACACCGTCTAACTTTTCAATTTTGAGCATCATTTTGCCGAACACTTCTCGTCCAGGTTTTTTTGCGCTTTTCGACTCTTGAAATTCCTCCAGAATTTCAAGATTTTCTCTGCTCGCAAATTCACGAAGCTCAAACAGTTGTGATTCAATAGACATGACTTGGTGGTCATCATCTTCAGTAGACTTGCGAGCGTAGAGAAAATATTTTGGTTTTAACATATATATGTTTTTGGATTCAAACAAAGCTAAACTATTAAAATCTCATTTCTGCATCCTTGCCCGCCCTCCAAATTCGCCCGAACCCACAAGGCGGATTCCATTCTCTCACCATTTTCCGCGCCGACGGCGCGGGGCAGGTTGGGGCTTTCAGAACCCGAAGTCTCTAATTGCGGACTAATCCTATCCTTTGCTCTAACTTTTTTCCAAAATGTAAGTGGTGACGTGACAATGAATTCCGTCACGCCGTAGCGTCCACTCCACCACACTGTCGGGTACGACAGTGTGTCTCCGTTCCCGCTCCGTCGTCCGCCCTCGTCCCACCGCTTCCCATGCATGGATTTGTTTTGCGCGGGAGTTTCT
>MHVR01000014.1:48054-49055 GCA_001825315.1 Candidatus Zambryskibacteria bacterium RIFCSPHIGHO2_02_FULL_43_14
GGGACTGAAATCCTTGTAAATAAGTTTATCACAATATGCAAAGTTTAGGTATTGCAAACCAGCATATATGCTGGTAGTATTATGGTAGACACAATAAGGTCAAAAGAATACGCAGATTTTGTTGGGAAATTGCGAAAAGCTCGGCTTGGAACAGGTTTGAGACAAATAGATGTGGCTAAAAAATTAAAGCGTACACAATCGTACGTTTCGCGCGTTGAAATGGGTGAACAAAGACTGGATATTTTGGAATTAAAAAAGTTTGCGGAATTATATAAAAAGGATTTAGGATATTTTATTAAATAAAACATTATGAAAAATTACAAACATATTTTTGTAATTGTTGCGGTCGGTATATTTGTTGTACCACAAATTGCCATGGCAGCATGGTGGAATCCATTTACTTGGAAAATATTTACTTTCAAAAAAACTCCAAAGACAGAGATGCAAGAAATTAAAACCGCAACCACAACTCCAATACAAGCTACAACAACCTCAAATGTTAGTTCAGAAATCGAACAACTTAAAAAAGAAATTGAAAATTTGAAAAAGAAACAGACAACCAAATCAATCGTACCTCCTACTCTAATCCCACAAAAAACTAGTACGACTATTCAACCTACAACTCCATCTCCAATAGTCAGTCCTTCTACAGTTACACAAACTAAAATAATTCCTGAAATCTCACAGGCAGATTTAAATAAAGGGGCAAATATTAAGGCACAGACAATAACATTGTTAAATAAACTTTTGTCTGATCTAAGTTACTTAGATAGTGATTATACTAATGAAATTAACCGACTAGAAGGAAATCTTAATAAAGCCATTGGAAATTCTTATCCTGCCACAGTTGCTTATATGAAATTTACTACTGACTACAAAAATATTTACATTAATGTAAGAAATGATTTAAGAGGGTTTAAATCGCAGATTGAGAGTGTAAAACGTACAATGGAAGGTATAGATGCAGTGGGGTATATTAAGGATTTTAATCCCGAAACAAA
>MHVR01000015.1 GCA_001825315.1 Candidatus Zambryskibacteria bacterium RIFCSPHIGHO2_02_FULL_43_14
GGATTGTAACGAAGAGAGTAAATATCTACACCATCGATGGCTGCTCCTTTGGTATCTAAGTTAATGTCTACTGTGAAGGTCTGACCGACGGGAATAGTAGTAGATGACGGAGTAAGAGTCAGCACAGCCACTGGTATAGAATTTAAGCCTGCAGAAAGTTGCGCCAGTAAAACAAAAATGTAACCTAAAATTGTTTTTTCTATCATAGTCTAATTATACAAATTTTTTGTATTAAATAAATTTCGATTATCCACTCTTTAGCCAATTCCCGTTCATGATAGAAAAGTCTAAGGAGTTCACAATGCCATCCTCATTCAAATCAACCGTTGAATCATTCGTAAACCACCTGCTGTTCATTATAGACCAATCCAAGGAATTTACTATATGATCGTTGTTTATATCTCCTTTGAAAATTGGAGGAATCACAGTAGGGGTTGGAGCAGGTGTGGGAGAAGTTCCACTTGAGCTTATTTTAAATACATGAATAATTGGTGTAAGCCCGTTGGCAAAACTTTCGCTTACGTAAAGCAAGCTGTTGTTGCGGTCAAAAGTCATTAAAACAACTTCAGCCCCGCTACCAGTAGTCAGAAAAGTCGGCGCATAATTTCTCAAAAAATAGGGAGTCATATCAAACTTGGCATACCATTGCGGAATCCAGGAAGATTTTGTTCCATTAGCCACATCAGCCATGTCTTTCGGATCATAAAACAGCATTGCCGCTTGCGGTTCTCCCGCACGCCAGCCTCTTTGGCCTTTGCAGGTTCCGGACGGCTCGCAAGCATTCGGCACAGTCCAATTTTCATATCCATAATAACTTTTCGCGGGATTATTATCTATTATGCCGCTTATGGCAACAGCAGCTTTATCGCCTAGAGTAAGCCACGCCCCGCCCTGGTAAGCATTGGCTGTTGAGTGCTGCTTGCTCCACTTTGATTGGTCTAAAAAAGGACCAAATTCCATTAACTTAGAACCGCTGATGCTTTCTCCTGCTGCGGTGGCAGTATTGGAAGCATAAAGATTGGTTCCTTCCCGGTCGCACCATCCTCTATGCCGACCGGTTGCCACATACTTTCCGCCAAGATTGGCATCAGCAAAAGATTTGGGAATCTCCATAATGTACCTTGTTGAGGTGAAAGGGTGTAAATTACTCCCATTAAGACTTACATACCACAGACCATTGGTTTGCGGATTGGACAGGTTGGGTGAAAAACGACCAAGGCCCGGGGCATTGCCGGGCAAAGAGCAGTCGGATTGGGAATCAGAGTAATCCTGCCCTTGGGTAAAATAGATTTTTCCATCGGATGGAATATAAGTCATGCCCATTATAAAACCTGTTTTATTGGAAATTCCGGCAGTTACATCTTTGAACGGCTGTAAAAGCGTGGCGGTGGGCAAATCGCTTAAGTTTTTGGAAATTATCGGCTTAGGAATACCTACTTCCGCAACTTTGGTTGCGTAAACATGACCTCCGACAAACAAAGAGCCAGAATAACCGTCAGAGGATCCGCCGGGATCGCCGCTCGGATAAAAAGCTATCGGCGCGTTAGAATATTCAAAAACGCCGTAACTGCCGTCATTTACGGAGGGCAGTTTGAATGCGCCCAAATAACTAATGTCGCTTGGCTGAATCAAAGAGGAAGCCGCGGCTTTGGACAAAAAATTCCCAGAAGGATAAATGAATACGCTGACTGCAAACAATATTGCAAAAAAATAGCGGGTAGAATTTTTCATACTCTTTTTTTCAATGCTTTATATGAAGCGTACTGCCGAGGAGAATGCCATTGGCCCAATAAAATCCGGTGTTGCCCGATGGTAGTATATCGTATGTAGCGCCGTCATCGTAGGAAACGCGCTCAACGCTTGCGACCAAAGCCCCATCATATAGATCCCCGGGCCTAAGATCACCAACAGTTCGTCCGTCACTGGTAGGATGCCCGGGAGAAACTAACAATTCCCTGCCATCATCTAGAATTAAACGGGCCATTTGATGAGATGGCGACACCTGAACCTTTGAAGTTTTAATTACAGAGCCTAAAACGCGGTCGCCTTCTTTGCCCGCTGTCCAAACAGACATACCGGTTTGTAGATTTTTTACCCTAACCGATCCGAAAGGCGTATCAATGAGCGTATCTTCTGCAAGACAAATGGGACAAGGGCGATTTAAATCCATAATTTTAGCAAAAGTTGCGGTGTCCCCTTGAATTGACGCCAACGTTAGAGTAATTGTGCAGCCATTGCTTGCTGTTTCTCCAATTTTCAGCGTGACCGGATATCCTTGATTTACAGCCACCGGATATTCCGGATAATTCAACCCGGTCACATAGTCAGCGTATATTTTTTGTAGAATAAACGGGCCTTCTCGCTGGCCTTCCTTGAGTGTAACATGTGAACTTCCAAGCCCACTTTTCAGCCAGTTCCCGTTCATAATTGAGAAATCCAGAGAGTTCACGATTCCGTCACTGTTTAAATCAGCAGCGCTATCGCTGGTAAACCACTTACTGTTCATAATTGACCAATCTAACGAATTAACAATACCATCTCTATTAAGATCACCCTTCAACGTACTGATTGGCGGGGTTAAAGACGCTGATTTTAATCTAATCCTGAATATTCTGTCATCATTTGATGCTGGAGTTCCGCGGCCATCTTTATTGCTAGTTGAAAAATATAACCAGCCGTCATGCGCCACAATACCTCGCAGTCTGCCGAAATTTTGGAAAAGAGCTTGATCCATCACTAAATTATTGTTGTTATCTACTACTACTCTTCTGATTTGTTTGCCTCTTAATCCAGCCATATAGATATCGCCTTGATATACGGCTATACCAGAAGGAGCCAAGGTAAATTCAGAAAAGCATCTTATGGGCTGCTTAATATTAGGATCAGATTCATTGCACTCAATATCAGGCCAGCCATAATTATTTCCCTTTACCGCCAAATTTAGTTCATCATTGCTGTTATTGCCGTGCTCGGCCGCATAAAAAGAGCCGTTTGAAGGGTTCCAGGCTATGCCTTGGGGATTTCTATGGCCATAAGTCCAAACAAGATTGCCGAACGGATTATCGCCTGGGATGCTGCCGTCTTTATTGAGGCGCAAAATTTTCCCGGCTAGAGAATTAGTATTTTGCGCGGAGGCCGCGTTAACCGCGTCACCGGTAGTGGAATATAATTTGCCGTCAGGACCGAAAGCAAGTCTTCCGCCGTCGTGATTGGAAGCAGCTGGAATATTGTCCAAAATCACTGTTTCATTAGTGAGAGATGTACCGTTGAAAATAAATCTTGAAATTCTGTTCCCAGTCGTGCGAGTATATTGAATATAAATATAATTATTAGAGCCGAAGTCTGGATCCACAGCCAAACCCATTACTCCCGTTTCGGAACCGCTGTACAAACTTGTAACCTGTCCTATTGTCTGAATAGCCCCAGATGATTCTCTTAATTTAACAGCACCCGTTCTTTCGGTAAATATCATCCGCCCGTCAGGAAAAAAATCCATTGACCAAGGTACACTTAGTCCACTGGCAAATGTCTCTATTTCAAAATCGCTGTCGCTTAGATTAGCGGTTTGGGCTTTAGTTTGTAGAAACGCAATGAGTGTCGCAAAAAGTATGATTGCAAAAAACCCGATTTTTTTCATAATTCTTCAATTTAAACAGTCTTCAGCCAGTTTGAATTTAGAATTGAGAAATCTAAAGAATTAACAATTCCATCGCTATTCAAATCAACAGTGGTATCATTCGTAAACCACCTGCTGTTCATTATAGACCAATCTAGCGAATTGACTATCTTGTCATTATTGAGATCACCTTTGAGAAAAGTGGTACTGTTACTATCAATAACAAGTTGCTTAATTTCTTTCATCTTCTGAACAGCCAACCAGCCACGGAGAACGTAACCGTTATTTCTCAAAGCCTCGCCGGTTGTGTGAGTAGACGGATCGCCGCCGTATTGGTAAGGATCGCTTCCTCCGCCAAATCCCCCTGCGTTAACGGCATAATGCACTCCGTCTCCGGAGAGAAAAGTTCCTCCCCATTCAGAGAATGGCCTGCGAGCCAGCATCTCGGCATTCAAATCAATTAGTGGCAGTTTCATCTCTTTTGCCAGATTTTTTATAGCATTATTATAAACATCAACCGCGGGATTGAAAGAAGGATTGCCGCTTATGCGATAAGTATAGGTGGAAAGTATTGGAACGATTTTTTTTGATATTAAAACATCAAGAATTTTTTTTAGATCTGTTACATTTGACGGATTCTCATAATAAAGATTGAATAGCGGGATTGCAAACTGCGCGTCAGGAAAAGCTGAAACAATAGTTGTTATATTCAGCGAGCTCGGATAGCTAGCGCAATCTTCAAGTTTTTGTTTTGCGGTTACGGAATTGGTATCAGCCGGCATTGAAGTCCCCAAAAAATCCCAAGTCCCACGTCCATCGCCTACTGTTCTGCTTCGGCTTGGGCAATGGTATTCGGTTGCAAGCGCAAAACCATCATAACTATTTATTGTAGCTGGAGCGGGACTGGCATGTAGCCACTGCGTAATCATTTTATCTTCAACAGTTTTTCCGTTTCCAGCTCTTGCCCATGCCCCGTAAGAATAATCACGAGTCAAAGAATCGCCAAGGTGAAGCAGAAAGCCCTGAATTTTATTGGAACCGGCAAGTATTGATTTTGCATTGGCAACCCAGCCGTTTGACCCATCCTGCCAAGCGTCATCATAAGAATTAGCACGATTTTTATTGTTATCTGAAGTCGTTTTGACATTTATTGTTACTACTTGGCTTGCGGATCCTGCCCCGTTTGTGGCCCTTAATGTATACGTGGTAGAAAGTTTTGGAGAAATTGAACGCGTTCCTGATACAGCAACGGTTCCAATACCATGATCAATATTTACTGCCGTTGCGTTAATCGCGTCCCAAGAAAGTGTTGTTGATTGTCCAACAATAATCGTAACGGGTGAAGCGGTAAAAGTGGAAACAGGCAACAAGGATTGATTAATGGATTGCTGACCAGCAACGTTAACATGGTCAAAAATGGCATCTGTCAATAGACCATCCCTATGACTTGTAACAACCAGTCCAATATAAACATTTGTATTTAACGTAAGAATAAGACTTCCTGCCTGGCTCCAACTAATACCGTCATTGGAAGTATACGCAACAAATGAATCGTCTATCCTTTTTAATTTAAGCCAGATCGGAGCTGTGCCAACGACTGAATTATAATTTGATATCTCGGCAGCCTCGGCGCGCTGTTGAAACGTCAGTCCGTTTGAAGGAGAAACCAGTAGAGCAACATTTCTTGATCCGGCTGTCAGATTCTCGCGGATCATAATTCCCGCTTTTGCCCACGGGTCGGTTTTTTGGATACTCACGACTTGGGTGATAATTTCCCCATCTCCGGACAATGGCTGATAAACATAAAAAAACTCATCTCCCCTGTTCCAGATATCATCGCCGGCGCCGCTTAAGTTAAAAACGCCATTGTTTATCAACGCTGTACCAGGAGCGCTGACTTCTCCGATATCCTGCGCTAACCAAGGACTTAATAAAGATAATCCAACGGCATGAGTTTTTGGAGTCAAGATAATCAGTGAAATGAAAAAAAGCGAGATGACAAAAAATAATACACTCTTCATTTTACAGTGTTTTCAACCAATTCCCGTTCATGATTGAAAAATCCAAAGAATTGACAATACCGTCGCTATTTAGATCTGCGGTTGAATCACCGGTAAACCACTTACTGTTCATCATTGACCAGTCAAGAGAATTAACTATGCGGTCGTTGTTAAGATCGCCTTTGAGAGTTGGGGAAGGAGTTGGGGTGGGGGTTGGAGTAGGAGACGGTGGGGGTGGGCTGATAGAAGGAGGCGGGCAATTAGAAGTGCAATTATTGGATTGGGTGTTATTACTGCCGCCACTGATACTTATCGTACCGTGGCGAGAATTAACAATTGAATTGTCGTGAATTCTATAGTTGCTGCAGTTTCCATCAATTGTAATTTGCGCTTGCCAGGTAAAATTAATGGAATTGTTGGAAAGATAATTGCCAAAGATATCAACATTGTTAGATGAAATTTCGCATGAACCTCTTATGCCAGCGCCCACGTTATCCGTAATAACATTACCGCTAACCACAAGATTGTCTGGGCTGGCAGGACCCGCAGTATTATCGCTTTCAATTCTTACACCTTCGTAATTATTTCTTACAACCGTATTGTTTTTAAATACTACATTTTTTGAACGAATAATGATTCCCGGCCCGGCTCTTTGCTGGTCATATTCTTTGCCATACCCCGCTGAACATTGCGAACTCCAGCCAGAGTCCATTGATGCGTCATGGAAAACATTATTTTCAAAAGTATGCCCGCCACCGCTGGTAGTATCATCCGTGTGTATCAATTCCGCCACATCTTGGGAAAAATCGCTGTTGCGAACAATAATTCCAGGTCCCCCGCCAATACCCATGCTATGACCATTGGTGCCATCTCTGGAAGGAGCGCAAACATTATTGCCGTTATAGCTCATCTTAATATTTTGAAAAGTTATATATGAAGCTGTGTTGTGCACTTGATAGGCTTGCACTGTAGCGGCAATCTCATCAATACCATCGACTACCCAATTACTAACTCCATTATCAAATTCGAGCATGAACCCGCAAGCGGCATAAGTAACTGGCATACTGGTTGGATTAGTGCCATTAGCTGGGTGATAATATATTTTTTTGGCGCCGGGATCCATATTATACCAATCACCGTTGTTTGGAGGAGAAAAGTTGCCTGTCTTGGTACTTGGAATTAATTTGTTGCCATTCCATAACTGACCCCATCGCACAGGATTAAGTGCACCCGTACTCGCCCAGTTGAAACTTATCACCCACCAACCAGCATGACTATCCTGTTGCCAAGTCCCACCGCCAGACTTAACATCAAAGCGACCATCGAGTAACACGTCTGCGTTATTGTATGCTTTTAAAGTTATCGGATTGCCGCTAGTTCCGCTTTTCGCCGGAAACATTTCACAATTATTATTTCCTCCTGGAGCATTCGGGTCAATATGATAACTTCCGGCCATAGCGTTTATCACATCCCCCGGACTTAGACTGTTACTGGAAACAGCTCGCTCAATTGTTTTCCAGGGTTGAGATTCCGTACCTGGATTTGAATCAGAACCAGATGGTGAAATAAAGTATGTAGCAGCATCGACTGAAGAATAGAGAGTGAGGAAAGTAAAAACAACGATACTCTGGATAAAAATTATCTTTTTTAAAAAATCCTTTATTTTTGTTCTCATAATCATCTAACCGTTCTTCAACCAATTTCCATTCATAATGGAAAAATCCAGAGAATTAATAATGCCATCGCTATTCAAATCAGCAGTGGTATCGTTTGTATACCATCTACTATTCATTATGGACCAATCCAGAGAATTGACTATTTTGTCGTTGTTCAGGTCACCCTTGAGAGTGCCTGATGGCGTTGGGTTAGGACTTGGAATGGGACTGGGAGTAGGTGCTGGGCCCGTGCTTCCTCCACTGCCATATTCAACAGCACCTGCATCTGGAGCAGCTCCATTATACGGAAGACTGACTCCGACTCCAGCAGTCCAAGATATTGACCTATCAACTGTAATGTTGTTGCCAGATTCATCAATAGACACCACTTTAACAATATTAGAGCCGATTTGAATTGTATCCGGATCAGTCATTCCGTAGCCGTTGTAAAAATAGAAACTTTCTTGGACAGGAACAATGGTACCGGAACCTCCGCTTCGCGTAGTAGTCAGAGCGACACCAGCATCAATGGCATCAGAGCCTGCGGCTAATCTAAAATCTGTGGTTGATGGATTGACAAAAAGCTGGTTAAGAGTTTGGGTGCTGAATTTGCCGCCATTTGGTTCTTGGCCAGTGGCTGATCGCCAGCGGTTGAATTCAGCCAGACTTGTACCATAATTAGTTTCACCATTCAACAAGGCCCAGATAATGCCTTGTGAGGATGGGCGATAAACATTGTGTTCCATTCGAATACTAGGGTAGGCACCATCCGCCGGATCTCGGGAATGCTGCATCAAATAATTTGTGGAAAATGCAAAAATATTATTTTTCACCGCAAACCCTCCCCAGCCTGAGGGACCATCGCCCCATTGCCAGAACAGTATACATTGGTTGCGACAATTGATTACAGAATTGCTGTAAAGCGCATCATTTACGAAAGGCTTAACATAAAAAGTAAATCCTGCTCCGTAGATAGTGTTTCGACGTAGAATAGAAAATGTCGGAGCTTTGTCTATCTTGACCCTGTTCTCGTAAGGATTGCTTGGGCATGAGCCGGTACAATATACGGTGTTGCCATCGTAAACCATGTGATGGGTGTAATCTTCTATGGTGCTTCCTGTCTGGCTACCGGCGTCAATAAAATCAGCACCGTCGCCTTCTGGGCCAGGATTATATATTATATTGTTTTTAACTATTACATAAGGCGTGCCATGAGCTTCAATGCCATCCCAGTTGCCAATCCCTTTCCACTCGTGAATTTTATTGCCTTCAATCAAAAAATAACCAGAATGAGCGTCCCACATGACTATGCCACCTTGAGTACAACTGTATATATCATTATTGCGAACAGTATTGCGGGTACCACTTAATTCAACACAGCCAAGACCCCCGCCATTTCTAATTACAAACCCTTCAACGACATTATTGCTTCCACTAAGATTTACCGTACCTTCAACAGTTGGGGTTTCTCCGGGATAGTTTTTAATGGTTTTGCCACTACCAGATACGGAAAATCCGCCGTAATTTCCACCTCTTACCTGAATTATATCTCCAGATTGAGAAGAGTTAATGGCTGATTGAAGTTCTGAACTGCTAGAGACAGTTCTCGTGGCTGCAGTGGCAACCTTGTTAAAGCCAAAAGATAAAATAAACAAAATCCCAAGAATAATAAAATTAAGGATTTGATTCTTCATATTTGTTTTAGCCAATTCCCGTTCATGATTGAGAAGTCCAAAGAATTAACAATACCGTCGGTGTTTAGATCGGCAGTGACATCATTCATAAACCACCTGCTATTCATTATAGACCAATCCAGAGAATTGACTATGCGATCATTGTTAAGGTCACCCCTTAAAGTTCCGGGTGTCGGAACCGGGGTTGGGGTTGGCGATGGGTTAGGATTGGTAAATCCCGATTCAAATGCTCCCATATCTGGAGCTGATCCGGCATACGGCAAACTCACGCCATCTCCTGCGTTCCAACTAATCGCGGAAACCAAGGTAATATTATGGCTTGAATAATCAATAGACTTAATCTTAACCGGAGCATTTGATCCGACTTTGATTGCATCCGCTTCAATCATGCCATCATAGCCGTCTTGAAAAAATCCACTTCTTACGACTGGGACGACAGTTCCATTTCCCGAAGAACGGGTTGCTGTCAGCTGATTACCCGCGTCAATAGCCGGACTGCCTGAAGCTAAACGATAATCACGACCGGATGAATTAACAAACAATCCTGATGCGGAACCGATTTCTTTGCCTTTAGGCTCCTGCCCGGTCGATTTAAATGAAGCCAAATTTGAATACACTTGATCCCACAATATTCCTTTGGGCCCGAACTTGTACATATTTCCTTCCATATTAATTGACCCGCGATTAACACTGCCAAAAGCTCCATGCAAAACATAATTTTGACTATCTATAAATAGATTATTAATAAAAGTGATTCCGAAAGACGTATTTGAGGAATCGCCGAAAAGCACGTTATGATTATTCTCGTTGACCATTGTATTGTTAAAAATCGTAGTGTTGTTATAGGGCGGAGAGTAAAAAGTCAGCTGGCCTTCAGTCGTCATGTTGTTGTATCTCATAATCGCATTTGAAGTTCCCAAACCGCTGAATTTAGTCCCGCCATTTTTGCCGTAAATAGTATTGTTTTCAACCAGATAGTAACCTGCGTCAGAATTTCTCCCCCCCAAATCAATGCCATCTGCATCGCCGGATAAATTATTGTTGTAAACCGTATTATTCCTAACCACTACATGATGCGCCCCGCAGCCAAATCCGTTAAAAACATCTCCCCCGCCGACACCGATTGCGTCGTAATTATCAACCCCTGCGTTGTTGTACACAATATTATTTTCAATCAAATAATATCCGCCGAAGGAACATTCGTAAACAAAAATACCTCCTACGGTATTATCGTGAATATTATTTCCACGAATAATAGCGTCGTGGCGAAGATTTCGAGGTAGATTAGGATTAGAACCTCCGGTGCCAATACCATGCATTGCATTATGGTGAATATGATTATTGATAAACCAAACACCCATACTTCCACCCCCATCAATGCCGCTACCGTCATACCGAGCGCTTTTGATGCCATTCCTGATTTCAAAACCTTCTATGGTAATATAGTCAGCCGGAGAAAAAAGATTTCCGCTAACAGCGCCGCCTCCTTCAATAACAGGTGTTTCTCCCGGATAATTTTTGTAAGTAATTCTAGCGTTAACGGTTCCGGCTTTTGCGCGAACCGCTTCATTATAAATTCCTCCCCGAACCAAAACCGTATCGCCAGGCTGCATCGTGTTTCCGGCTTTGTTAATTGTCCGCCACGGCGAAGATTCAGCACCGGGATTAGAATCAGTACCACTGGTTGACACATAATAAGTGGCTGCTTGCGCTCTTATAGAAAAAGTAAAAGTAGCGAGAAGAAATAACCCTGAGGCAAAAAGATATTTAGGGCTCAATTGAATAAACAGCATTTTCAACTTGGATTAGTTGATCTTGACCTTGATATGCCACATTGGTATCAGTCGTGCTTCCTGGTTTGAAATCAAATTTTAAATTAGACACTCCCATCTTGACGGCCTTAAAATGTATAGTGGCCAAAATTCCCCTTCCGGAGAAATTCGTGCCGCCTGTCGCTACTTGGCTAAATTTAATAGTACCCGCGGATTGATCTACAATATTGGCCGCATTGATCGATAAAATTGAGCCTGCCTGAATCTGGATTCCTTCTTGTTCTGGAATATCGTCAACTACCTGGATAACTAATGGATCGTAATGCAAAACAAACACATCCACTCCGTCAATTGGCTGGTTTGCCGTGTCTAAAACAATATCAATTGCAAATAGACTGTTTAATTTCGCGGTTTCATTATTCGGATCTAATAACAATATCGCACCGACTTTGGAATCTTGAGTGTTTACATCCAAAGATCTGTTTTTATCAATTAAAAAAATAATCACGCCAAGAGCTAATAAAGCAAGGACCCCGTATAAAATTTTTTGTTGTTGCATATTTAGTTATTAATTATTTTAAATCATACGCTTTTCAACCAATTCCCATTCATGATGGAAAAATCCAGAGAATTAACGATGCCGTCGATGTTCAAATCAGCAGCGGTATCATTCGTAAACCACCTGCCATTCATTATAGACCAATCCAGAGAATTGACGATCTTGTCATTGTTGAGATCACCCTTGAGAATTGAACCACCACTTGATGAAGGCGTTGGCGCAGGTCCGGTTGAACCACCGCTACCATATTCAATCGCACCGGCATCAGGGGCAGCGCCGTTGTATGGGAGACTTACGCCATCCCCGGCACTCCAAGTTATAGAACGATCTATAGTGACAGTATTATTCCCTGCTGCTTCGCCTACTGCTATTACTTTTACAACATTAGAACCTATCTGAATCGTATCTCCATCTGTCAGGCCATACCCATCAAAAAAATAAAAACTGTCATCTACTGGCACGACAGTACCGGATCCGCTACTTCTGGTTTTAGTTAAAGCTCCTCCCGCGTCAATAGCATCACCGCCAGATGCTAATCTGAAATCTGTTGTTGAAAGACTGGCAAATAACTGGCTCAAACTTTGGGTTGAATATTTTCCCCCACTTGGTTCTTGACCGGTAACAGTTCGCCAGCGATTATATTCAGCCAAGCTTGTGCCATAATTGGATTCTCCGCTTAGCATAGCCCAAATAATGGCTTGGTTTGAGAAGCGGTAAACATTGTGATCCATTCTAATGCTTGGCCATGCTCCATCAGCCGCATCCCGCGAATGCTGTAATAAATAACCTCCGGAGTACGCAAAAATATTATTTTTGACGCTAACACCGCCCCAACCAGACGGGCCATCGCCATCCTGCCAAAACATAATACAGTTATTCAGACAATTAACTGCTGTATTATTATAAATGGCAACTTCTTTAAACGGTTTGACGTAAAAAGTAAAACTCGTTCCGGTTATAGTATTGCGACGTAAAATCGAGCGGGTGGGAACTTTGTTGATTTTAATTTTACTTTCGTATGGATTATTTAAACATGATCCGGTGCAATAAGCAGTATTGCCATCATAAACTATGTGATGAATATTGCTTTCCAAGCTGCCGGCATCAATGAAGTCGCCAATACCAGGACCCGGACTCCATAAAACATTATTTTTTACTACAAGATAATTGGTTCCATGAATTTCTATTCCGTCCCAGTTGTCTTTGCCTAACCAATCATGAATCCTATTGCCTTCAATCAAAAAATGACCGCCTGCGTCCCACATTACTATTCCACCTTGCGTACAATTATATACTTCATTATTGCGAATCTTGTGTCCGGAGCCGGTTAACCAAACGCAACTGTCATTTGAATTCCTGATTATCAAGCCCTCAATTGTGTTATTACTCCCATTTACTCTTAGTGGCACCGAGCCGTTACCTGCATCTAAAATCGGAGTCTCTCCTGGGTAATTTTTTATTGTCATATTACTTCCAGAAACGGTAAATCCACCGTTATAAGTACCTCCTCGAATCTGAATCACATCTCCAGAAACGCCAAGGGCTGATTGAAGTTCTGAACTGCTAGAGACAGTTCTTGTGGCTGCAGTGACAGCCTTGCTAAAGCCAAAGGACAAAATAAACAAAATCCCAAGAATAATAAAATTAAGGATTTGATTCTTCATATTTGTTTTAGCCAATTTGAGTTAAGAATGGAAAAATCCAGAGAATTGACTATGCCGTCGGTGTTTAGATCAGCAGTGGTATCATTCGTAAACCATCTGCTATTCATAATTGACCAATCAAGAGAGTTTACGATGCGATCATTGTTAAGGTCACCTTTGAGAACAGTAGGAGTTGGAGTCGGGGGAGGTGTTGAACCTGAAGTACCGCCATATTCGTAAGCGCCGATGTCAAAAGCCGAGCCGACTGGACGATTTACACCATCATAGTCCTTTGTTGCTTCAGATAAAGTTGTTCCGGCATTAATGGCGGGAGAACCTGATTGCAACCGGAAATCCGGAACAATTGTACTAAATTTGGATCCCGGAAGTTTAACGAACTTTGGATCTGCAAATATCCCGTGTGAGTCTTGTGAAGGCTTTGTCCCTCCGCCGGTAGAGTACCAAAGGTTATAATCTAGAATATTGCTTCCGACATTGCCGGAAAGCAAGCTGCCGCCATTGCTGCTGTAAATAATATTGTTTTTAAAAATGGAGTTGGTGGCTAAATTACTGTTAATTTCAAGGTTGCCATCCGGATTATTAACTATGACATTGTTGTAAACTCTGATATTGCTTGCCACTCCGGCGTGAGCGCCAACGAGAATGCCCCAATTAGAATTGTTAAAGACAATGTTATTCCTGACTATAATATTGCTGGCGCCGTAAGAATTTTCAGAACCCACTTCAATTCCCCACCAATTATCATGAATGTAATTATTCTCAATTATCGTGTCGGTTCCGCCGTCAATATAGATCCCGCCAGACCAGCAAAAATAGCTGCCGCTGTAAATGTGGTTGCGGGTGATCAGTCCTCCTTTGGGTTGACTGCCCGCGCCATGGCCTAAGACATCTATGCCAATGTTCGGATGGCCGTAGATTGTGTTGTTGGATATGGTAAAACCGTTCACGTTCCCGTCAACAGTGATGGATTCGCTATCTCCGGTATTATTATTGAAGACTTCGTTATTATCAATAATAATGTTGGATCCGCCCATTATTCTAATTGGTGTGGAATACTGCGTTCCTTGGCCTGGGCATATGGTGCTATTGGAAGCCCAGTCAATATGGGTAATTTTGCCGTCTCTAAACTCAATATTATTGGAGGATCCTGTAACGATAAAACCTCCGGGTATGTATCCCCCGACATGATTAGTTAGATGCAGACCGATAAATTTAAGATAGTTTTTATTGTTAATATTTATTATTCCGCGAACATCACCGGAAGCAATATCACCCTTGCCATCTATAATGGCTGTCTCACTTGGGGCGTTTCTAAAAGTAATATAAGCGCCAGCGGTTCCGCTGACATTTACATTCAATATTTCATAGTATGTCCCGCCTTTTATATTAACCGTACTTCCTGCTGTTGCTGAATTCATAGCCTTTTGGATAGTTTTCCAAGGCGCGCTCTGTGTCCCAGGATTGCTGTCACTGCCATTAGTAGCGACATAGTATTGGGTTGAGGTTTGAGATTTGACTGGCAGACTGGGATATAAAACAGATACAACCAAAGTGAAAATTAAAACTAACCAGGTGTACTTTGATATTTTTTGTTTCATAAAGATGTTTAGTTAAATTGTTTTCAACCAATTCCTGTTCATTATGGAGAAGTCTAGAGAATTAACAATACCGTAGGTGTTCAAATCAGCAGTGACATCATTCATAAACCACCTGCTATTCATTATAGACCAATCCAGAGAATTGACGATCTTGTCGTTATTAAAGTCGCCTTTGAGAGTTGTGGTTGGAGATGGAGGAGTAGAGGCCGGAGAGACAGTTCCTCCGCTATTACAGCTGTTTCCTGATTGAGTATGAGAACTTCCTGATTCCGAAACATTAACACAACTCCCGCTAATGCCATTCATTACGTTATTCGTAATGGTGCCACCAGCGACTCCCCTTGCAAATTTAATGCCGTCTTCAGCCTCGCCATGGGTTGCGGATCTGTTATCAATGGTATTGTTGCGTACTATCGGACGATTAAGAGTTTCTCCGTTTTGAGAAATATAAAAAACGCCAGCAACATCTCTGCCGCCATAGCCCTTTGATGAATCGCGGACTATATATCCAAAATTATAGATATTATTATTTTCAACAATCACATCATTAGAAGTAACTCCGCCATTGGTAGAATTGGTAACTTCTACTCCATTGGCAAGGTTATTGTGCATCTTGTTGCCTCGGACAACGCAGCTGTTGCAATTTTTGATAATGATGCTCATGCCCAGATTATTGCCGTTTCCTCCGCCGTCCCACCAGCCCATGCCGTTGTCGTACACATCCATATTTTCCACGATGTGCCCAAAAAGCTGAACGCCGTTACCATTGGATCCTCCCGGTCCTCCACCGTAAAATTCAATACCTTCTCCCATTGATTCGCGGCAAATGCCGTTTTTAACGGTAATATTACTGCCACCGTAAACGCGAACGCATGATCCGTAATCACGGCCCCCGTGAGCCACAAAATTGATGCCATCCAATGTGATATTTTGAGCGCTTCCATTAGCCCAAAATCCGTAATAGCCATATTTTACGTAAAAAGATCCGCCCGAAGGATTTCTTCTTACAACCACATTATTGGCTCCGCTTTCAGCATCAATCGGATAAGCAGCACAGTCGCCATTTTGGCAAGCAATGTGAATGTCTGCATTATTTGGATTAGCATCGCTTGGAAGACGAACCGAAATTGTGTTGCCGGAAGATCCAGTACTTGTAAACTGTCCCGGCTGAAGCGAAGAACAAGATCCACCGCTAACCCACTTTAATCTTGTTCCTGGATCGTCTGGTCCTGAAGGATTTACCCAAACTTGCGCGGTATTTGAACTACCAATATTTAAAGCATTGGTCTGCCAACCGCTTCCGCAGGATGACCAAATTCCAGAAACAACTTTAGGACTTGTCCCGTCAATAATCACAGTTTCACCCGGATAGTTTTCTATCGTAATACCTGAAATCTTAAGCGGAAGCACGGTATCTATTCCATTTCCGGAAATATTACAAGGCACCCCTCCAAAACCACTGTTTATTTTGTAAGTACCGCCTCGCAAAATCAATGTATCCCCTGCCGTAACTAAATTGTGAGTCAAGACATAAAACGGATTTGACCAAGGGCTTGAAACTGTACCGGAACCGCTGTTGGCTGTGCAGTCTGTTGAAAGTGAAGCCACAAAGTAAGTTGCCGCATTTACCACAGAATTAAAACCAAAAAAGAAGACACCAAACACACCAACGATTAGAACCCTGTGTAGATATTTCACAGTATACATTGTAACAAAGTTGTCTTTATAAAATTCAATCTTATGCACAACCATCCGTATGCAACTTTTTGCTGTTTAAAAGAGTTATAATGAGCGAAGGGAACAAAATTATTATAAATATAAGAGCGCGTCTAATACGTGCTCCGTTCCCTTACACATGAGTACCAATTCTCCACTTTCGGATGCTCAAATTCTCAAAGATTCACAAAACTATCCGTGGATGTTTGGTATGTTAGTGGATCGCTACCAGGAAGCATTTCTCCGTAAGGCGTCTTACATTCTCCACTCGCATGACACTGCCGAAGATGCGGTGCAAGATACCTTTCTCAAGATATACAAGTATGCCCATAAATTCTCCGAGCAAAAAAATGCAAGTTTTAGTTCGTGGATATACAAAATTCTCATCAATACTTGTTATAGTCACGCTTCTCGACAAACTCAAGAAGCCGGCCGCGTGAAGGTAATGGATTTGGGCGACCTGGACGTCGTTCGGAGTACGGACAACTCGCTGGAGAAAGAGCAAACCTCATTTGTACAGTCCGTTCTCTCTCGTCTGCCATGTAATCTGTCACGACTTCTCTCTCTTTATTTCTTTGAAGAAAAAAGCTACAAAGAAATCGCTGTGCTAGAACATCTCTCACTTTCGGCTGTGCGTTCCGGTCTTCACCGTGCCAAGAAACAATTTAAAAATATTGCCGTCAAAATGGTATGACTATCTTTACTATAAAAAACAGAATAATGTTTGGTGTATATCTCATGTATTTCGTGCGAAAATTGAAAAACCCTTTTATTGCTGAAACTTTCGTGTTTGTCATTCTTGCAATAATTCTGTTTACTTTTATTTCAGTGCCAAGTATTTTATCAAACATGCTCGATTCGGGAAATTTCTATCGTTATTTTGTTATGGCCTTTTCTAATACAGAGATTTTTGTTCAATTAACCCTTATCCTAACGGGTATTGCCACACTACTTTTCGTGCGAAATATCACTGTTCACGCTATACTCAAAACACGCTTCGCATAGAAATAGAGCAACATGCCAAAGTAGTTCAATGGTAGAACACTGCTTTCGTAAAGCAGGAACGTGAGTCCGATTCTCACCTTTGGCTCCAGAATAAATGATTTTTTAGAGGAGGAAATGATTAGAATTCCTCATATTGTGGATCAATATTGGCCCTAACAGTAATCTCTGGACAAGTGGTTTGAAATGGAGGAGAACTGGAATCGGTTACCGTTACGGAAACGCTTTTTTGACCTATAGTGTTGTAACTAATACTGAATGGATTGGTATCTGGAGAGGGGCCAGTTGGGATATCGGTTCCTGCCCAAGAATATATGTAAGGCGTGACACCTCCAGATACGTCGGCAGTCAAAGTGACTGTTTCGCCGAGGAATACTGTTGTTGGAGAAGCGACACAGGACACGATAAGCGGGTCTCCCAAGACGACAAGGTCGAATTCCGTTGATTTATCGAGAGGGTAACCAGTAACAATAATGGGGTAAGTGCCTACATTTGTACTCGGAGAAACGGTAAAGGTAATAACCGAAGTGCAGGTCAAATTACAATCTTGGCCAGAAATGCTTGTGGTCACTCCAGGCGGCGCGCCAGAAACAGACAAAGAAATATTCCGCGCTGCGCCTGAAACTAAAGTCTTTGTGATGGTATTTTGAGCGAAAGTATCACTGTCGGTCTTGATCACATTTGATGTACCTGAATCGGAGAGGGAATAATCGAAGGATTCATCGAACGCGGCGCAAATTGGATACAGACCGTTATAATCACTATTATCAATATATGCACCGTGCCACATTTCTGTACTGTAGACATCATTTGCTATCTGTAAATTGGTATTAACAAGAGCAGTGACATAATCTTGGTCATCAGAAATATCTGGGGTAGAATCGGTGGATACTATGATATCACTGTCTTGATCGAGTAATTTAAGATAAAATTTTTCGTTTGGCTGATGTTGATAACCACTCCCTCCAGCGCCCATATGATGGTCGTAAGAAACTAATGTAATGTCATATTCTCCGGCAGGTAAAGGAGTACTGAATAAAAATGGACCTCCCATATGCGGAGCGAGAGCAGGTGAGCTGATTTCTTGATAAGGTTCGAAGGAAATGATCGTTCGTTTCGATTGCGGCGTAAGAGGGCATAAATTAGATCCGCTAACAAAATTCAAATTAAACGAAATGGATGTACCGCTTGGTAAGAATTGTGAAGAGACAGGTAAAATGGGAGAAATGGAATGCAAAATCGCGCCCGCCGGTCCACCACTGAAATAAGCCAATGTATAACTTTCATCTGCGGTTACATTATTATAAGTAAAAGGTACGAAAGAATTACTGATATCTCCCGATGGACCTGATAAAGTGTAAGCCACAGTATCATTCCCGCTTATAGGCCATGGCTCTCCATCAAGTGTGGCACTAATTACGATATTACCTTGTGCCGCAAATAATTCATCAGCTCCAATATCCCAAGCGACGCCGGACGGCCTTGAATTACCTTCAAAATCGCTTGAAATTGGAATATTGGGATCACTAATTAAATTGATACCTTTGTCTAAGGCCTTAGTATCGCTAGGAGACAGGTGAAAATCCTTTCCAGCTTTATTTACAAAAGATACGGTCGTATTATTTTGAGGATTTGAGCCAGGCGCGTCATTTTGATTTGAAATATTGTTGCTTGACGACAAATCAAAATTACCTCGGTAACCGGCCCCGTCATAACCAGAACTAGCATCTTGAACGATATTATTTTTCGCAACGATATTGGCTTCGGAAGAATGATTACTTATACCATATGGAATATTAATGACCGTATTGTTGTATAGATATACGACTCCAGAAACACTACCATATATAATTCCGAACGAAGAACCATAATTTGTTCCACGCAAATCATAAACTAAATTGTTCCAAATTTTTGCCAAAACATATGTATTAGTATAGCCAACGTGAATACCAGTAACAAAATTCAAAATTTGACCTGTTATTATATTGTTACTGAATTCAACCCACCCACTGGCAATGTAAGACGCTTCAATTCCCTTATTGTCATCGTTTGAAGAAATTATTTTTATCTGCAGACCATCAACTTTGACGTATGGAATATATGTTCTTATTGCCGCAGTACTATTATTATCCGGACTGAAAATCAGACTGTATTTTTGATCGTTCCATTTTCCATCATGCCTCTGGCTTGAATTAACCTCACTCGTCGTATTTGTAGGAGTGTAAATCTTAATATAATTGTTTGGACCTGTATTAAAATAATTGATCAGAATTCCCGCATATATCCCCCCTCCGTTAAAATACTCCGGACCAGTGTCATAATAAAGTGGGATATTTAAAATATAATTTCCAGCTACAAGATCAAGAGTACCAAGGTGATTGGCATCGCTTGATTGATTCCCTTTATAAATACTCATTGCGTTATCAAGTGAATCGAATTCATGCCGAATGGAATTTACAATCTCGTCCGTAGCATCTGGAGGAATATCGCCGTTAACCGTAACTACGTTCCATTGAGTTTGGGAAATTTTGCCAGAAATAAAAACCTTCTGATTACCTTTGTAGGTAACTCTATCTCCTACCCCCATATTAGCTGCCGTCTGCGCTACACTGAAAGTGGCGACCCCGTTTGCAATAGAAATATTCAGCGGCGTTCCAGTTTTATGGTCATTCGTATTTTGTCCAACGGAATAAAAAACTTGTTTTGTCGTAGCCTCGGCATCGGTTGGCATCGCATACACACCGATGACGCAAATGACTACCAATATTATTTTCAGTAGATGTTTCATCGGTTTAAATCTACATGATTTATAATAATGTTAGACCTATCGGTGGTTTTTACAGAAGAGCGAATGGTAATATTGATCGCTTCTGCTGCCTTCTTAAGATATAAGGATGAAATCAGGTCACCTTGAGAAGAATTGATAATCTGCCATTTATTGTCCGTGGCCCATTTGGTGTAGAAATCGTAATTTGCCTCTGGATTTTTTGACGAAATGAATTCAACTGTGAATTGTACGGCTAAAGAGCCGGGATATGTAGCTGAATAAGATCCAACAATTTCAATTTTTGAGTTTAAAACCAATTCTTTGGGAAATCCTTCCGCTACTTCTTTTGGATTGGCCCTAACTATAGTGGGAACCGTTATGTTGTCGGTTTGAGACTGAATATTACGTTCATTTGTTCTGTTGATATTGTTTCGAACTAACAAAACAACAGCAACCAATATAAAAATACCGATGGCAAAATAAGCATAATTTTTCCATTGTTGCATATCACCATTCCTCAAGCCCTCAATCATAATGAATATGATATCAAATTGTAAATAAAAGATATCCACACAAACAAGAAATCACATATCAGTCGCATATCCTTACTGAGCCGGAAGAGAGAATCGGACTCTCGACCTCCATCTTACCAAGATGGCGTTCTACCACTGAACTATCCCGGCAGTTCGAAATAACGGCTCTAATCTTATAGAATTTTAAGTCTTTTTGCAAAACAACACTTGATTGCACCCCTATTCTGATTTGTTTCTTTGGGAAAGGAAGAGTAGGGCGAGAGGTGCTCCCCAATTGGCAAAACGTTCTATGAAATCCCATATTGGCGCTCCGACAATCGGACGTACCAAGGCCGTCCAGAAACCCCAAAACACAGCCCACAAGAGAACAGGTTTAATGGGCCTAAAAAGTACTATGAGAGCTACGATAACGTCCGCAATTCCCACCAACATAAGGAGGGTCGTAGCGATGTTAGGGTCGTTGACGCCAAACTTAGCAAACCACCCCACCCAATCTGCTTTGCCTTGCAGGGCCAAGACTCCATGACCCAAAAATTCTCCAGCCACTCCGATACGCAGGGCCCAAATAGCTTTTTGTGTATTAGACATATTTTTATCTTTATTATTAAATACTATTACATTATACTCTTAATTTCAATTTATAATTTTACCAGTCGCTCTTATCTCTCACCTCCCTCACTGCAGCTTGATTCGGGTCTTCGTCCAGTTCAATATGACCACCTACTGCTAGCCACTTATCATATTTATCGTGCTTTCTTATTAGCACTTTGTCTTTGTAAACTACAAAAATATCGACCGTAAAATCAATTTTCTCGTGAATATGTGGCATGGGAAAAGTATATCATCTCTAGATCTCGTAGATATGTGGGCTTTTTATGTCTTAAATTATAGTTTTATTTATATAGTAACATATGTTACTATACGATTATGGATAAAAAAATGTACTCTACAGTAGAAGCGGCTGAGATACTGCGTTTAAGTCGTATAGAAGTCTTTAGAAAAATAAAAAGTAGGAAAATAAAAGCCGAGAAGGTAGGTAGAAATTATGTTATTGCCCATGATGACCTTATTGAGGCATTGGGAAAGGTGGTTGGCTCATCAAAAAGGGAGAAAATAGAAAAAGCGGTTAAAAAAGCGGTAAAAGAATACAGGAATACATTTAAGAAATTTGCTGAGGAATGAAGATTAAACCCATTACAATAGCGGAAGTCGAGTTTACTGCTTTTTCGCTGGCAAAAGAACTCATGACTTGGAACGAGCCTATTCCTGAGTTTGGAACAAGATTCCCAAACATCTTAGAAAGTTGTCTTGGAACTCCCTTTACCAGATTCAGTAGGAAAGATATGTATAGAGGTTTGGTTGGGAAAGCTAGCATTTTATTTTATTTGATGATCAAAAATCATCCATTTCAAAATGGAAATAAAAGAATTGCAGTTATGACCTTATTGGTATTTTTGTCCAGTAACGATAAATGGATCAGAATGTCACAAGACGGTTTATATAACTTTGCTGTTGGTGTAGCTAAAAGTAAACCAATTTCTAGAGAAAAGGTTTTAGGAAATATCTATAACACTATAAAAAAGTACTTAGTGAATTTTAACGACACTTAATGATGATGCGCGGGCTAGTTTGCCCCGTGATCACGTAGTGATTTACGGGGGCGGATGATGTTAGAACTAGGATTATAATCTCTTAGTAATTTTCTGATAGACCACAGAGCGATGCATGATTGCTAAAATATAGACTTTGTTTCTATGTATTTTAAAAACAACACGATAATCCCCAACACGAAGTTTTCGATAGCCCTTAAGAGACCTGCGTAGTGGCTTCCCGTAAAAGTCAGGAGCCGTGGTAAGTTTTTCTTCTATCGCGAATCTAATTTTATTCCGCCAAACTAAGGGAAGACTTACGATATCTACTTTTACTACTTTGGCGTGATAGGAAATCTCAAAATTTACCGCCATGCAACTTTGTGAGAAACAAATTTGGTAGACGAACTATCCCGACCTTCGGCGATAGTATTTAGAATATTATCCTCCTCAATTTCAAGAGCAGAACGAAGTAGATGCTCCGCTTTCGTCGCTTGCGGCACTTGATCACGTCTAGCAAGTTTTATGAGAGCGTTATCAAGCTCTTTTGAGATGCTTATATTAATGCGTTTCTTTGTTGTAGGCATATATGCAAGTGTATCAGAAGTGTATCAGTTGTCAACGACACCTTTTGGATGCGCGAGTGATGGGACTTGAACCCACGGCCTCTTCCGTGACAGGGAAGCGCTCTAACCAGCTGAGCTACACCCGCATTATGCAATTCTATCAGAATTGCCTTGTGCCGGTGAATGGAATCGAACCATTGTTTAAGGCTTATGAGTCCTCCGTTCTACCATTGAACTACACCGGCCCTACTTCGCCAAGGCTTCGCAGGGCGAGCAAGTGTCAAATACTATAGTATGAAATATGGCTTTACTCAACAGATAAAAATTGTTGCGGGACCAGGACTTGCACCTGGGGCTGAAGGTTATGAGCCTCCCGAGATACTACTTCTCCATCCCGCTATAAACCGCTATCATACTATATTTTTCATTTTTATACAAAATTAAATTATTCCAAACTCTCTGAACACTTTTTCGAATAGAGCAATAATACGTTTTGTCTCGCGCTCATTTAATTGAAAAGCGTCGCCTGAATGAGCGACGACATTTCTTACTTTATGCGCTTCCCAAGCATCTTCGATTGTTAAAAATTCATTTTTATTAACTGATTTAAGCATATCGCCAATAGATTCTCCAACATAACCAAGAGCATATAGAAGTTTCTCAAGCATCACATCGGCCTCGATAATGGCTAATCGCCAGTCTGAAGAATTGTCGGAGTTTGTGTATTCCATAACTTTCTTCCACTGTTCATTTTTTGGCTCTACGGCTTCATTCTCATCTGAAATAGAATTTAGAGGAAAGGGATTGTAAATTTTATTTTCTTCAATATCAATGGCTCGAAGTTTCCAAAAGCTATAAACAATACCGGAGAGGGTAAGCGCGCTTAAGATGGCTGCCACAATCTTCCAAACTGGCCAGATGTGTTCGAGAAAATATTCCCAAAGAGAATTAGGGGCACCCAAGTCTAGACTTTCTAAATAAGCGAACAAAGCGGAAACAATCGCTCCGAGAAGGAACAGGCCGGCGAGTAAAAAAGTTATTTGTTCAACAGTACTGCTGTTACTACTGCCTCCAGACGGTTTTGTTGGTTTCGTTGATTTCGCTGATTTTTTCTCTTCTGCCATAGTTATATTTTATTCCCCAAAAAATTCTTTACCAGCGACAAATAAATTATCTTCTCGTCCTAGATCGGCAGTAAGTTCAATCCCCAACGGCAGTTTATCTGAAAATCCTGACGGTAGTGAAATAGCTGGGCAACCGCTGATATTGGCATGGACGGTAAATATATCCTCAAGATACATCTCGAGCGGGTTATTACTCTTCTCTCCAATCTTCCATGCTGGCGATGGAGTGGTGGGAGTAAGCATCAGATCCACTTCTCTGAATAATTCCCTTAACTCTCTAGTTATCATGCGGCGCGCTTCGTTGGCTTGACCATAATACTCATCATAATAACCAGATGAAAGCACATAAGTACCGAGTATAATCCTGCGACGTACTTCTTTGCCAAAGCTCGCTCCGCGGGTTTTGAAATAATCGTCTATACCATCTTTACCCTCAACATGAAGTCCGTACTTGATTCCGTCGAAGCGTGCAAGGTTAGATGAGGCTTCCGCAAGCGCGAGAATGTAATAAGTTGGCAAAACATATTTTAGGTTAGGAGGATTTACGTCTACGATCTTGTACCCTAATGATTTAAATTTCTCAACAGACTCGATCAGATTCTGCTTTACTTCAGAACTCACACCCTCGCTTTCGACAAAACTTCTTGGCACACCGATTGTTTTAGAGAACTTCTTAACTACAGGGTAAGTCTCATCAGATATAGTGGTGCTGTCCATCTTGTCCTGACCTTTGATAACTTTATAAAGAATCTCTGCTTCTGTGACAGTCTTAGCAAGCGGACCTATCTGGTCGAGAGATGAGCCATAAGCCATAAGTCCGTAGCGCGAGACCCTGCCATAAGTAGGTTTGAGTCCTACCACTCCGCAGAATGCGGCTGGCTGGCGGATCGAGCCACCAGTATCAGAGCCAAGCGCTATATCAGCCATACCTACTGCTACCGCGGCAGCCGAGCCGCCAGAACTCCCACCTGCCACATGTTTAAGATTGTAAGGATTCTTGGTCACATCGAAAGCCGAGTTTTCGGTAGAACTACCCATGGCGAATTCGTCCATATTGGTACGGCCAATGATGACGGCTCCAGCCTCCTTAAGTTTCTTTACGACGGTGGCATCGTAAGTAGCAAAGAAGTTTTCTAGAATTTTAGAGGCAGCACTTACCTTATGCCCATCGAACAAGATGTTGTCCTTGATGGCTACAGTTTTACCACTTAAAAGCCCATTGCCGTACGACTTCGGATTATTGAACACTTCGAGGAAGGCGTGGATGTCCTTATCTTTGACTCTGATCTCGTCTGGTATCACAGGATTTTCTTTACTCTAATGTAATTTCCTTCCCTAGCTGGCGCTTGTCCTAAAATATTTTCGGTATAAAAACTTGTTTCATGTGGATCCTTATCATTCCGCATTATATTCCGAATTGGAAAGCTATCAGCTTTTAGTTTTAAGTTGTCAGCTTTTGAAACTCCCTTCACCTCTCCGACATAACCAAGAATAGCATCAAATTCGTGGGATAAACTTTCCGCTTCTTCATATCCTATCTCAATTCTTGCCAATTTGGCTAAATCTAGAACTTTTTTCGCATCCATGCGGTAGATTTTAACACAAAAAAACGGACGGGGAGCTGGGAAGTTCCCCGTCCGTCCGTTGCCTCTGATAGAGTCGTTTCTTCCTCGCTGGCAGCGGGGAGTAAGATCGTTCTCTCTCGTCGGCAACTAGCTCAAGATCCTATAGCACAGAATTGCCAAGCATACGACCGAAAGATATCTCGGCCGTCCCCTTTTTCTGTCCTACAGAACCTCAGGAATCTTCCGGAAACTCGACGAAATCTCTTCGAATCGCGAATGGTCCTCCTTTGGTTCTGGTCAAATCACCGGGGTGTACGAATACCTTGTCCGTGGTGACATCGACGACGCGAAATTCCTGCATCGGCAGTCCCAGCTGGACGAACTTTCGCCCAAACTGATCCCACTTTTTGTCCGAAACCCGAGCCACTTTAAAGTTGTTCACAACAGACCTCCGACGACAACGAACAGTTGATAAGAGAGTGGAGGGTACGTCGAACTCTTATCGGGCGGGCCACGCGACTTCATCCCATTGAAGCACCTCCTGTCCTAACTACGTCCAGCGAAATTGTATCTTATTTATAGTTTAATATCAAGTAATTTCCAGAATTCTGCTTCAATAAGAGTTTTAACGCCTAAATTATTGGCTTTTTCAAATTTTTCTCCTGGATTAGCGCCAACTACCACATAACTTGTATTTTTTGATACGGATTCGCGCACTTCCCCACCAAGCGAACGTATTCTTTCTTTAGCATCTTCGCGAGACATTCCCTCTAGCGTTCCTGTAAGAACAAAACTCTTACCAACCAACACCCCCCCCTTTTTGTGCAAAGCCCGACTTTGCACAGGTTGGATACGAACATGTTTCAAGAGACGCGCGAAAAGTTTCCTATTTTCTTTGTCAGCAAACCAATCGACTATCGAACGTGCCACTATGAGGCCAACTCCGTCTATTTCTGTAAGCTCTGGCAAAGTCGTCTTCGCGAAACGCTCCGGCGTACCGAAGTATCCTGCCAAATCACGTGCCGTCTCTTCGCCCACTTGCGGGATAGAGAGTGAGGCAATGAAGCGTGCCAAGCTGATTTGACGCGCTTTTTCTATCGCCTTCAGGAGATTCTCTATGGATTTCTCGCCGAACCGTTCAAGCGTTTTTAAATCACCTTTCTTGATGGTAAAGATATCATCAAAGTTCGAAACAATTCCCGCCTCCATGAGTTGATTAATAATCTTCGGTCCCAAACCATCGATGTCGAAAACGCGCCTGGAAACAAAATATTCCAATTTACGTCTCTGTTGTTCAAAAGAATTTTTGACCACGCAACGATAAGCAGCTTGGCCGGGAATACGTTCAATTTGCCCATTGCCGCCACAGAGCGGAAAATGGGTTGGAAATTTGAACACTTTTTCTCTTCCTGTCCTCATTTCTTCTATCACTCTTACCACCTCCGGGATAACGTCTCCCGCCTTCTGGATCACTACCGTGTCCCCTATCCGAATATCTTTACGCATTATTTCATCTTCATTATGAAGAGTGACCCGTGAGACGGTTGAGCCCGCTACCGAGACTGGGCGCAAGATACCTACTGGAGTAAGTACTCCGGTTCGGCCAATTTGGAGCGTGATATCTTCTATCACAGTTGTTACCTGCTCGGCTCTAAATTTGCAGGCAATGCCAAAGCGTGGAGACTTACTGGTGTATCCTAAAATGTCCTGGAACTTCCTTTCATTAACTTTCACCACAATGCCGTCTAAAAGATAATCCTCTTTTTCTTTTTTCTTCTCCCAAGATTTCCAATATTTAATCACTCCATCGATATCTTCGAATTTCTTAAAATGCAGACTAACCTTAAAGCCGAGTTGTCGCAACAATTTAAGTTCCTCTTCTTGTGTGCTGGGCGATTGATCCATAGAAGCGATATCGTAGATAAACGAGTCAAGTTTACGCGCGCTGGTAACAGTCGGATCAAGTTGACGAATAGAGCCCGCGGCAATATTGCGGGGATTGGCAAACAACTCTTCACCACTCTTTTCTCTCTCTCGATTCAATTTCTCAAAAGTACTTTTGGCCATCCAAATCTCACCCTCGACTATCATTGACACCGGTTGTTTAAGTTTTAGCGGAATGGACTTTATAGTACAGACATTATTGGTAACGTCTTCGCCAATCCTGCCATCACCCCGCGTGGCTGCTGTCATAAGAGTCCCATTTTCATATGTCAGCACTACCTTCAGGCCATCTATTTTCAACTCTGCTAAATATTCTGGAAAAATTTTTAGACTTCGCTTGATTCTTTCATCAAAGGCGCGAATATCATCCTCATCAAAAGCATCATTAAAAGACCATTGAGGCACCGCATGCACCACTTTTTCAAATTTCTCCAACACTTTTCCTCCTACCCGTCGTGTGGGTGAATCCGGAGTAATTAATGACGGATGCTGAAATTCGAGCTGCTCAAGTTCACGGATAAGTGCGTCATAAGCTTCGTCGGAAATCTCTGGTTTGTCGTAGGTGTGATACAGTTCCTGATGACGCTTTATGGTATCGCGTAATTTCTTGGCTCGTTCTGCTATATCTTTCTCAACCTTAGCCATTCTTAATTCTTAATATTTCGCGCGTATGGCACGCTCCACGCGCCTAGGATTTGAAAGGTCACAAGTATTGTAACCCTTAGATTCTATAGTCGTCACTAAGACGTTACTGACATAAGCTTTAGTAACTGTCACAGAAACACAATAAGATTCAGGCGCCATAGTGAAAGAGAAGGTGGATAGAGGGCTTCCACCAACGTTGAAAGAAGAGCCATTACAAGAGATGGTTGAGCCAGTCGAGGTGGAGAAAGCACTGAATCCAGCTGGATTTTTGACATCCCAATAGAGAGTGCATTCGATTCCGGTGTCCGCGGCATAGAATGCATATTGGGATTCGCGACCAAAAGCAGATATAAGAGCTTGCCTGACTGCCAAGCTCACTATCCCTGTAGCAACCAAGAGAAGTGTTCCTGTTATAACAATCGCCACAAAAAGTGTAAATCCTTGATTTTTCATTGCCAGTTTAAAATATTTTCTCTAACTTTGAATTGTCTGTTAACTACCCCTTTTGACCAGTTGACTGTGACCAAAATTGAGACTTCTTTCGCATTTATCGACGTTAACATAACCTCCCTCATAAAAATTGTATCCGTCCAACTAGAATCGGAATTATAACCGAAAAAACCTGACGGACTTTGTCGAAGCACTGGACAACTTCCTGAAGTGTCACCGCATCTGACAAGAAAGGGTTGGCCAAGGGGTATGGGATCAACGCGACAGATTTTGCCGAATTCACATGGATCGCCTGAATTGGCAATGCCAGTAAGCCAATTTTGACCCTTAAGACTATTTTCATCGCGAATATTTCTTATCTGCTCAAATCCCTCTTGAGCAAGAAAAAAAGCAATCGTTTGGTCTTTCGAAAAGATGTAGGATGAGATACCAATCTGTATTGCACTTGTCGCCCCCGTAACCGCAAGTACCAAAATGACGATAGCCACGAGACTTTCTACGATGGTAAACCCTTTGTCTTTTGTATGGTTGGCAGTATGCATGACCGTGCTAAATATCAAGGACACGTTGAGAAACAAGGGTCTCTAGAGTGAAATCTGTCCGACCTTTACCCATCCCGGAGTGACTCTTGATTTTTATAATCACCTTGGGCTGGAGCGTGTCACTATTAGCAGCACCAAGGGTATAGAAAGCAAGGTCATCGATGGTAATCTCCGGTGCGGTCACTGCGATAGATACACCGCTACCGCCCACTTCTTTTTCAATAGTTGTTCCGTTTAGACGGTAGGTGATCCGAGTACCATCACTGGAGAGAAAACTTAAAAGAGTATCTCCGCTTGGACAATTTTGTGGTATAGCCCAATCACCGGAAGAGCCGCAGTGATAATTCTTACCAAACCGCACCTCTTTCGATATACTCTCGACAGCGAGATTGAGATTATTGAGAACTGTTTTTAAAGATCTTGATTTGCGGTTAGCATCGACTACCCCAAGAATCGAGCTCATAGAGATAGTCATCACAATTATAAAAATAGATACAGCAACCATTAATTCAATTAATGTAAATCCATTTTTCATTGTACTGATACTTGACCCGTTTTATATACCGTGACAGATCTGGTTGCCCCATGAGAACTTACCAGTTTAATCTTAATTCCTTTATCGTTCGATGCGCTAATTTCATTCCCACCGGAGTTAAAAACTTTGATTTGAGCTTCAATACTAGGACGAGCAAAACTAATATCTACTCTCTTGGCTACATTACACTGATCAGCACCATTATTTCTCACTATACATAAATCTTCTATAACATTACCACGAGTGATATCAATTCGACTTAAGCACTCCGAAGCACCGCCTGTAGAACAAGACCAGTCCCCATCATACTTCTTGTCTCCATCGCGATCTGCAAAATAGAGATAAGCGGAATTAGATCCTTCATTGGAGCCAGAAAGAATGCTGAAAGAAAGGCCATAAGAAGCATTAAAATTATCGGTGGAGAATTCCTTCACTGCTATACCATACACTTGGGTTTGAGAAATTGTTGAGCTAATTTCATCAGCGAGATTAGTAAGCGCAGTACTATCAGTATAAGTTGACTGATTAAAAACTATTATCGTCAAGATAACAGACATTATGGCAATAGTGACCAATAGTTCGACTAAAGTAAACCCGCTATTTTTAGAACAACGCGACATGAAATATGTTGAGATGAAACATTAGAGACATCCAAGCGCCGACCACAATAAAGGGGGCGAATGGAATCTCGCTCTTCATTGTAAGCCTTTTAGTATTTTTTAGAAAGTCTATCTTGTTTAAAAAAAGATACGCTAGAGAACCAAGCGCCCCGATCCAAAAAGCGAGAACGATGGCAGAGAAACCTTGTGATGCTCCAAGAAGAAGGCCGACCGAGAGTCCGAGTTTGGCATCGCCAAAACCCATAGCTCTGCCACGACTTAGAAACCAGATTGAAGCGAAGAAGGCGAATAAAATCGGTCCCGAGAACCAATCGAGAAGAGTGTAATGAATAAAGAATAAAGGGATGGTTAAGCTTAAGAGGATGGCAGAATAAACTAAAGGATTCGGAATAATTTTGTGCCTTAGGTCATAAATAGTGATAACAATATAAACGCAGAAAACAGGTATAAAAATGTAGGGAACAGTGGCAAATATCAATCCGGTCCAGAGTTCTACTATGGGATACTGCCATGAAATCTTCCCGCCGCAACTCAAGCATCGCCCACGGAGAATAAGGAAACTAAATATAGGAATGAGCTCATACCATTCGAGAACCTTTCTGCAAGAAGGGCAAGACGACCTACCACCAAGAGTTGATAAAACCCCGCCGTGACGAAGTAAGTCCCAGCGCAATCCGACAACATTAAGAAAACTGCCAACTATGGCACCCAAGACGAAAAGAAAAACATTAATCATCTTTAGATTATAACAACTCTATCTATCTAACACGCCGTACCATTGATAGCTGTATCTCGAGCTTTGGAATTACCTAGACTATCTACACACCATGAGTTCGTTCCGCCAGCTCCGGGTAAGAGAGCCGATATTGCATAGGCGCTAGCAGTAGAATAACAAGTAAGAGTGGCGCCGGTCGGATAGTTGGCTTGTGTGGCGTATGTGGCCATACTCGAAGTAATATCGGTAAACATAGAATTAGGCGTATTGCAAGGACCGAAAATGTTGCCGGCGGAACCATTATAGCTACTGTTGTTATTAGAAAAGTAGAGCTCTGCAGTAGAACGCGCCCTGGAAAGTTGAGCTTTAACCTTCGTATCATTACCTCTGCCACGCGCATTGGTCACATAATCAATAACTATAGAAAAAATTATACCAATAATAGTAATGGAAACCAGAAGTTCTATCAATGTAAAACCTTTTTTTCTCTCTTCTATTTCCATTATGGACAAGAAACTTCTCCGTCTAAGAGATTGACCAGAATTTGTCTGGAAGCCCCAGTACTATCTACACACCAAGCGGCCGTAGTAGTTGACAAAAGCAACGCTGAAACTGCATAAGCAGAAGTATCTGTATGACACGAGAGTGTAGCGCCAGCTGGATAATTAGTCTGCGTAGTGTACTGGAGCATCCCAGAATCAACATCCTCAAAGAAATCTGGAGTAATATCAGAGCATGAATCAGAAACTACGGTACCGTAATGACTGTTCGTATCGTAATAGACCTCCGCGGCGGCTCGAAGACCCGCCAGTTGCGCCTTAACCTTGGCATCATTACCCTTACCTCGGGCAGTATTGAGAGACGCCAGCACTACGGATGAGAGGATACCAATGATGGCGATGACCACCAGAAGTTCGATCAGGGTGAAACCTTTTGTCCCTTCAATCATGTTAGAATTGTATTTTTATTATGGTCAGACACTACCTTTAGCAAGCGAAGTCAGAGGCACCGACTGTGAGACCTACTGTACCTTTGGATGTTCCAATACTGTCAATACACCAATATGTATTCGTTCCTTCTGCTACACTGAGTGGTACTGCTACACCATAAGCTGTACCGGAAGAAAAACAAGAAACTGCTGGGCTGCCAGGATAGTTAGAGGATAAGAGATATGGCGCTACTGCTGGGTCAGCTGAAGCACAGAGGTTAGTATAGGTTTGTGCGGCATCGTAGAATATCTCCGCACCTGCTCTCAACCCAGAAAGTTGAGCTTTGATTTTGGCATTGTTACCCTTATTGCGAGCCGTATTCAACGACGCCAGCACTACCGATGAGAGAATACCGATGATAGCGATGACCACCAGAAGTTCGATGAGGGTAAAGCCAGCGACACTTTGTCCTTTTCTAATCATATTCTTAAGAATTTTATTCATAAACTTGTAAATCACCTATTAAGTGAGTACTTAATATTATACTCTAAAGCCCGGCGGAATTGGCAATATCGTATATGGGGATAAGTACGGAGGCCATAAGAACACCTACCCCGATGCCCAATAGAACAATCATTACTGGCTCGATTAGACCCACCAAAGTATCTACCGCATTAATCACTTCTCTCTGGTAAAAATGAGCCATGGTGCCCAAAATCGAGCCGAGTTCTCCTGTCTCTTCACCCACTCGTATCATTTGAACAAGGATGCTTGGAATTTCTTCATATTGAGAAAGAGACTGGGAAAACGAGCTACCACTCTTCACAGCCAAGAGGGTCTCTTCAAGAATCTGCTTGTAAACTTCATTACCAACTACTGATGCGGTTACCTCAATGGCTTTAATCATAGAAATACCGGAGAGAATCATGGTATTCAGGTTGTCTGCAATAATAGAAAGATAGAGCTTTTTATAAAGATTACCTACATAAGGTACAGATAATTTCAAACGGGCCAATGCTCTTCTTCCTTCAACTGTGCGTGTGTAATGCACGACGAAAAATCCTAAAATAATCAGAGCGACAGGCAAAACAATGCCATAATTAATGATGAAATCACTGACAGCAAAGACAATTTGAGTATATAACGGTATTGTTTGGCCAGACTCGACGATGATAAGACTTATTTTCGGTATGATGACTGTGAACATCAACGCCATGACCGCAATGAAAACAGTGATAACGAAGGCAGGATAAATTAGGGCGTTTTTGGCCTTGGAAACCACCTCGTAGTTGCGGTCGAGATAATCGGCCAAATAATCAAAAGTTTTGTTCAATTTACCTGTCTCCTCGCCGGACTTAACCATATTAACGTAGAACTCGGAGAAGATGCTTGGGTGTTTGGCAAGAGCCTTGGAAATAGTGTTGCCCGCTTGAAGATCTTCCGCAACCTGAACTAAACTTTTCTTGAGAGTTTGATTCTCCACTTCACCCGAGAGAAGAGTAAATATTTTGAGGGCAGAAACTTGCGCCTCAAAGAGTGTGGCCATCTGTCGCGAAAGCATGACAATATCCTTATGCGAAACACCGGAGGTAAATTGGATCTTGGATAACCACGACTCTTTGTCTGCCGGTTCTATTTCAGCAACAATCAGTCCTCGCTTCTGCAAAGAACCTACGGCCACATCTAAGGAAATGGCTTCGATTGAACCGGCAACTTGTTTCCCTGAATTTTCAAGAGCTTGATAATTAAAAAGCATTAGTTTTAATTGAAAATTCTAAATTGAAAATTGAAAATTCTTTTCATATCATACGCTCAAGTGTCTTAGGACTAGAGGAAAATTGAAAAGCGTTCTCTACCGTCACTTCTCCCTTCCTTACCAAATCGGCCAAACACCGATCAAGACCAACCATTCCTTCTTCCGAGCTCGTTTCAATAACCGAACTAATCTCATGAGTACGCCTCTCGCGAATAAGATTCGCAGTAGCATTGTTGTTGATGAGAAGCTCATATGCTGGAATAAGCCCCCCGGAGATACGAGGCAAGAGACGCTGTGAGAATATGCCCAAGAGAGAACCTGCGAGCTGGACACGAATCTGGGTCTGTTGATCGGCTGGAAACGAATCAATAATACGATCAACTGTCTGACTAGCAGTATTAGTATGTAAGGTCGAGAGAACCAGATGGCCAGTCTCGGCGGCGGTAACCGCAGTTGAGATAGTTTCTGGGTCACGCATCTCACCTATCATTACAATGTCAGCATCCTGACGAAAAACGCCTCGAAGAGCAGTGTGGAAATCGGGGGTATCGGTCTTGACCTCACGCTGGTCAATAATAGCTTTCTTCGATTCAAAAATATATTCAATAGGATCTTCAATAGTGATAATATGTTCAAGCCGTTCAAGATTGATGGTCTCGATCATGGTAGCCAGAGTGGTTGATTTACCAACCCCTATTGGGCCAACAACCAAAAAGAAACCTTGCTGACGTTTGACGAAGGTATTGAGAATAGACGGTAAATTGAGATCCTCAAAACTCTTCACTTCAGTCGGCACCAACCGCATAGCCACACTCACTCTGCCAAGTGTCAAGAAAGCGTTGCAACGGAAACGTGGTCCGCTCGATTGACCATTCGGGCGAACGAGTTTATCTTTATGACTATAAGCGAAATTAGTTTCCTTGAAATTTTCAAACTCTTGCCTTTCTCCGGGAGAAAGAAAGGTCGACAGAAATCCGGACATATCTTCTTTCGAAAGTATGGGTATTTTTATCAATGGTATCAGGAAGCCGGAGACTCGAATAATCGGTGACTTACCTTCAGAGAGATGCAGGTCGGAGCCGCCCTCTTTGACCACTATTTCAATGAGCTCATCTAAAAGTTTTTCTTGAGAGATAGACATGTTATTTGGTTTTTAGATCGGCAATCTCCCTGACTCTCTCGACCACTTCCGTCGGAATGCTTGTAGCTTTTACTATATATCCTTTAATACCGAGTGACTTGGCCTTATCAATTTTTTCCCGATTGCTTTCATTGGTGAGCATGATGACAACCGAATCAGGAGAAAGCTTTTCCTTGCGAATTACTTCAAGAAGTTCCAGACCATCCATCCCCGGCATTATGATATCTAGAATAAGGATGTCCGGCTTGGCGCCGCCGCGCAGTTTAGCAAGGGTATCCTCGGAACCGACAGCCACGTCCACGACAGCGCCGTCGCGTTCAAATTTCTTTCGATACATGTCGAGAAGAAACTTGTCGTCATCCACTATAAGCACGGTGTATTTTTTACTCATGGTTCTATTATAGCGTATTAATTTCCTCAAAAGGAATAATTCTCTGAAAGGCCTTAAGAATGGCATCTTCTTTCATAGAAAGCATTCCTTTAGCGCGTGCCACTTTGTAAAGCTCTATCTCCGTCGGGTCCTTGAGGATAACCGCCTCAATTTCCTTGTCCATCTCGAGCACTTCCACCACTGCGACACGTCCAGAAGTGCCATTCAGACATTCGGGCGTTTGCTCGATTTCATAAACCTCTTTACCAAAAGTAATTTGTTTTCTGAATACTGGAGGCAAATCTTCGAATTGCTTTTCGATCATCAAGTTGATGGAATCTCCCACAATCATCGGTTTACCACCATTTAGACAGAGTTTACGCACCAATCTCTGGGCCATGGTGAGAACAAGCGTAGGAGCGATTAAAAAAGGATCGACTCCCATGTCTATCAATCGCGGTATGGCGCCAATGGCATTGTTGGTGTGAAGAGTTGAGAAAACCAAGTGGCCAGTCAGAGCCGCTTGGATGGCAAGTTGAGCTGTCTCTTTGTCTCGAATCTCCCCCACCATAATGATATCCGGGTCTTGGCGCAAAGTAGTACGTAAACCTGTGGCAAAGGTGTAATCTATTTCGGGATGAATCTGAGATTGTGAGACACCATCTATGCTGTACTCGACCGGATCTTCAAGTGAGAGCACGTTGCTATGATCTTTGTCCACCTCGCCCAGCATCGCATAGAGAGTAGTCGACTTGCCTGAACCAGTCGGACCAGTAATGAGAATCAAGCCGTACGGATATTTGAGTACTTTTCTTATTGTTTTCAGATTTGCTTCGGAAAAGCCCATGTCGTCAAGAGTTCTCAATCCTTGAGACTGGTCGAGAATACGCATTACGACTTTCTCTCCGTAATAAGTCGGGAAAGTTGAGACACGAAAATCGATCTTTCTTTCTTCGATTTTGGCAGAGAAACGACCGTCTTGAGGTTTACGTTTTTCGTCTAGACGCATATTTGAGAGAATCTTGATGCGAGCCACCACCGCCGAGTGTACTTTTACAGGTAGAGTAAGAGAGGTATTGAGCTGACCATCGACACGAAAACGAACACGAACATTGTCGTGCGTTGGCTCTATGTGAATATCGGAAGCTTTTCCTTCAGTAGCATAACTTAAGATGGTAGCAACAATCTTGGTGACCGGGGCATCCTCCACTATCTTGGCTGCGGATGATTCTTTGACCTCTTCACTTTTAATTTCTTGGGTAATACTTGTCGAGAGTTCTGATTCAAGCTCGGTAAGTGCCTTAGTAACCTCTCCGGTAATCCCTTTGTATTTCTCAAGCATTGTCTCAAAATCATCCTCACTAATGAGAAACAATTTATAAGGCATGGCGATGCGTGATGAAATAAAATTAAGCGCATCACGAGCTTCTAAGTCATTCGGATTGGTGGCGCCCACTTCCAGCACCCCATCTTTTACCCCTATTGGCACTATCCGGTAATGTTCGGCTGACTCTTGCGGTATATACTCGAATATTTTACCTGAGACTTCTACACCTTCGAGACTTCTTGTTGGAACGTCGGGAAGAGACCCGTTACTCTTGGCGGGGCTGGGCATCGTCTTTAATTTCTGCCTATAATATCAAAAGGATTGGACCTACCAGTCGGTTGCGAAGGAACGCTGATACTGAAATCAGTTAGCAAGAGATATCCGGGAGAGGAAAAAAGCGTTTTATCTAAGGTCACCGCTTGAAGTTCTTTCTGTGTCTTCACCAAATTATCTCCGATATTTGAGGCCGATAATTCACTTGGTACTGGATCTGTTTCTGATTTAAAGAAGAGATTGTACAAAAATATGACCAAGATGAAAATGGCAACCGTTGCTAATATTCCTTTATTTTTTGCAAGTGTTTTCATGTCATTGATAGTAAGTTCATTGAATTATTTTAGCCAGTATGTTTCGGCTGATATCTGATAGTCATAAAGGCCTGACTCACTCGCTCTGAAGGATATGGACTTAACATTCATCATCCGCAAACTTATTTCTATGTCAGCAAGCAGGCGCATGAAATTTTCATAATCCGAAACAAAACTAAAGGAGATTGTGGCTTTTTCATAGACTTCACCCGACCCCTGCAAAATTACGTTATCCGCATCTTCATTTGTTCCGACGGTAACCTGGACACTTTTAATAGAGACGCCGTAACGTGCAGCCATACCATCAAGATCAAAAGCCAGTCGCACCGTATCGATATTGTCCGGCAACACTTTGCTTATACGGTCTATTTCTATTTTTGGGATAGTGCCATAATCCAAGAGTAGAGCCTCTCTTAGTTCAGCAATGGCAATAATGTTTTGCAAAACGTTCTGGTACTCACCCGTAAGAGTATACAATTTTTTAACATCTTGATATTGGGTATTAGTAAAGGTGTAGAAAAGCCCGACGGATAAGAGAAGTAAAACGATGGCAGTGTTGTTTCTCATTTTAGTTTATTGTTTGCGATGAGGTAGTCGAAGTCGGAGTGACAATTGGAACATCGCTACGTTTAATCTCTTTACTGTATGATAATAAACTCGGGTCTATTCTTGTTTTGAAAGAAAAATCAACATCCCCTCTTTCGTTAAGGTTAAGATCGGAGAAAATGGGATCTTTAAAATACTCACTCTTACTAAAAATGTCTGCTTGAAGAGCAAGCGCCGCATATCCTCGAGCCTCGCCTCTCATCGAAAGCTCAATACCTTGCTCGGTCGTTGAATAACGAAAATCGTTGAAACGCACTGCCTTTGGGGTGGAAATTTCCAAAAATTCAAACAAATGAGAGAGAACATGATGTTTTGCAATCAGTTCTCGCGTTGAGATAATACGATTGTCAAAACGGATTAATTCACGGACAATCTCTGGTTCTGGCACGATAGTTGTCAGAGCTTTTTCTAAGTCAGCGCCCATGGTCTCGATTCGGTACTTGAGATAAAACTTATACCCGACCATTCCTATAGCCAAGAGAATTGAGATGATAAAAATAATGAGAGCTAGGAAAGAGAGGAGCCCCCTATCTTCGACTCTTCGTCCAACCACAGCACCAGTAGCAGTGAAGGCGGTAGGATTTTTGGGAATAAAAGATGATTGAAATTTAGGATCCATCCTTACAATTGTATAACGAAAAGTGCTCGCATGCCATATGTGGACAATACGAGCACTTGAGAAAGACATATTGCGTCATGATGCCGTCTCCAACTGCTTTTTCTGTTCTAAGAGATTCTCAGCTCTCTTGATCCGGTAATCGAGAGCCGATACGAGAGATGGGTTACACTTCGAAGAAGCCTTGAGCCCCTCAAGAAAATGGTAACCGGTGTCGATGAGTTTCTCAAACTCGGCGATTGGAGCAGAAAGATTGAGCTTGAGTAGGGCTTCAGCACACTCCGCAAGCTCCATTTTGGGACTGATCTTCATGCCGCACCTACTTCCTTTTCCTTAATGGAATTCTAATTCCATTGTAGCACTTTTACTCCTCTTCCGCCAACTTACGCAGAGCAAGACCGATGGCAACGGCAAATTCAGGACCAGTTTCTCTCAAGATATTTACGAGAAAAGCTGGAGCGGAAAGCTTGCTGAAAGGGTCAGCTGAAAATACTTCCGCTTTGAAATTATTTTTAGCCAGTTCCGAGAAACCCTTAAGAGCAGAGCCGCCTCCGACTAGAATAATCTTCGCAATCGTTTTGTTATGCTTCTTTTCGAAAGCAAGCAAAGCATTACTAATCTCAGCAAAGATGTAATCTAGGACAAGCACGATAATGTCGGTCAGATTCTTGTCCGATCCCAGGGCACCTTTTTCCCGTTTGATGATTTCTGCTTGTTCGAGAGTTAATCCAAGAGACTTAGAAATAGTAGAAGTAATATCCTGTGAACCACGATTGATGGTATGAGAGGAGCGAACGATGCCGCGCTCTACAACATAGAGTTTGGTTGAGGCCGCTCCCATATCTATAATCATCACTGGACGGAGCGTCTCATCAAGCACCGCGCGCATGGTACTGAATATCTCTATTTCAAAAAAGCTCGCTTCCAAACCGCCTTTAGTTGCAATCTCTTGGTATCGAGCGATGGTTTCTTGATGTATGGCTACGATCAATACGTCGATTTTAGCAAGCGCAGGATGGACGCTAGCTCCTGTATTGAATGAAGAATCTGTTTCCGCAGTAGAAAATTCTTGAGAGTCCTCTGGTCGTACTTCGTTTTTCGGGATAATAGACCAGTCGAGCATAACCTCGGAAATAGGCACTGGAATGTATCTGCGTGCCTCAAGTGGTACCATGACTGAAAGTTGTTTGGCACTAACCTCCGGCATCTCGATCACCGACATTAAAGATGAGGCAAATGGAATAGAAATACCGCATTTCTTAGTGGTAATATTAACCTCCTTCTCTTTCATAAGATCCACCAAAGCTTGAGCAATTTTGTCGGGTGGAAGCACCACCGCCTGACCGACACCAAGACCGGCGTAGGGACCTAGGGCAAGTTCGCCGTACGTTTCAAGCACAGCTTGACCATTTTTCTTTTTTATCTGTACTATCTTGATAGCCGAAGATCCTATATCAACACCCAACGTTGCGGATTCGCCTCGACTGGTAAATTTAGAAAAAAATGCCATACGCTTTATAATATCATAAACCCTTTATGTATTTTTTATCTCGTATTGTAGATTTATGTATCGACTTTCTCTTCCCTAAAAGTCGAAAGGTGTTGGAACTTGAAGCACTTTCTATCGATACTATTATAAAGACTTTGCCTCCCGCCAACTTCGCCAGATCAAAGGATAGCTTCGTCGAGTCGAAGGCCGAATGCCAGAAAAATAAGGATATCATAGCTCTTTTCGACTATAGCCATCCCGTGGTCAAGGAGATTGTCTGGAAACTTAAATATAATGGCAATGCAAGAATTGCTGACAAACTTGGAGAAATTCTCTATGACCATATACAACAGGAATTCCTCGACCTTGCTCTTTTTGAAAAATGGGGCAGACCTATATTAATACCCATACCCATTTCAGATAAACGTCGATTCGAGCGGGGATGGAATCAGTCCGAACTTCTCTGTGAGCAAATCATGGCACACGACAATGAAAAAACTTTCAGATACCTGCCGAGACGGTTGGTCAAACTGTACCACACCGAAAGCCAGACTAAGACTTCATCAAGAAGTGAGCGTTTAAAAAACATCAAAAATTCAATGAAAGTCCTGAATGCGCCAGCGATTATCGGAGAGTGTATTGTCGTTCTGGATGATGTCACTACTACTGGCTCAACCTTCGTTGAAGCAAAGCGCGTCCTGCGCGCGGCCGGCGCAAAAAAAATTCTATGCGTTGCTGTTGCCCATTAGTTAGATTACCTCGTCCTAAGGAGAGTGTTGACTAACACAATACCCATAATATCGTAATCGGACCATTCAGATATCGAGATTTTATCTTTCGATTCGAGAGTGCCAGTCACAGCAATGGTGTCTTCCGCCTTAAGATCGGTGTTGGCATCCTGAATTCGACTGATATCAAGAGCAAAATAGAAACCATCACGGCTTTTGACACCTAAAGTGCATTCTCCAGAAACTTCGACTCCTGTTTTGAGAGGCAGACAACTGAAACTGCCGGTGATGGTGACCATACCATCGATCTCCTCGTTTACTATCTTATCCCAACCTTTGAATAGGAGAAATCCAAAGATGACAAGACCGGCGAGTACTACTAGCCAGATGGCATTTTTACGAAAGAAGCTTTCATTCTCAAAATCATCCATATATCGAGATTATATCAATATTCTGCTTTTTGGCAATGCCGAAAGAATCATGGTGGAGTAGCCATGAAAAACCTGCTAGAGTAAACAAACTGGAGACGTGGCTACTCGCCCCGCCAAAGGCGGCGGAGTGGTCGTTTAAGATCAGAATGTAAAACCCGGTGCGGAGGGTTGGCTGAGTGGTCGAAAGCGCCTCACTGCTAACGAGGTAGGGTTTAAAAGCTCTCATGGGTTCGAATCCCATACCCTCCGCACCGGGTTTTACCAAAACATAAGTACAAATCCTTTGAATTTGAAAAGTATCTGAAATCTGGCTCTGGTCGTGCGTTTATTAAGAAGCATTTAATCTAGCCAATTCGTGATAGGTCGTTCAGACTCTGGCAAGTCTTCAGACTCGAAGAGTTATCGCGCACGAGATGTGTCAATAAAATACTTTTTTATATATGCATAGATACGACTTGTTGTATTAGCGATATAATTTGGTTGTGAGAATTCTTGTTATTGGAAGTGGCGGTAGAGAACATGTTTTAACTTGGAAACTAAGTAAATCTCCAAAGGTTACAAATATCTTTGTTGCTCCAGGCAATGCAGGAACATCATTTATAGCTACCAATCTATCATTGTTTTCTACTCAAGAAATCATTAATTGGGTTAAAGAGAATTCTGTAGATTTAGTAGTAGTTGGTCCTGACAATTATCTCGCCGAGGGAATAGTGGATATGCTCCAAGAACTCAATGTTCCCGTCTTTGGTCCCACCAAGGCAGCCGCAGAAATAGAATGGTCGAAAGCATTCGCCAAGAAATTTATGAAAAAAGAAGGTGTCCCTACGGCACGATATGAACTTTTTACTGATTTAGACAAGGCAAGAGAGTACGTAAGAACAGAACCATTTCCAATAGTTATAAAAGCTAGTGGACTAGCTTTAGGTAAGGGTGTAATCATCACAAATAACCTTAAGGAAGCAGAATTGTGTCTAGACGAGATTATGAGGGATAAAATTTTTGGCGAAGCTGGAAATGAAGTGATTATTGAAGAATATTTAAACGGTATAGAAATCTCTGCGCACGCTTTTTGTGATGGCGACAAAACAATTATGTTTCCCTCCTCGCAAGATCATAAGAGAATTTTTGAAAATGATGAGGGTCCAAACACTGGAGGAATGGGAACTATCGCTCTTGTACCAGGAATTACTAATGAACAACTAGAGGAGATAAAAGAAAAAATCATTCTACCTACGCTTCAAGGTTTGAAAAAACTCGGCAGACCTTTTAAAGGCGTTTTATTCCCAGGAATTATGCTCACTGAAAATGGTCCTAAAGTGATTGAGTTTAATGCTCGATTCGGTGATCCTGAAACTCAGTCATACATGAGGATACTAGAAACAGACTTGGTTGATATTTTGTTTGCTTGTATTGAAGGAACTCTCGATAAACAAAAAGTGAATTGGTCTGATAAGTCTGCCTGCTGTATAGTCTTAGCTTCTGGTGGATATCCTGGGATTTATGAAAAGGGGGAAAAAATAACTGGATTAGAAAATATGAATAGCGAGGATGTAGAGATCTTCCATGCCGGAACAAAAATAGAAGAAGCAGCTACTGTAACAAGTGGAGGTAGAGTTCTTGGTATAACTGCTACAAGTACTTCCATTCAGGGAGCTTTGGCTAAAGCGTATAAAGCTATTGAATCAATAGAATTTGAGGGTGTGCAATTTAGAAAGGATATTGGTCAGAAATCAATTAAATAATGGTGCCCGAGACGCGTTGTGAGAATAGTGTAAAATAGCAGTGGTGTTTTTCTTTGCTTGCAAATAATCTTGGTTCCAGTAAATTACTCCTAGAACTGAAGGGAGATCCAATGACTAGCGACGATTACCGTCAGCTTCTCGCCACCAAGAAATGCCCGAAGTGTGGAACGCAGTTCAATTCAGAAGATATGGGTATGTATGGTGGTGCCTACGGATGGCAGATCGACGATTCATCTTTCCGCTATACCTTGTGGGCACACTGCCGAGGCTGCAAGTCGCAGCTTACTTTCAAGGAGCTGGGTATCGAGCAGGCTCCGCCCGCTCTATCTCAACACGTTCACTAACTCAAGGAGAATATGATGGATTGCGAATATCTCTTGGTTTATGGTGAAGGTCTTTTGCGAGAAGATCAGAACCACATCCAGTTCCACGCCACCACACCAGAGGGTGCTGAGAAGAACGCGGAGACAATCATCAGTGTTATACGCAAGCAGGCCCAACGTCCTCAAATGTTCAGCGCCACTCTCTACCGACAAGTAAAAGAGTGGCGATGACCCGCCGCCCGCCAACGAGACCGTCATGTCTCACAGGCAGGGCGGTTTCTATTTTTACGTAAGAACTGTCTCATTTGTCTCATTTTTAAAAACTAGACCCCGACCCGCTTGTCCGCCATAGCTTTCTTTGACTCGCCGTAGTCTTGTACGGAGGCGGTAGCAACGGTGGAAGTACCCCAAACCGCCTAGTCTAAAGATGCTAAAATACCCTTACATGGCTTATGCCAACGGGCACTCAACCCGACATCAACGCTGAATGAAACTTGAAGATAAACTCACGGAAGTGTTTCGCATCTTGCCGGCGCAGGCAAGTGCGCTCAAGAAACTCGGGATTATAAGTATCAAGGATTTGCTCTATCACTTCCCTACGCGCTATGGCGACAGTGCGCAAGTGACAAGTATTAACAATCTGCATAAGGGCGACACATCCGTAATCTTCGGACGCATCTCCGGACTTAAAATGAGTAAGGCGTTCCACAAAAAAATTCCCATGGCCGAGGGTGTGATCGAGGATGATACCGGCAAGATAAAAATAGTCTGGTTCCATCAGGCATATCTTGCCAAGATGATAACTGAAGACTCAAATGTCCGAGTCGAAGGAAAAGTTTCAGAAAGAAATAACCGGCTCTACCTATCCAATCCCAAAATAGAAAAAGCTCCCGATTTATTTACCCAGACAAATACACACTCGTTATACCCAATTTATCCCGAAACGCGCGGCCTCACCTCCAACTGGATTTATCACAAAATTCAAAATATTTTTATGTCAAGGGGCACCCTTGACACTCTGATTGACCCAATTCCAGAAAATATTTTAAAAACATACAATCTTCCCAATCTTCGCACTTCACTCATCTACATCCACACTCCGCAGAAAGAAATTCATGCCAAAGCAGCGCGCAAGCGTTTCGCGTTCGAAGAAATTTTCTTTATCCAACTTGAGAGACAGAAATCCAGACATGAATTTAAAGAACAAAATGCATTTGTGATAGAAAAGAACATGAACGATATGGAGAAACTCATAAAACACTTTCCATTCAAAGCCACAAACGCACAGAATAGGTCCATTCAACACATTCTCGACGACTTTCATCGTGGACATCCTATGTCGCGACTTTTAGAAGGAGATGTCGGTTCTGGTAAGACGGCTGTGGCCGCGGCGGCAGTCTATGCGATAGCGACATCAAAGCCCTTCGACTTCGCTCAGGGCCGTTTGCAAACTTTTGGAAGTTTGCAAACGGCCTACATGGCGCCGACTGAAATTCTCGCCCAACAACACTTCGAATCTTTCATAAAATATTTTTCGCATCTACCCATCAATATAGCTTTAATTACTGGTAGTGGTTGCCGTAAATTCCCATCCAAAATTAACCCCGATGGATGGACAAATATTTCCCGTGCTCAACTGCTCAAATGGGTCGCCTCTGGCGAGATTGCCGTTCTTATCGGAACTCACGCCCTGATAGAGAAGGGTGTTAAATTTAAACACTTGGCGTTGGCCATTGTAGACGAACAGCACCGCTTCGGCACGGCCCAAAGGCAGAAACTTGTCAATAAACATGAGATTACTCCACATCTATTGTCAATGACTGCTACACCTATACCCCGCACTCTTGCCTTAACGCTTTACGGCGATCTCGATTTGTCGCTCCTCGACGAGATGCCCATCGGCCGGAAAAAAATTATGACCGAAATCATCACTCCAGAAAAGAGAGGCGAGGCGTATGAAAAAATCAGAGAAGAACTCAAAGCCGGCCGGCAACTTTATGTCATCTGTCCACGTATAGATGAACCGGATCCAACCAAAGAACTTGCCGTATTGACAAAATCGGTAAAAGAAGAAGCAAGACGGCTCAAAAAAGAAATTTTTCCAGAATATGAGATTGAGATTTTGCATAGCAAAATGAGACCGGCAGAGAAAGAAAAAATTATGCTTGATTTCTCCGCCAAAGGCGGATCCGCCTCTGGCGGAAAAAATAAGATTGATATCTTGGTAGCCACATCAGTAGTGGAGGTGGGCGTCAACGTCGAAAATGCTTCGCTCATAGTTATTGAAGGCGCGGAACGCTTCGGCCTTGCCCAGCTTCACCAACTGCGAGGCCGTGTGCTTCGAGGCACACACCAGTCTTACTGTTTCATTTTCGCCGACACGAGATCGCCAAAAACGATTGAACGTCTAGAAGCACTCAAAACCGCGAAAAACGGCTTCGAACTGGCCGAATTCGATCTCGCCCAGCGCGGTGCTGGAGAACTTCGCGGTATCAAACAATGGGGTATCTCCGATCTCGGCATGGAAGCCATCAAGAATATTAAGATGGTCGAAGCCGCGCGCATAGAGGCAACCAAACTTATAAAAGCTGACCCTACGCTCTCAAAATTTCCATTGCTTAAAGAGCGGCTCAATTCTTCAGCCTCCACCAAAATTCATTTTGAATAATCTGCCTATTATTACAACACATAATAAATATTGACAAGCCACATATCAAGGCATACAGTTGAGCTAGATTAGCAGAGATAACCCTTATACAAATAGAAAGGAGGAAGAGGATGGGGATTTATTGGGGATCATCAGACGCCCACTACTACAATGTCGAAACAAGGCTTGCAGACATGCGAGACATACTCGACGCGCTGACTCGCGCTGTCCCCGCAGAAGAGGAGCAACGGACACTCCGCGCTGCATGGCTTATCGCCGACCAGGTGGAGCGGGCGGCGCTCTCGTTGTCTGAAGCTCTCAGCAAACGCCTCGGAGAACTCCTGGCGGATCAACGCGATGGACCCTCCCCCTCTCCGCGTGTGAGATGAGGGATCGATCACCCACTGGTCAGAGGTATGGCTTGACAAGCGGCGCCGGAAAAATCGGCGCCGCTTTCTTAATTCTTGTGCTAGCATTTAGTAAATGAATCCCGTTAGAAGCCGTGGCTTGGCTCTTGTGTGCATTTCCATCTTTTCCACTTCCGCAGTTCTATACACAAGCCACTAAGAAAAATTTTTGTTCAAAAGCATGATTCCAATATCATTCTGGTGTCTTTATTGTACCAAGCTCGAACCTATTTCCAAAACCAATGATTCGGAGAAAGCCCCACGCACTGGCGAGTACGCCAGCAACCCCGAAAGAAAAAACACTCCTTGCATTTCTGATT
>MHVR01000016.1 GCA_001825315.1 Candidatus Zambryskibacteria bacterium RIFCSPHIGHO2_02_FULL_43_14
TGGCATTGGGAGGAGGCATGACGATAGTAAAAGGTTTTTTGTGTCTCTCCGGCAGGTTGTCCGGATTGAAAAAACCACTTTTTTCCCAAAGTTTATATATACGACCCTCTGTTTCTTCGGGGTTATATGGCTTAAGAAACTTATTATTCATGTGTATTCTAACAGTACCATGCCTAGGATTATAAGGCGATTATATAGCAGGATGTGTTAAAGGACAAAATTTACAGACAATTTCTGTGAATCCAAGATAGTCAATAAGGTTTCAAATATTCCCTTTACCAAGTTGTTTAAAGGGGACTAAGAATATTTTTATCAAAGACAATATTTATATAAAAGACAAATAATTAGAATATGTTGAAAATAAAGGATATTTCTCAATATGAGCATCTACTTGGGATATTTGACTTTTCTGAAAGAAAACGTATTTTAGGTATTCATGAGAAATTCAATTTTAAACGTCATATTTTTCGGCAAAAGAACAATCTTTTTATTGGTTTTGATGTTTATTATACTCATTTCAAATATTCCCACTTTTGTTTCAGCTTGGAATAATCATTCAAATAATCACAACGATCATGATTCTGGATATCACGATGACGATGATGATTTTGATAATAATCATGGTGGTCACTATGACGATGCTAACAATGATGATTGCAACGACGAAACTCCTCCTCCTGTAGTCACTGTGGATATCAAAGTCAATGATTCCGACGGACCTATCACCATCAATAATGACGATTCTTACACATACAGCTGGATCTCTACTGGAGCTACCGCCTGCATCTTAACGTCTCCTACCGGCGAATCGGAAATATCTCTTTCGGGTGTTGGAGATACTATTCTTTCAGGGCATCCATGGTATCCGGCTACTTCAAGTCCGGTAACTTTAATTCTTAGTTGTACCAATGGTACAAGCACTACCACTGATTCAGTTTTGATTTCCTTAACAGATATTCCTTTACCGCCCCCACCATCACCGTCATGCCCCCTTCCAGAGATTACTAGTGGACTTTCAGCTACAGCCACAATTAATCAACCATTCTCATATACCCTTACAGCCACTACGACTGGTGTCACTGCTACCACGACCTCTTTTGCTGCAGCCACTTCAAGTCTGCCTCAAGGACTAAACTTCTCTACTTCGACAGCTACCATCTCCGGCATTCCCACCGAAACAGGAACATTCAACGTAGCGATATCCACTACCAATGATTGCGGGACAGATTCTGAAACTTTGGTTCTGACGGTCAATCCAGCATCTAATGGCGGTGGCGGGCCTTCCTGTGCTTTGCCGGAAATCACCAGTCCACTTACAGCAAGTACCACTATTAATCAAATATTTTCTTATACTATAACGGCCACGACTACCGGGGCTTCTGCGACCACTACAATCTTTTCGGTTGCTACTTCAAGCTTACCTCTAGGACTCTCTTTCTCCACTACCACCGGGACGATTTCCGGAACTACAACACAGACAGGAACATTTAACGTAGTTATATCTGCTACGGGCGATTGTGGAACAGATACGGAGACTTTAGTGATTACTGTCAATCCTGTTGCTAGTGATAATAATGATGACGGGGGTAATGGTGGAAGTGGAGGCGGTGGTGGCGGAGGTAGCTCTTCGACAAGCTCAAGGTCTTCGAGCGGTGGCGGTGGGTCAAGCAGATCGTCAGTGGCTTCATCTATAGTACCTGCGCCTGAATGTTTTTATTTGCGTGATTTTATGAGAATAGATTTCAACAATGATCCAGTGGAAGTGCTTAAGCTTCAGGCTTTTCTAATCAATTTTGAGGGGAACGACAACGTTGCTCTTACCGGCGTCTTTGATCAAGCCACATTTGAGGCCGTTTCCGCATTTCAGATGAAGTATTTTAGCGATATTCTGGAACCTTGGGGGCATACGGAACCCACGGGATATGTTTATATTCTGACTATCAAAAAAATAAATGAGATATATTGCCAACGCATATTTCCTCTAAGTCAGGTCCAACTTAATGAGATTATTGCCTATAGAGCTCTTCTCGACGGTCTTAAACAACAGGGAATCAATGTGGAACTTCCCACCGGTATTGGGGGAGGCGAGGATGCCACCAACACAGAGTCGCTTATACCGGTCATCGGCGGCGCGAGTCCCCTTCGAGGACAAATTCTCAACAATCTGGCGACAGCGATATTTGCGCAACCGGAAACTTTGTTAGACACGATAAAATGTCTTTACGGACTTATTCTGATACTTATTCTTCTCTATATTATCGGAAATGTGTTACAGGATATCCTTTATAAAAATATCCCTCCAAATACTATTAAAAGATTTCTTGCTAAGTGGCTTACCATAGATGTTGGCTTGGTTGTCTCTATCGTGGGTGCATATATGTTTGGGCGGTGGTGCCTTATATTGCCACTTCTGATAGCTTTCATTATTTCTCTGGTATGGACATTAACTTACTCTAAACACAATTCCATGAGGGCTTCTGTCAAGTCGTGGTACCTAGTAGGTCTCGCTAGAATGAAATCCATACTGAAAGAAACAAAAGAGTCTCCTAAAATACCCATTACCCCTATTAAAGAAGGACTCATTAAACGGATTGTTAAAAAAGAGCCTGCCGAATCTGTCGAGGAAGAGATTATAAAGGAGACAGAGGTTATAATCCTTGGACCGGAGAAATAGATAAGTTACCTCGAGCTTTTATTGCAATCTGATTTTTGAGAATCTCGGATCCTATCCCGATCTTTATAAACGCGGCAATGCCGATCATAATGGCGTTGTCGGTAGTTAAGAGTTTTGTCGGCATTCGTAAACTGATATCAGGAAATTCGTTTACGATTTTTTTAATCTCTTGAGAGAGGTGTAGGTTTGCCGCCACGCCTCCGGCGACAATAAGAGTTTTGATATTATCGAGTTTTTCAAGAGCTCTGCGAGTCTTCTCTACCAATACCTCGATTGCCGCATCTTCGAATGCTCTGGCCATGTCCTCTTTAAATTCACTATCCGAATCTGATCTGTTTTCCGATTTGATTTTATAAAGCACCGCAGTTTTGAGTCCGGAGAAAGAGAAGTCCAAATCTTTCGAATGTATCATCGGTCTTGGTAGTTTTATCTCATCCTCCTCTTTTCTCTCGCGGGATAATTGTGCTAGACGTGAGATTTGCGGCCCGCCGGGATAGGGGAGTCCGAGCATGCGTGCTGTTTTGTCGAAGGCTTCGCCGACAGCATCATCGCGCGTTTTGCCGATAATTTCGTAATCTCCAAAATCCTTTACATACACCAGCTCGGTGTGTCCTCCGGATACCAAGAGTGCTAAAGCGGGCATGACAAGCGCTTCGTATGTTCCATACAATACAGAGAACATGTGTCCTGCCATATGATTGACGGGTATAACTGGTTTATTCCACTTTTTACCAAGTGTTTCGGCCACAGTTATGCCGACCCAAAGTGCCGGCTCCAGTCCCGGACCAGCGGTAACGGCAATACAGTCTATGTTAGGACTTTCTTTATCTTCGCCCGCTTCTTCGAGAGTTTGTTCTAAAAGTATAGGTAGATTTTTCTCATGTTCTCGTTTGGCTAGATTGGGATAGACGCCACCATACTTTTCATGCAGTTGTATTTGAGACAGTAGAGAATTGCCAAGTATCTTAATATCTGGCTTTTCCAAAGCGCCATTTATCTCCAGAAGCGCCACCGCCGTTTCATCACAAGATGTTTCTATAGCTAAAATTCTCATCAATGAGCTAATCATAACCTTTGCGCGAACTTATTTCAGCAACCATTGACCGCGCGCCTTCGGCGCGCTAACGCCTCGCTTCGCTCGGCGAACCTCGCCCCTTTCCGCTTATCATACTATTTTAATTTTCGCGGTGATAAGACTTTTTTGAATGGAATGAGCGGAAAGGGGCGAGGTCTATTTGTAGCATATAACAACTTGGAATATAACACAACGGAATACTATTATATATAACATGGCAAAAGCAATATTTTCAAAAGACCATAAGTATACGGTCGAACAACTTAAGAAAGCCCGCCTTGAAGCGGGCTTGGATCAAGCCGAAGTAGCGAAGCTACTCGACAAAACCCAGCCCCACATCTCAAAAATTGAAGCTGGGCAAAGACGACTTGATATTACGCAACTCAAGGAGTTTGCCAGAATCTATAAAAAAGACTTGTCTTTTTTCATAAAATAATATGACACTTCCTGAACTCAAAAAGAAACTTAAAAATATAAAAGCTCTCGGTTTCGTTAAAACTCACCGAAAGGGTGACACTGGAATTGGTAAAACTCTTGAAGATTTACTTGGTATCAAGGAAAACAATATCCCTCTCCCTGATATTGGTGAAATAGCAGAACTCAAAGCATATCGCCGAAGTGCTAGCTCAATGCTTACACTTTTTACATTAGAACCACAGCCGAAAGGCGGAGACAGAGATAGAATACTTCTTGATAATTTCGGATATTCAAAAAGAGACAATGGTCGGTCTAAAGAATTACACAGCACTCTTTCCTGTAAACGATACAACAATCAAGAATTAAAATTAAAAGTCGAGAAAGATAAAGTTCGTGTTGTTGGTAAGGGTAGGAGATTGAATATTTACTGGGATATGCAGGATCTCCAAAAGAAATTCGAGGCAAAATTGCCAGCCTTAGTATACGCACTAGCAGACTGCAAAGAAGTACGGGGTGTTGAGCATTTCCATTTTAACCAAGCTTTCTTTTTGGAGGGCTTTGACTTTGAGCACTTCAAAAGTCTAGTAAAGAAAGATGCCATTGTTGTAGATTTTAGAATGTTTTATCGTCCAAGTGGTTCCGTCCGTAATCACGGCACTGGATTCAGAGTAAAAATAAAACAACTCTATAATTGCTTCGACACAAAAGTCGAATTAATTTAATTTTTCCTCAACACAACGATACTTTCTTTGTTCATCGTTTCCTCTAATGCACCTACAATATTCGTCGGGGAGTTTTTGATCGGCATTCTTTTTCCCGGAATATTACGCACAATTATATCTTCACAAGTAAATCCTATTTTTTCAGCTAACTCTGCAATAATAAAATCCGTTGGGATTCTAACTTGCTTTACCAATCTATTACCAACAACAAGGCAAAAATACTTTCTTGGCTTAAGTATTCTATGAGCTTGTTTCAAGCATTCATTCAGACCAAGATTAAAACTTAGTACATCTCTTGCTCTTGCTTCATCTTGCTTTGCAATCTTTTCTAATGATTCTTTAAGATAATCTGATGAAAGTGTATGAATTAAATCTTTAGTGGCTCTACCACCAAGAAGATCATTATCTACACCGGAAGCATCATCGGGGTCATCGAATACATCAATCCATTGCGCCGAAAGGCGAGAAAACTGCCCATAAGCAACCGTGGTGCGACTATCTCCGTATGGTGGAGAGGTAATAATACAATCAATAGAATTTGCTTTAATCCCATTATCTTTTGACGAGTCGCCATAGATTATTTTTGTCCATACATCCTTCTTTGCATCTTTGTAGAAATCAGTCATTCCGGCGATATTTTTCTCTGCGTGTTTGCGAAAGATACCGATAACATCTGGATCATGTTTTTCTAGTTTCTCTCCCTTAACTCGGACCAACTTAAATTCTCCAGTCTTTGTATTTGAGGAATAGCGAACTGTCTCACTAAAGGCGACCATTAAAAAATTCTGAATTGATTCGTCTTTTATCTCGCGTATAGCCTTCTTTAGTTTTGCAAGTTTAACAATTACTTTATCCTTGAACCAAAAATCAATATTCTTAAAATCTGGTCTTTGTATTTCTTTATCTTTAATTTTTTCTACTCTATCAAGCAAGGCGAGATACTCTTTTGTTAATTTTTGAGGATTGAT
>MHVR01000017.1 GCA_001825315.1 Candidatus Zambryskibacteria bacterium RIFCSPHIGHO2_02_FULL_43_14
ATACCGCGGTGAATACGTTCTCAAGTCTTGTACTCACAATAAAAGCGCGCAGCAGTTTAGTAATCTAAGTGGTTAAAATCCACTCCCCGACATTGCGTCTGGGTAGCAGAAGGATAGTCCAATACCGCGAGGTCTTGGATGGAGGATCCGAAAGCAAAAAACAGCCTTACGTACAAAAGCCAGTTGACCTACTAGTGGGCGGTGAGGGTAGGGAAAACTCGTAGAAAAGCTTGTAAGGATGTCTGGAAAAGAATACTAAGTGACCTGTGGAGATCTGATGCTGTTACCCAGCTACAAAGCAGGGTATAATTAAATTGACGCAGCGTCAGAAGTCAGCTGAGTCATAGTACCCGCAAGGGGAAGGAACTCTCTCAATGCAAAATCTTACGCCAGATTATATTGTGGGCCTCGTGGATGGTGAAGGAAGCTTTACTGTCTATATACGTGATGTAGATGTAGAAAAGAAAGTTAAGCGACGAGTAGTCGTGGAGCCGAAATTCTACATCAAACTTATTGAGAAAGATAAGGACATTCTGTATGTACTAAAAGAATTCTTTGGTTGCGGCAGTGTTTATTTCCAAAAAGATACACGGCCAAACCACAAGAATTGCTATAGATACGAGGTCTACAATAGAAACAATCTTCTTGAAATAATCGTTCCATTTTTCAAGAGACATAAACTCAAATTTTCTTCCAAAAGAAGTGACTTTGAAACCTTCTGTCTTCTAATGGAAATGATTAAGAAAGATATGCATCATACAAAATCTGGTTTAAGAAAAATGTTTACTCTAAAGCAAACTATGCACTGAGCTCGCTGCATACGGGAAATCCGTCTGTGCAGTGGGAACCTAAATTCGTAGTTTAACGAAAAGATTCGCCCGTCAAGTCAGGGAAGTTGGGAGTACTCAAAATCCGCGTCAGACGCGGCCTACGGTAAACTCAATGACAAGGACTAAGTCGTAACAAGGCACGGGTAGCGGAAGCTGCTCGTGGAGTAATTCAATTTGAAATCTCCCACTACGCTCTTCGGAGCTACGCGGGATTATAGTGTCGATATTTCAACGCAAGTTGAAGTGGACTAGGCCACAGTCCTTAAAGTGGTAGCGAGAAATCCCACTTCGCTAAAGCTACGCGGGATGCTCGATTTGATAAATCAAATCGGCAACGGAACAAAATAGAGAACGATACCCCGTAAAATCGCAAAAGCGATCACGGGACGAGAACAAAAGCCCCGCAAGGGGCTTTTGTGTTAGTTAATGAATCGACCTTCAATAAGCATTCCATCTCTTTCTATACCATTTTCTTGAAGTTCAAGAATCAGGTCTTCACTGTTTGTTTGTGTTTTTATTTGCTTGAAAACAGAATTCAGATCTTTAATAATAAATCCCACAGTTATATCCCATGGTATACCTTCACCACTAGTCCAATCAGGATAATAGAAAAAGTCTCTATTAAAATTTAACGTTACAGTTCCACCTTCAATATTTGCTGAAAGTAGCTTTATTTTCAGTAAATCTTCCCGATCTCTATACGTATCTTTTAATACAGCTTTTTCTACGATAATTCTAATATTTTCAATACTTACACTCGATTCAATAAATTTAAACGTGGAGAGGATTTGGTGAATAAAACTTGGTGCAGCGGTGTCCAATGAATCAAACTGGAAACTCAACATCTTGTTTTCTGTAATTTTTATCTCAAAAAAATAATCACCTTTTCTAAAATGATATTTACCAAAAGTAAGTTCCTCCATGCTTTTTGAAGGACTGATTTGAGAATCTATAAAGAGATAAATAACCGTGTCATCTCCTATAAAAGTTTCTAAAGGACCAGCATTTCTAGTGGGTGAAATGTAAAAAGAATCAGGATACCTAAATTCAAACCCATATTCCTCGTTGCGATATGTTTGCCATGATGAAGTATCCAATGTATTTGTAGCGAAATTACAGAACTGGCCTAGTTCGGACAATGGTGATGTGTCGAACCATGCAGATTTTAAGGAACGTCCAAATATATCATGTGCTGTCATACGAGCAGGAGTATTATTTATCTGCTCGCTGAGTGCGCTAACTGTTTCGTGGGAAAAGGTAGTGTCGCGTATGGAGGTTAAGCACCTAACGGCAGCAAGCTCAGCTTCTAGTACGGCTCGTCGTGTTGCATCATCAGATGCTGTGTATATACGTTGACTAGCGGCGGCTAAATGTCGAAGCGTTTCCCGGGTGCTTTTGGGCGAATCAATGTACTTAATTTCAATCCATCGCTGCACGTCGTCTCTCACGCCATTACTATCCGAATCAATCCCTTCAAGTGTTTTCTTGCCGGCTTCACCTGGGTCTGGAGGCAGAATAATATCTTGTCGTAGTAATTTTCGTTCAATAAATAGTTCTTGTATGTTACTAACTGCGTCTATATCAGCTATAAGGTTTCTGTACGATGGGTATTTGAAATAACCAGCAGTAGCTAAACCGACAGTTATTAAGACTCCACAAAATTTCAGAAACCAAGGAGCAAAGTTTTTCTTTGGGTTGGTCTCAAGGAAGTTGAACGATTCAGGCTGCGGTATAGGAGTTTGTTCAGAAGGCATAATATTTAAAAATCTAAAGGCTTCTTTTTAAATCCGCTTAAATCCTCTGCTGTAAGAGTATCCTGGTAAGCTTTATCTAATCCTTTTATCTCCCAAACAGCAAAATCTAGCATTGACGCGACTAGATAAACTAATGTGTCAGCATTTACATCCACCGCCACAGCTTTCATTCCAGGTATGTAACTATCCACTTTTTCTATATTTTCCACTTTGTATTTGCTTGGTATTTTATTTAAATCAGATATTAAACGTTCTTGCCCTACAGAAGTAGAAACAGCAGGTGAATTCCAGGCAGTATTATCGTCTCTCCATAGGGTCAGCTCCACTCTTGTTTTGCCGTTTTGTTCGATAAATAAGAACAGTTTTTCTAGATGGGGCTCTAGACGTCCGTTACAGTTAGATAATAAAACTAAAGCTCGTGTATAAAGTATTCCATTATTATCTTCCAATACCCCATAAGTTAATCCTGATCCACCTAGTTCTGCCAAACCTTTATTTTCAGTGTTTAATACTTCTATAATTTTAAGATTAGTAGTAGAAGGGAGATATCCCACATCATAATACCCATTCTTATAATGATGTGCGCCTACCGAGTCTATATCACCAATGCACTCTAGGAACCTATTTACCTCTTGTATTCTTGGAATATCACTACGTGCTAAGTTGTCTCGACTATAAGCGCTTGGAATACCCAAACTGATGACCTTGCCTATATTAGGATCATCACTTGTTTTTGTGGTCGATTCCACTCTAGTGCCACTATATATAAATATGTAATATGCTGGACCAGCAATGACTAACAAGAGAATTACTCCCATAACGACAGCAACATATTTGAAAACTCGACGTCTACTTGTTTGAATCTGGACTGATTCAGTAGGAATTTCTATATTTGATTGATCTTTTAGTAATCCTCTGAAATATGCGTAAACCAAAGCAACTGGACCTATGAACGGTAGAACCATAAAGAATGGTAAAAAGGCGAATAGAATATTTGAAGCTGCAATTTGTGTAGAGAAATTATCAGAGTTTATAGAAAATGGCGCAAGAGCAATCATTTCGAAGAACAATGTAAGTATCCCAATAAACAAGATAAGTAATGTTTGTCTCCATTTTTTCCAAAAATAGATAAGTATAAGGATTGTTATTCCAATATTTAGAAACGGTATTTGTATTTTTGCTCTAACTAAGAAGTAGTTTAATAAGTATACAAATCCAACCGATATTGAAGTTAAAACTATTATTTTTTCCAAGTTTAATAATAGTTTTTTAAACCAACTAATCTGTGGGGCTTGAGTAACTGGTGTTAAAAGTTGTTCAGGAGGCATCGATAAACTTATCCCTGCTTAGAGATAGATTCTATTCCGGACTCATCCTGCTTGACTACATAACTGACTACTTTTGGTGCACCTCTCTGTTTATTAGTTCCCTCCATATTGCGACAGGTTAAGACTATGATGAGTGCTCCGAAAGCTATGATAGAAAGAGAGCTCAGAGATTTGTATAAGACATCTCTATCATCAATAATTTCCCAGATTGATAGTACTCCTAATAAGGCCAGAAGTGATACAGAAACTATTAGAATAGTAAGAGTTGCTTTACGAATCATGCTCCAAATAGGACTAGGTATATCAAGAGTGATTGTTTCTGAACGATTCTCCATGTACTGTCCGGCAGCTACAGTTATGAGTGCCACAATGGCGAGAAGACCAAGCGTTTTAAAAGACTTCCATATTACATCTCCTTCAAATATGTCCCATACTCCCATAATTGAAATTACTGATAGAATTATTACCGCTATAATAAAGAAGTACGCAGATACGGTTTGTATTGATTTCATGCTTTTAGTATACCAACAATTTTTTATGCATTATCCACACTCATCTATCAAAAAAAGTTCTTTTTGTGTGTGCACTTAGAGTTCTCACGTCAAAACGGAACAAAATAGAGAACGATATCTAAAATACCGCCTTATTATGGCGGTATTTTTGGTGCTTGACTTTATATATAATATAGCGTACAATGGGGATAGGAGGATGAATGAGATTTTATCTTGCTTATGGATTCTTGGTGTCGGCGATCATGTTTGTGGTCATCGGGTATTTCGATGATCACGCGTTGAGACCATTTCAGGTTGCGGTGGGTCTGGTGATTCTGGCCTACATCGTTATGTTTTGGCCGAAACGCCGACGTCGGTTTGCCTCGGGGGCGCACAAGGTTCGTCGTCGGGAATAGTCTCGGGTGGTTACAAAGGGTCGACATCGCGTTGGCCCTTTTCTATTGTTAAAACAGTGATTTTCTGTTATATTTTTTGCCACGTCCGCTTTCGCTAAAGCTATAGCGGGACAAGCGCGTGTAGCTCAGCTGGTAGAGCAATCGACTGATACTCGGTAGGTCCCAGGTTCGATCCCTGGCACGCGCACACATGAATAAACCGAAAATCGGATTTATAGGTCAGGGATTTATTGGTAAAAATTATGCCGATGATTTTAAAGCACGCGGGCATGTTGTTACTCGTTACGCCAAAGAAAAACCCTATGACGTAAATAAGGATGCAATAAAAGATTGTGACGTTGTCTTCATCGCAGTACCTACCCCGACGACTCCAAATGGATATGATGCAAGTATTATTCGTCGGGTAGTTTCTCTGACCGGGGTTGGCAAGATTGTAGTGTTAAAGTCGACCATGTTTCCAGGTCTGACGGAACAAATACAAGATGAATTTCCAGACAGGATAGTCCTGAGCTCCCCAGAGTTCCTCAGCGAGACAACTGCGAGCTTCGACGCCTCTCATCCTTTCGTCAATATTGTGGGGCTGACCAAGGATACGCTAGAGCACAAAAAAGCGGCAGAACTCGTACATTCGATCTTACCAAAAGCACCAGTGAATTTCACT
>MHVR01000018.1 GCA_001825315.1 Candidatus Zambryskibacteria bacterium RIFCSPHIGHO2_02_FULL_43_14
TTCATCACAGTGCTTAGTGTGTCGCTTTCGCTATTAACTTACTGATACTTCGTTTAACGTCGGCGCTCGTCTTTAGTCACAGACGCCCTAGCGGAAACAGCCCGAGGCTCAAGTATCTCGTGCTTGCCCCGAGTTTGTGATTACACAAACTCTACCCACCCATGCGTGCACGAAAACTCACTCCCTGGATTAAATCTTAGAATACGAAACATTCCTTCCAGTTCGTCCTTCCTGTTTTATTTTCCCTCCTTGCTCAAGAATCGAAAGGTATCTAGTTGCTGTTGCATCAGAGACATGAAGAAATTTCTCGACTTCGTCGTTAGTAATTTTTGTTTGTTTAGTAAATAAAGTGAGAATACTGTCCAATTTCTTTCGCTTTTTATTTTGAATTACCTCTCTAGCTTTAACAAGAACTTCCCGCCCTAACGGCTTGTCGTGAGCTAAGTCGAACGGCTCATTTCTTCCCATTTGAGCCGTTTCAGGTTTGCTAGCTGGTGTAGACGCTTCATTTTCACTGGAATTATCAATTTGAGCCGTTTGCTTGGGAGCCAGATTTTCAGATTCTACAGGGTTTATTTGCTCATTATCACTATTGACCGGAACGGCACTTTCGGCCTCTGTGGGGCTTTCTGGGACCACGGGTGGCACAACAACTTCTTCAGAAGTACTAGGTGGAATAGGTGATGGCTCGGTGGGCTCGGGGGTAGCCGTAGGGGCAATGCTCGGTTCAGAAATTGGGGTTTCGGGTTGATTTTCAGACATATAAAGATTATACCTTCTGGACGAGATAATGTTATAATGAACATAGCACCTTGATAATACCTTCCCGATTCATCGCAGTAGCGATTCCTTATTCAGGACTAATCCTGCCATCCGGAAACGAGTGAATAGTAGCTCACATGTCTTAGACTCCGTGGATGATCGTATTACACAGTTATTCATGAAGTATTGAACATGTAAGCAATACAGATAGTCATAAACAACAGACAATTAAATTAAGCTGGAGAAATTCAGCTTAAAAGGGCCCATTATCAAGTGTCTTAATTTCGGGAAGGTGCGCTGATTACATTCAGCAGCCTTTTCGAGCAACACAATGGAAAAAATCAAAAAAATGGAGCGATTTGGGGATTTCCTCAAAAGCGTCTCTGTGATTCTTTCTGGAGTGTCATCTATCCTGCCGTGGATTAGGAGACTAATCCTACTGGTTAGAGATATCTTCCAGCCTTATCACTGGCTACATCGCTTCACATCAGAGAGGCGATGTTTTGTTTATAAGATATAGCGATGATAATTAGAAATTTATCTAAACGTGTAGAAACAATAGACGATTTTTGCCACCTCATTTTACTTGATAAATTATATTTACAAAAACTGGTTCGTTTATGTCCCCTACATTACATCGAGATACCATTTAAAAAGAAAGACGGGACACCAAGACCTATAAGGGCACCAAAAGAGAAACTCAAAATTATTCAGAGAGTAATTCTAGATAACCTACTTTCTTGCATAAAACTACCGCCATGTTGTTACGGCTTTTCAAAAGGTAAATCAATTATAGAAAATGCTAAAGCACACTTAAGGGGAGACTATTTATTAAATCTTGATATCAAAGATTTCTTTCCAAGCGTACATTATACTAAGGTAGAAAAAATCTTTTTAGGTATGGGGTTGGATAGAGATTTTACTAATATTCTTTGTAATCTAACCACCCATGAATATAAGTTACCTCAGGGGGCACCAACAAGCCCTAAGTTGGCAAGTGTTGTTCTTCATAATCTCGACTACCGATTATTAAAATTAGCACAATCTAACCACTTAACTTATACAAGATATTTTGATGACATTTCTTTTTCAGGAAATAAAAGAATCATCACTTTGGAAAAAGACATACTGCGTATAATCAGAGAGGAAGGATACTCGGTGCACACATCCAAGGACAAGAAAAAACTTTTTGCTAAAAATGAGACTAAAGAGATAAACGGCATCTTACTCAAGGATAAGAAATTATCACTTAAGAATATAGATGAGCTGTTTTCTTATGTTGAGAATATTAATAGACATGGATTGAGTAGATTAATAACAGACAATCCAGAGAAGGAAAGACAATCAATAGCTGGTAAAATTTCTTTTTTAAGACAGATTGATCCAGAAAGGTCACATAAATTAAAAGTTCTTTACGATTTTATTGAGTGGTTGTAAAGTAAATAAGAAAGAGGGTGCCCGGTCGCGATGACCAGACACCCCCTGAAAGAACCGAAAGAACTACGTGATCAGTTTGAGCGAGATTTCCGCTCGCGTGATCTTCTGCCCGTCCCGATCCCAAAAGAGCTGACGAGGCATGCATCCGCCGTCGAACGACTGGGTGATGGCTCGCGCCTTCTCCCAGATGTCCTTGAATGATTCGCTTCGCATGTTGCCCATCGGTTGCGATTCACCCGGACAGTCAAACGTTTCGCCCTTGATTTTCACATAGAGGCCGAGGCCTCGAATGGTACATGGGACACCGCCGGCGTACGGGAAGCAAGCACGATGCTCGATCCCGAACTCCTCACGATCGATCACAGCCATCTCTTCGAAGACATGGAACTGACGTTCCCGGCTGATGGCATTGTGCATCACCTGCACGGACCTGCCCGAAGGCAAGTAGTTCACGAAAAGTACGAAGATATTGTTCCGTCGCGCGAAGCGATGGATCTCTGTAATCTCGTTCACATTTTCCTGACAGATGATGGTGTCGAACGCGAGCCGCGTTGGCACGCAATCGTTGAAACCGAGCTCCATGAGCACTTCCAGAGACTTGTTACGATCCTGAAAGTAATTCTGCGCACGGGGTGATTTCCTGCCGGCAGGACCGGCAACGATCGCGTTCTGGTAGGCCTCGTCCTTCAAGGTGTTGACCTTAAGGACGACAGTCGCGCCGAGATCGTAGACCCGCTTGGCGAATTCGCGGTCGGTAAACCGGAGTGCACCCTCGGTGTAAACGATTGGTGTGATGTTCTTCTCGCGCATCCGTTCGAGGAACGTAAAGAAGTGAGGATCGATCGATGGTTCCCCCGCACCGATAAAGTTGATCGACCGGGCACCAAGCGCGGCCGCATCATCGATGAGCTTGAGGCGTTCCTCGAGCGTCATCTCGTCGACAAGCTTCTTCTTCAGACCCGTAGGATTGTCTTCCTCGGTGAAGCAGAACTCGCAATTCCACGGACAGACGTTTGACCCGAGCTCGAAAGCTGGGTTTAGCATCTGGTGGTTCTCGATAGCCGACGCGACTTCTGCACGAGTGAAATCCCAGCCCTTCATGGTGAAGCCATGCTTGGCAGAGAGATCGAACTCGGCAGGAACATCACGACGCTTCTGACCACCGAAGAATACAGCAGCACAGAATACTTCCTGACGTGGCCCGATGGGGTTGAATGTGATCTGGACTTCCGACTTTTCGGGCACTCGCTCGGGGAGCGTGTGCTTGCGGACGCCATCGTAGGCGTCCATCGCTCGATTCAGATTCTCGCGCGACGGGTTGTCGTTGATCCATTCGTGGGACTCGGCGTTGTAGCGGATGTGGTTCTGGTTACCCCAGAGATCCCACATCGGTTCTCCTGCGTAAATCGTCTCCATCTTGAACATGGAAGCGATCACGAGGATGAGAATAAAAACTCGACGCATGACTCACCTCCATGAACTGAAACGTTGACTGACAACGAACACTTACCGATCTATATAATATCATACCATGGCTTGACATGTCAAGTGAAGTATGATAAGATGATAAGTAGATAGCCAATTCCTGGCTTTCGTAACCCAGAAAGAGGGGTTCACATGTACAAGGATTTCTTTCCGCCACTCCCAATCGGAATCGTTTCGCCAACACCCGTTGTGGCCGTCATCACGCGCAACGAGCGTGTGCGACCCGAAGCTGTCATCGCTGTGTGCCACAAGTATGGCGCCACGAGTCAGCAGTCTGAAGGTCTGTGTTTCTGGGTCGTCTTCGAAGACGAACCGCGACGCGCATGGCCGATGACCGAAGCCTGTGTCCGCAACAGCGTGGACAAGGACGGGTACATCAAGTGCGAGAGCTACGATCCGACCGACAAGCGTGATCGTGGCGAAGAAGTGCCCGACTACCTCTTAGGTGTCGGCATCTCCACGCGTTAGAGCGTCGAGGGCTACACCGTTCAGCCCAAAGCGAACGGTACCAAGAGCCGTCGCGCAGAAAGACGCGCGACGGCCGGGAACAAAGGAGATAATCATGACAGGTTGAAACAAGGCCCAGTTGAAATATACTGGGTCTTTTCTTATTTATACTTATCACCAATCATTTTCAATACCTCGTTACAAGGTATTTCTCTTCCTATTGAGTCAGGCCAACCTAGACTGGCATTTCCTGGTTCTTTGCAAAATTCATAAGCCTGTCGTTCGTTTCTTTCTTGATCAGACAAAATCGGTGCTACTTGAATTTTTGCAAGATATATCTGAACAAGAAGTCCTACCACCAACACACCAGTTAATCCAGCAATCAACCAAGTGAGCCGAATCATTTTTTCTGTCTGTTCTGAAGATTTCTTATTAAAGAGCCGTATTGATTTTCGAAGTCCTCTCAAATAACGCCTCGTTAGTTCATCGGAGGCTAATGGTACAACTCTAAAATCTAATTCATTTACCCAAGAATATAATTCTTCCTCTGTAGCTTGTTCTAATTTTTTAGAAAAATTTGCCATGGGTGTGGATAACTTAGTTTGTATACTTTCTATTTATTTTCTATAATACTATATATGCTCACAAAAAAGCAAGTGCAAGTCTTCGATTTTATAAAAACTTATAGGTCAAAGAATGATTATGCTCCCTCACTTGAGGAGATCAGGCGAAAATTCAAGCTTGCTTCTGTTTCCACATCTCACTATTACATTAGCAAACTCCAGAATGCTGGTTTTTTGAATAAAGAACACAACCAACCTCGCGCTGTTTCTACAGTTGAAGCAAAACAAACAGTCGAGATTCCTATTCTAGGCGCGATCGCGGCGGGTCAACCTATCGAGGCAATAGAAATTCCAGACGAAACTATCACAATCACAAGAGATGAAATTGGAAAACAAGGCAAGCACTACGCTTTGCGTGTGCAAGGTAGCAGTATGATTGATGAAGGTATTTTTGACGGCGATATTGTTGTTATACGAAAGCAAGAGGTAGCAGAAAATGGTCAGACTGTTGTCGCTGTAATAGACGATAACCAAGCAACGCTCAAAAAATTATATCGTGAGAATGGAAAGTTTAGACTACAACCGGCAAACCCGACACTTTTCCCAATTTATCGTGATGAGGTAGAAGTGAGAGGTGTTGTAGTTAAAATAATTCGCAATCTTGAATCACAACTTGATCAAGGGCAATCGAGAGATGAAAAGTATGTGCGTAAAAT
>MHVR01000019.1 GCA_001825315.1 Candidatus Zambryskibacteria bacterium RIFCSPHIGHO2_02_FULL_43_14
TTACATTAAGAAACAAGTTTCCGAAGACGATTTTTCCTTTCTCCAAACGCTGGCGGCTAAAGCTGGTTCGGATTTAACCGCCGAAGTGCTGCTCTCATTTATTACCGCTTATGAAGATTCTGGTCGTACCTCGATTCCTGAATTGGCTCTGGAAATTGCGCTGGCTGATTGCGTTAAATCCGTTTAAATATTTAAACCGTGCAAACACACTTCGATTCGGCTTCATTGCAATTTTTACAGAGCGCTTCCATCTTTTCTTTATACTTACATTTTCGAAAATGATCGGGGTCAAATACATATGAAGCTACACCACATTCCGGACATTTCCAATCCGGCGCCGGTCCTCCACAACGACCGCATAAATGACTTGAGAATTTATTGTAAATATGATCGTTCATTACTTGATTATATCAGAATTTTAATCTATGAAGTGGTAACGGAAAATTTGCTAAAAGTGGAAATAATTCGTACTATCAAGGTGTAATTTACGGGCCTCATCCCTAAATTGCGGGATCGTCTAATGGTAGGACATCGCCCTTTGGAGGCGAGTATCTTGGTCCGAATCCAAGTCCCGCAGCACGAGTCAGCGCGTTATCGAGGCGACCGGAGAGCCTAAAAACTCTTGAGGTCTCGAGAAGCCTGAATCGACCTATTCAACCATTGCATACCTGCTGAGAGCAGTATCCAGGAACAAAAGAATCGCCTAAAAAGCGATTCTTTTGTTTTAATACGGAAAAGCTATAATTGCGCTACATGAAAGAGTCCTGGCTAAAGAGGTCCCAAAAATGGCCCGTCTCTATAGAAGACACTCTACTTTTTACAATCCTTCAACTTCTTGTTTCTATTGCGTCCTTACTGGCCATTCTTTTCATTGCTGATTCTAGTTTTAGAAGTGCCATAACTCAAATTTCTATATCTAGCTTAGTCAATAAAGTTACTCTATATAATGATGCCTTTCACACAAACAATGGCGACTTTTTAAGTACCATAGCTGCCTCTATAGTTACAATCATAGCAATAGCTTTTTCTCTTGCTTTGTACAGCATTCAATATGCAGCAGAGAAAGGCACTTCTCAAATATTAAGGGAATACCGTAATGATCCTGTATACAAAAACACTTTTATTTCTCTATCAATATTTAGTCTATTGATCTTCACTTTTTCGCTACTCCCAGCTATGGGCATGTTTACTGTCTGCACCTATTTGCTCTCTTTTATCTTTTTGATAGTTACTCTCCTGCTTTTGTGGAGGATATTTCTACATACCATAAAACTTGTTAATCCCCTGGATCGCATCCAAAAGCTGCACGACATTACTGTGCAATATCTAAGACAACTTTCAGAGAATATTGATGCTGGTATCAATAGTGGGGCCATAAGTATTCCCGATGATACCCAATTAGATTCTCAAAGGAGAAGGGATTTGTTAAGAACAGGCGTATTTAACAATGCCCCAAATTTGTTAAATCCAGTGCGCAACCTTTTGTCTCAGATTTTTGATGTTATACGAGAGTATATACCTCGTCGCAAATATGATGTCACAGCCCAAGGATATAGTGGCGTTGTATCTATAGTTGGTAATTATTTTTCGGCTCGTCGGCAATCTTTAGAATCCCTAGGTTTGTTTGGTTCTCAGATAGATGGTTTTATGTCTGGCATCTATGAAGACCTATCGGCACTTTATCGAGCTAGTCTGGGGGTTAGAGATTTGCAATCTGCACAACAGAATCTCGGTGCTTTTCAAGCTATTGCAATTCAAGCTATCAATTACCCCTCTCTAATGGATAGAGGGAATTTCCCAACAGTTAATATGTCTACGGGATATATGAAAATGAATGTAGTCGATGGTCTAAAGGCTGAGATGGATGATCTTGGATTGGATGGCATTCGTATGCTCAGAAATGTTGAGGCACAGCTTCCGAATACTCAGGAATTGGCAACGAATTCTATTGTTATAGATATTTATGACATCAGCTTCGAAGCCTTAGTCCGAAGAAAGTCATTCATTGTTCAAGAAGGAACAGGGTCATTAGTCAAAATTTACCACCGTTGGATGAAGCCTTATGAGGGAACAGATGTGCTAAGAAAAACTATTTTTGAAAAGTTAAAAGATCTTTCAATTTATTATTTACATGCAGGGTTGGACATATCCGTAAATTGTCAGGGTTTAAGTGCTATCTTCAATATAATCGATCAAGAGTCCATACCGACTAAGTTTATTAATTCTATTCCAGAAATTACTCCCGAAAACTTTGATGAGGATTGTGTAAGAGAACTTTTCCATCTATATCGTGAGGTAGGTGAAGTGGCCGGTGAAAAACAATCTTTTTTACTGCACTTCATGTTTTCGGGTATCTATAACATTGTAATAAATGCAGTTCATCACTTTGGTGGTAAAGAAAACAAGGCAGAATACGAAAAGATTTTAGAAGAGTTTATTTGGCTTATTGCTGTCCATTGGTACTCGTATAAGAAATATCCGAATGAATATAGAAGTGACAAACATATTGAAATGACGGGAATTGATAATCTTGTTTCCATAACTCTTCTTGCTATTCAAAACGGATTCAACAAGTTTGCTGAAAGGATGATAGGGCAAATTACCTCAGTTATTTCTACGGCTATAGATAAAAAGGGAGACGAGTTTACTGTTCCGAGATTGATACCCCATCTTATAAAAGTAGGTATAGCTGCTAGAGCGAAAGGATTAGATGAAATAGCAGCACAGGTGATAGTAGAGACTATGAGTGCGCATAGAAAGTTCTTAGAAAAGAATAGACCGCGGGTACCTGCAGAGTATTTTAGTAGATATGAAGAGCGTTTGAGTAAAGAAATGTGGGATATTTATACTGATTTTGAAGAAAATAGAAGAATGACTGCCTTTGATTCCGATCAAATATTCAGAGAAATAGTATCTCTGGAACAAATTATGAGCTATCTGAATGAAATTGAAAAAATCTTATATAACCGCGAAGTCACCGAGCCTCCACATAGTCATCATGGTATCTTCTGATATTAGACTAGACTAATATTCTTATTTTTAAGAATAATCTTGCTTTTTAAAGTTGCCATAAGTTCTCGCTTTTCCTCAACCGTTCCTTCCGTAAGGATATACTCAGCGTATTTCCTTGGATCATAGTCGCTCTCTGTCTTTTCGGTTTTTATACCATAAAACTGTCTCTGGAATTTCTTTATTCTGGCTTGCTCCTCGATAAATTTTTTGTGTATGAGCTTCTCATCTAGTTCCAGATTTGCTATAAGCTCTACAAATTGTTTTACAAGTTCCTCCTCTCGGATGTAGCCACATTTACAGTTTAGGTTTCTAGACCGGTTACAACCGTAGTATATGTAGTGAGCCATACCTCCTTTAGCCAACTTCTTCCACTTCTCGTCTGCAGTAATACCAGATCCGCATAAACCACATATCATTAATCTTGAGAAAGCGAATTGTTTATCCTCATGTTTAATATCTGATCTCTTGAGTTGCTCTTGAACCTTTTCATAGAGTTCCCGGGTAATTAGCGGTTCGTGTCTACCTGTATACCAGTTACCGCTTTTGGCTGGGTATTCAAATTTGCCGTAATAGAATGAGCTCTGGAGTAGTCTGTAAATATTGCTTAGAGTAAGCGGCTTATTACTGGTAACACTTCTGAAATTCATATCAAATTTTAGCCAGTGGTATATCTTCCTGCCGCTCCATTTTTCATAAGCCACTTTCTCAAACATCTGCTTCATCACTGGCGCTCTTTCCGGGTCTACCATGACATAGCCCTTTCTATCTATCCTTTTCTCATTCAAGTAGCCGGTCATGGCAGGTGCTGGCCAGAGACCCATCTCACATCTCATTCTTAAACCTCGCTTTACGTTCACACTTTTGTTGTCATTCTCGAGCTTAGCTTGACTACAGAGAATCATCAACAGAAATTTATCACTGGGAGAATTCTTGAATGATTGTCCATAAGTTCTAATTTCTACCAACAACTTTTGGTCCATTAAATCTACCAAGGACCCTAAGTCTCCAGCATTTCTACTTAACCTGTCGGGGTGCCATACAATAATTCCATTGAACCTCCCTTCTCTTAAATCTTTGAGAATTTCGCAAAACACCGGTCTTTGTCCAGAATCTTTGGCCGAGTGGGACTCTCTCCGGATATCAATAATTTCCAGCCCATCTCGCTCGGCGATCTGCAGCATCTCCTTAACCTGAGAATCTATTGAAAGAGCCTGCTTTTCGTCCGATTCAGTGCTTTTCCTAGCATAGAGTACGTATCGTACTTTTATAACCTCTGGAGCCTTGGTGGGCTGATTTAGCCCTATGGTTGTTGTCGTTTCCATATCAACATTAATGACGCACCCTCTTTGAGCAGTCCAGGACCCCTAGTTGGCAAGCTGTTGGTAACTAGGCCTACACAAATCTCCAATACTAATCAATAAATACAAGCGGCCAAGCTGGCGTGCCAAGTGACCCGTTCCAAAGCAAGATGATTGGCGAAGTCCATCCCGGGTTTGGCACTGGCGGGAAGCCTGCAAGCAGGCAGAGACCCCGATCTCCACGGAGAGGCAGAGGTCCTTCCCGCCAGAACCAAGGTCAGGTTGGAAATTGTTATTTACTTTATGGAATTTTTGATGTAAACTAATGTCAAGTTAGCTTTATGCCGACGAATCACGATAAAAACTTGTCCGGACTACCCGATATCCTGACTCTTCAGCAGGCTTGTGATGTCTTGAACTGTCATCCGAATACGCTTCGTGCGTGGGACAACAAAGGGATATTAAAGGCAATTCGTTTTGGAGCACGGAGAGACCGTCGTTATAAAAAAGAGGATATTCTAAGAATTCTAAAGACAAAGTAAGATGAATTCAGATTTAACATTTATCACAAACGAGAAAGGCCAAAATCTCAAAGAGAGATTTGAAGTTTTAATCAAAGACACAAAGTTCTTTGATTGTTTGGTCGGCTATTTTTACGCTAGCGGTTTTCATGCCATTTATGAATCTCTTGAGAAAACTAAGAAAGTCAGGATTCTTATCGGCATCAGTACCAATCCGCAAACCTACGACTTAATGCAGAAAGCAACAACTAGCGAGCAGTCATCTTTGCAGTTTTCTAGTGCTGAAACAAAAGAAAAGTTAGGCGAGGATATTGAGAAAGAAATGGAAGAGGCAGAAGATAGCAAAAAGACTGAAGATAGTATTTACACTTTTATTGATTGGATCAAGACCGGTAAGTTAGAGATTAGAGCATATCCATCAGAAAAAATTCATGCCAAGGTCTACATCATGACTTTTAGCGAAAGTGATAGAGATAAAGGCCGAGTTATAACCGGATCAAGTAATTTCACACAAGCTGGCCTCATGGATAACCTGGAGTTCAATGTGGAGCTAAAGAACAGAGCTGACTACGATTTCGCTTTGGCTAAATTTGAAGAACTTTGGAAAGATTCTGTTGATGTTAGTGAAAAATATGTTGATACAATCAGAACAAAGACTTGGCTCAATGATACTATCACTCCATACGAGCTTTATCTCAAATTTTTATATGAATATTTCAAGGATGACCTGAGCCAACATGATCGGATGTTCCTCAAATATCTACCGAGTGAATTTAAGAAGCTTGAATATCAAGAACAGGCAGTTCTTAATGCTAAAAAGATTCTTGATGAGTATGGCGGTGTCTTTATATCCGATGTGGTTGGTCTTGGTAAGACCTACATCTCGGCGATGCTCGCTGGACAACTTATTAATGAGGGTAGAATTCTTGTGATTGCCCCGCCGGTACTCCTGGATAAGACCAACCCTGGCTCATGGCCAAATGTGTTTAGAGATTTTAATGTGCCGGCTACATTCCGGTCAATCGGCGAACTCGAGAAAATCATCAAAGATGGCGTTGAGCAATACAGCCATGTGTTCGTGGATGAAGCTCATCGTTTCCGAACAGAGAATAATGCTACCTACGAAAAGTTGGCAGAAATTTGCCGTGGCAAGAAAGTTATCCTTGTTACTGCAACTCCCTATAACAACTCTCCCAAAGATATTTTGAGTCAGATTAAGCTCTTCCAAAAGATTCGCAAAAGCACGATTCCAAATCTTCCTGATCTTGAAAAGTATTTTAATGGCTTGGTAAGAAAACTAGTTAAACTAGATCGCCTAAAAGATAAAGTTGAGTATTTAAAAATTACAAAAGAAAATGCTCAAGACATTCGAGAAAGAGTTCTTAAATATTTAATGGTACGCCGAACTCGAACAGAAATAACGAAATATTTTGCCGAGGACTTAGCTTCTCAAAAACTACGCTTCCCGGATATAGAAAAACCGGAAGCCGTTTTCTACGAGCTTAATGACGAGGAAGATATTGTTTTTACCAAAACCATTGAACTGATTGCTAAAAAATTCAAATACGCCCGTTATACCCCGATTCTTTACTACAAAGGCGAGGTGAGTCAGCCGGAGGAGTTGGCACAACGGAACATGGGTAAATTTATGAAGATTTTACTCATTAAACGTCTTGAATCGAGTTTCCATGCCTTCCGGAATTCTCTCGGTCGCTTTATTAATTCCTACGAATCTGTTATAGCCGAACTAGATAAAGGTAACGTCTACATCAGCAAAAAATATACTAATAAAATCTTCGAGCTTCTTGCCGACGATAATGATGATGCGATTGAGGCCTTAATCAGTGAGGGCAAAGCCGACCGTTTGCCAAGCAAGGATTTCAAAAAGGAATTCAAAAAAGACTTACAAAGCGACCTAGATATTTTGAAAGAGATTAACCAAATGTGGACTGGTATTAGCCGGGACCCAAAGCTTTTATCTTTTATAGATAAGCTCTCTACAAACTCAATCCTAAAAAAGAATAAGCTTATTGTCTTTACCGAATCAAAAGAGACAGCTGAATACCTTGTCAAAAACATTGATACCAAATTCCCCGACGAAACACTTTGCTTTACGGGCAGTTCCAGTGCGGTTGTCCGGGAACAAGTTATTGAAAACTTTGATGCTAAAGCAAGATTCCCTAAAGATGACCACCGCATCCTCATCTGTACCGAAATTCTGGCAGAAGGAGTGAATCTACACCGCTCTAATGTTGTCATAAACTATGATCTTCCCTGGAATCCAACTCGTATGATGCAAAGGGTTGGCCGTATCAATCGCGTAGATACCAAATTTGATAAAGTTTATACCTTTAACTTTTTCCCGACCAAACAAGTTAACGATCAGATCAAACTCCGGGAAGCAGCCGAAGCAAAAATCAGCGCCTTCCTTTCTCTGCTTGGTGGAGATGCTCACTTACTTACTGAAAACGAACCAATTGGTTCGCATGAATTGTTCAGTCGTCTAACCTCTAAAGAAATTCTTACTGGCGAGGACGAGGGAGAAGAAAGTGAGCTCAAATATCTCCATGTAATAAAAAATATCCGAGATAAAGAGCCGGATACTTTCGAGCGAATCAAACATCTTCCTAAAAAATCTAGAACCGCCAAGGCGGATAAGGCTCGCACCGGCCAGTTGGTAACCTATTTCCGCCGCAGCAAAATCCAGAAATTCTTTATGGCTTCATCTGCCGAGTCTCAAGAGCTGGACTTTATGACCGCGGCGAAAATACTAGAAGTACCAAAAGATACCAAACAGCAAAAAATAGACAAAAAATTTTACGACTTACTCGAACAGAATAAAAAGGCGTTTATATTCAGCACCACCGAAGAGTTGCCAGATGTAAAAATGCGAGGTGGCCGTGATAGCGCCACGCAAATCTTACGGATACTCAAAGCAACCATGAAAGATCGTCGACAACTCACTGAAGATCAAGATATCTACCTTAAAAAAGTCATCACTCAGCTAGAGGAAGGCGGTCTACCAAAACAAACTACACGAGTAACCCTGCAGGCTCTTAACCAAGAAATTGAGAAAGGTGTCAATCCACTAAAAATTCTCTCTGTCCTGCATAACCATATTTCTGCCCGGCTACTTGAAGGTCACTTTGCTGAAACCACTACCAGTCATTTCGGCAAGCGGGAAGTCATTCTGTCAGAGTATTTAACGAATTTATGATATGCAAAAAACACAGGCACGAAACATCGTCAAAGAAACTCTCCAGAACGACTTTGATAAAGAGAAGTTCCTTTATTTCGTAAAAAACCTGCTTAATAAGGTCGACGACTCAAAAGCTTTTCATGCTCATGGTTATGTACCTGAAGCATACAAAAACTATGTTAATACGTATGAACGGCTTGCGACCTATACAGACCCTGCTGAAAGTAAGATAGATGTTCTTGTTGTTTATCTTCAAAAAGAAAGCTCACTTGAGCGGGCCCGCACCGCCCAACGTAATTTTATTGCCCGATATCTTAAAGACCGGGACCAAAAGGATGCTGGTCTTATAGCGTTTGTTTCCCCGGACCATGCTGATTGGCGTTTCTCTCTAGTTAAGATGGAGTACAAATTTACCGAGGGTAAAAGTGGTAAAACAAAAATCAAGGAAGAATTTACTCCTGCCAAACGCTGGTCGTTTCTTGTCGGCAAGAATGAAAATAGCCACACCGCCCAGAGTCGTTTGGCTCCCATCATGGAAGACGATCAGACCAACCCCACCCTCAAACAGCTTGAGGACGCTTTCAATATTGAGAAAGTTACCAAAGAATTTTTTGAAAAATATCGGGAGTTATTTTTACGCGTTTACGAGACACTGGCTGAGGTTATCAAGCAACATCCAGAAATTAAAGCAGATTTTACAGAAAAGAATGTTAACATAGTAGATTTTTCCAAAAAACTGCTTGGTCAGATTGTATTTTTGTATTTCTTACAGAAAAAGGGTTGGTTTGGCGTTCCGATGAATAAGGGCTGGGGTAATGGCGACAAGAAATTCCTGCGAACTTTATTCGAAGAGGCTATTGGTAAAAATAAGAATTACTTTGACGACTATCTTGAACCGCTATTTTACGAAGCTTTGGCCAAGGAACGTGACGATGACTTTTATAGCCGGTTTGAATGTAAAGTCCCTTTTCTAAACGGCGGGCTTTTTGACCCTATCAGTAATTATGACTGGGTGAATACTGCTATTGATTTACCAGACGATATTTTTTCCAATACCAGAAAGACTAAAGACGGCGACATCGGTGACGGTATTTTGGATATTTTCGACCGTTATAACTTTACGGTAAAAGAAGACGAGCCACTAGAAAAGGAGGTAGCCGTGGATCCGGAAATGCTCGGAAAGGTATTTGAAAACTTATTGGAAGTCAAAGACCGTAAATCTAAAGGCACATACTACACCCCGCGCGAAATTGTTCACTACATGTGCGAGCAAAGTTTAGTGAATTATTTAACGGCGAATCATTCTAATATCAGCAAAGAAAAAGTTAAGGAGTATTTATACTACGCCGACAATATAAATAATTTAGGGAAAATTAAAATAAAGGGAGAATCTTTTACACCCGGTCAGTATCAAGAATTGAATGAACTCTTAAAAACAATAAAAGTTATTGATCCGGCCTGTGGTTCCGGGGCTTTTCTTATCACTATGCTTCAGGAAATAGTAAAGTTAAGGCGATTTTTACAACTATCTCCCGACAACATAAAAAATGGCGCGTTAGTCGAAGACCAATCACCTTACGAGCTGAAGCGCCAGACAATAGAAAATAATATCTATGGTGTTGATATTGACCCGGGTGCGGTAGAAATTGCAAAACTTCGACTTTGGCTCTCGCTAGTAGTTGATGAGGACGATATCAAACAAATCAAGCCACTGCCAAACTTGGATTACAAAATTATGCAAGGCAACAGCTTACTTGAGGAGTTTGAAGGCATAAAGTTATTTGATGAAAAACTGCTCCAATCTCCAATAATAACTGCCGACCTACTTGATCCGGTTAATGAACTGATATCTAAGCTCCAGAACCAACTTTTGAAGTACTACAGCCAACATCCTGAGTGGATGCAGAAAGGAGAACATAGGGATAAACCTCAAGAAGTTATTAATCTTGAAAAGCGACTGAAGGATGTAATGAGACAGAATAAGAAGATAAAGGAGAATTCTACTGAACAAAAAGATTTATTCTCCAGTCCTTATAACGAATCATTGTATATAAGGGAACGGCTTGAAAATCTGCACAAAGAATTTTTCAAGGAGACAAATAAGAGCAAAAAGGATGACTTAAAACGGAGAATAAATGACTTAGAGTGGGACCTTATTGAAGTGACATTGAAAGAGCAAAATAAGCTTTCTACTCTCAAAAAACTTGAGGAATTTAAACAATCAAATACTAAGCCATTTTTCCTTTGGAAGCTAAACTTTGCGGATGTCTTTGAAGAAAAAGGCGGGTTTGATGTTGTTGTTGCCAATCCACCATATTTGAAAGAGAGAGATAATAAAAAAGTGTTTAAAGAAGTTAATGAGTCAGCTTTCGGGAAGAGGTGGCATCAGGGAAAGATGGATTACTGGTTTTATTTTCTACATAAGGCAATTGATATTGCTAAATCGCAAGGAACAATTTGTTATATTACATCAAGATACTGGATTAATAGTCACGGAGCAGAAAAACTCATCGGGAGAATCAGAGATGAACTATCTTTCGTTAGTTTTCTTGATATAGGGAAACTTAAAGTGTTTGACAATGTTGCCGGACAACATATGGTCGCGTTGTATCAAAAAGACAAATCTCTAGATTCTTTCACATATAAAAGAGTTGAGAATAATCTTTCCGAAATTAATTTTGATTGTGACACCGAAAATTTGAAGATAAAAATTCTTTCAAACTCTGAAGTTATAGGGACTAAAAATGAAATATCTCTTAATGCCGATATAATTAAATATGAAGACATTAAATTACTTGGTGATATTACTACAATTTCTCAAGGCGTAGTTCAAAATCCCGATAAAGTTTCAAATAGCACAGCTACCAAATACCATCTAAACGCAGGCGAAGGAGTTTTTGTTTTAAGAACTAATGAACTAAAAAAGTTAAATATTGACAACAACGAACTAAGATTTATTAAAACTTTCTTTGATGAAACTGCAATCTATAAATATAAACTTGATTATAAGGATTATAAATTTCTACTCTATTTAACCAAAGAAAGTTGCAAGAATATATCAGAATATCCAACCATAGAAAAACATCTTAAAAAATATAAGAAGATAATGTTAGCTCGGCGCGAAACCATAAGCGGATCTAATAAGTGGTTTCATCTACATTGGCCTCGCACACAGGTTTATTTTGAGAGCCCTAAAATTGTGCAGCCTGCTATGTTTGATAAGCCCCACGCGGCATATGTCGAAGATAGTGCCTATTTTGGGCTATCCACAAATGTTATAATCCAAAAAGATCGTGACTTTAGTTTATTGTATTTATTAGCTATATTGAACTCGACTTTTGCATCCTACTGGTTTAAAAATCATGGGAAAAGACGAGGTGTTGGAGTCGATATAGGGGTTAAGAAGTTGCGTCAATTTCCCATTAAAAATGTGCTGGCTAAAGAACAGAAACCGTTCATCAATCTCGTTGAAAAAATTCTCAAAATCACGAAAACGGACGACTATTTAAAAAATACCGAAAAACAAGTAAAAGTCCGCGAATACGAAAAACAAATTGACCATCTCGTCTATAAACTCTACGATCTCACCGAAGAAGAAATTAAAATTGTTGAGAATCATAAATAGTTATGGATTTATGGATGAAGATATAAAGCGATTGGTGGAAGACCACGAGGTGGAGGAGGATGTCGCCGAAAAAGCGCAGGAGCTTATTGATGAAGGTTTGGACGAAGATGAGGCAATCGAGATTGCCGAGGAGCTATGAAATATTTAAAACCCAAACAACACTATCTCGATCTCTACGATAGGCACACTGTCAAGAGTTGCCGTGATTTAATCGGGATTTACTCGGTGCCATCGGAGAACCTACCGCTCTATCAAGGAAAACCAGCTCCGAAAGAACTGGTTGATTCTGTCGGCAAAATGGCTCTTGAATGGAGCTTGATGTTTGAAAAAGGAAATCGCTTCCTTAAGAAGGAAGAAGTCGTGGAAAAATGGATGACCGAAGATGCAGAAAAAGACCGTTTCTATGAGGCAGCCGAACCGCCCTATGGCATTCGATGTCTAACATGTCAAAAAGAAATGGCACTTGTTCATAAAGATTTATGGACTGAACTTAATAAACCCCTCCATGTTCTTTTTATGTACGATTGCCCAAACGGCTGCAGGCCGGGAAGAATGTTTTGGGACAATAGTGAGGAATGGACACCTAAGCCACATCTCTGCCCGAAGTGCAGTGGTAAGCTCAAACTAAAAGACAGAACTACTGACAAGAAGTTTATTACCGATTACCTTTGTGCTTCTTGCGGTTTTACAAAAACTGAAGAATTAGAGCGCACAGTGCATAGCCAAGAAGAGTCCGATCCTGATTTTGAATTCAACCGCACCCGTTTTTGTCTTTCCAAAGAAGAAGGAGAAAAATGGCGGCAAGAACTTGCCAACATGGAGGAAATGAAAAAGCTTGTAGATAAATGGAAAGAAAAGGACAAACATAAAACTGAATACGATGCCATCAATAACCTGAAGAAATTAACAGTCGTTGCGCTGGAGAATCTGCTCGCACCACTATGTGAAAAAGCGCAATACATTAAGTTTCAACTTGGCACGGCTGATATAGGCAAGGACCTGACTGTTCCGTTTACTGTTCACGAAGCAAACCCAGACCGGGCAGATCTCGCAAGCTCTCATGCTCTTCAGAAGATCGTAAAGAATGCCCTTGCTGGTACCAACTGGCGGCTCATGAGTGATGGTATTTCGTACCGCATGGGCATCCTTACCGGTCGCCTTCGTGCCTACGAGCGTGAAGAAGACCTCTTAAAGCTTGTCCAAAAAGCTGTTGGTAACTCCTCTTCGCAACCCCCTGAATCTAAGCTAGGATACCTTTAGGCCTCATTTCGAGGTATTATGTGTAGGTTATAGGACCTAAACTCCTCACGGGGCATGGTCACGAATACGCGACGAACATAGAAAACCCGTCATCAGGGCGTTTGTCGCGTTACCAGGGGAAACTCTGGTAGGGGTGACCGCAAGGTCCCTTCCTGGTGGCGGGCTTTGTGTTTATTACTAAATCGCGACGAACAATATGAAAAAGTTTATTCTGCCAATTTTAATGGTGGGTATCCTGTTACCCAATATGGTCTTTGCCGCCTGGTGGAATCCATTTACATGGAAAATATTTAACCGTCCTCCCAAAATAGAACCTGTAGTTGAGTTACCAAAAGAGGAAACAAATGATAGCGTCGTTAATCAATCAGCTGAAATTGAAAAACTAAAAAGAGAAGTCGACGAACTAAAAAGAAAGAGTATCAACAGTCCCGCGCAACAAGAAACACGAGTCCAAACAGCTCCATCGAAACAAGAGGCGTTATCACAACCAGTTGTTAACACACAGATATCACCGGCACAAAATATACAACCAGATTCTTCTTTTAAAATAGCTCGATGCCAAGCTGAATCAAAGTCGCAGGGTGATACCTTGAAACAATTATATTACAAACAGGCCGAAGATGGCTTTGGAAAAAATATTTCAGATGCTGAGGAAGGATTAAGAAAAAGCAAATTAGAGCAGATTAATAGAAGCTCTCAGTATTATCCGAACTTATCTCCAGAGCAAAATCGAACTATCGCTAGCTCAACCCGGGCTGCTATTCAACCAACCATTGATTACTACGAGTCAATGAGGCAAAAAAACCTTAAATTACTACAAGATTCGAAGCTTGAAATAGATAGGGCTACAGACCAAGCGACCAACGAACTCTATCTTAAATGTCTTAATAAATAATTAGTCAGTTATGAAAGAAATAAAAATTCTTGAGGAAGAAAACTCAATATTAGTAGATGATAAATATGATGTCTCGGATATTGAATTTTTTCCTGAAGCTAAAAAATTTAAAGTGGATTCCAGTCTCAAGGATGATGTTTTTTATAATTACTCTACATATGAATACAAAATATATCCCGACCCAATAGAGGTTAGCGTAAGGCTACTTGAGAAATCCAGTGAACCGCCGAAAGAGTTTTCAGTAAAAGACGGGGTTGTCTTAGAATCTGAAATGAAAAAAGATAACAGTTTTCTATTTAAAGACCACCTGGAAAGTCTTAGTAAGCAAGTTAAGTGGAATAAATTAGAATTATCTCGTGCCTATGAGGTTGTACTTTTCATATTATCAAAACATCCAGAGATCATTTCTCCAGAAGAATATAGGAGGTATTTAAGACACACGGAGCAAAGAATAAAGGCTGGTTTGGACAAGGTTGACGAAAAATTAAAGAAGGAAAAAGATTCTGGATTGCATATTAATAATAATGAATGTAAAAGCATCTGGTACTCTGAGGAAATACCTGAAAAAGAGTATAAGGAAAAAGCTGAGTATGTAGAGAAGAATTTTTACACCCCCTTATTCGACGAGAAGTTGTCAGAAGAATATAGTGGTATTTCTAGAGAAGAATTTTACTCGAGCTTTGAAATTATCAAACACATCGACTATCTTTTAAACAAAAAAGAGATTCCGCAAGTAAGAGAATCTAACGAGAAAATATCTAAAACTAAAGGGATTATTATTTCTCTACTCTTAACCCTCTTTATATCATGGGTTGTAAGCTGGTTTGTAGACATCAATCCGTTTTTAATCTTTGTCTTAGTTCAAGTAATAGCATTTTTACAGGGTTTTATAGGTGGGTGGATAGGTCATTGGCTAGGAAAATAATTGAAAAATAAGGCATAATCTTGAGACATGAACGAAGAAAAACAAGTCAGCCGGAAGAAAGCACTAATCCTGGTAATCTGCATAGGGGTGCTTGCTTTTATAGCTGGATCCTATTTCTCCGATGATACATATATTGCTGGCACCGATTCACAGGAGAATTGCAATGTCTTGGCGCTCTCTGCCAACGGCTATTTGAGCACTTATATACCCGAGCGGACGACTGACGATTGGAGCGATGTTTCTTCTTCCGAATACATCACAGACGGTATTCTCTCGGCTCAAGACGACCAAGAGATAAAGGCAGTGCTCTTATCTGTAGATTCTCATGGCGGGAACGGTATAGCAGGAGAGGAGATAGCAAACGCCCTTAAGAGACTTGATAAACCTAGTGTCTCCGTAATACGAACAATCGGAGCTTCTGCGGCATACTGGGCGGCTACAGGAGTAGATAAGATTTATGCTTCCAAGATTTCTGACGTCGGGAGCATTGCCATAACCGCTTCTTATTTGGATGAGACAAATAAAATAACAAAGGAGGGTTATGAATACACGGAACTTTCATCTGGTAAGTATAAGGATTTAGGCGATACAGGCAGACCTCTCACGGCAGAAGAAAGGTCAATCGTCCTATCTGACCTTCGCAAAGCTCATGAGGTTTTCGTTCAAGCCGTTGCTACCAACAGAAACCTCGAGATAGGTGAAGTAGAAAAACTGGCAAACGGACTAACCTACGTAGGCATAGATGCTCTCGGCTACGGCTTGATTGACGAAATAGGAGACATCGCCACTGCCACCAAATATCTTGAGGAACAAATTGGAGAGAAAGTAGAACTTTGCTGGTATTAAAAGTACATAAAGCCAACTTATCTCTACTTCTCTTGTTAAGTAAATCTTCCCCTCAATTCTTCCTCTATTTCATTCCATTCTTCCAGACGTGACGGTGCTTTAACACCAAGCCGTGCCAGTAACCTTCTTCTCACTGCACTCATTGGTTTCTCTGTTCTTTGGTCTCGTAAGGTCTGAAGGAAATAACGGAGTTCGTCAGCAGCATGATCCTCGCCTTGGGAGTCCACGTCTTGAGGATTCTTCTCGTCACAGACCAACGAAGGGATGGTCCGGATCATATTGGTACAAGTGGAAAAGACTCTAAGACGAGGTGGGTTATTCTTATCCCAGCGTAAGTACTGATGCACCACATCCCACCCTGTCAGACGTTTCTTATCTGATGGTATGAGACTCCAGATCCCTCTCCTCATGTATATCTCCGCCATGGTTTCAGGAGCACCGTATTGAGTGAACGCAGAACTGTCTATGACTGTATAAGAATACTCTTCCTCCCCACTCATTCCTCGGATCTGATCGGCATGCTGATCGGAATCCATGCCACTTGCATAGTGTTCACGATAAACCCAGACTACTCCGTCATAATCAAGAGCATACCAGTGGCAGGAAGTAATACCATTGCGACCGGAGATGTCGATGGAACGGAATTTCTTCCAAGAATCCGGAATCTCAAATGGCTCGACCACATGTTGCTCCTTATTCCACTCAGCAAAGTACTGGCCTTCGTAGAGATCCCAATCTCCGTCTAAAAATGCCCGACGCTTTTCATCAGGAAGACTTTGGAGTTCTTTGATATAACTTTTCGGCACATACGGATTATCCATGACTCGAGCTTGGATATACATGAATTGGTTAGCCGACTGCTCGTTATCACTATGCGTCTTATCAATCCATAATTTCTTAACCCAAAGGTGACCCTTACCACCGGGATTAGTGGCAGCAATAAATCTAGTATCGGGAATGCCTGGCCAGCGCAAACGAGTACGAAGGAATCTAAATGTATCTTCTTCGTTTTTAGTTAATTCATCTACTGCTATGACAGCAAATTCAGACGATTGGTACTTAGAGGCGTCCTCAAGGTTTCTGAATGCGAGAACACCATTGCCGAACTCCGGATAAAGAACGAAGTTGTGATCGGTAGAATTGTATTCGCCAATCCATGGTGGAAATTCATACTGCACTTTGGAGAGGTGCCGATCTTTTAGAGACGGATAATCTTCACAGAAGAGTACGACCGTGACATTGTGGTGTCCTTGGACGGCGAAAGAGAGAAGCATTCTTAAGAGCTTCCAGCGCAGGAAATAAGATTTACCGCCACCCATAGCTCCGCCGTAGAGAAGATATCTGAAGTCTTTGAGCGCCCTACTCGCCTCCTTTTGCTTTTCGGTAAAGTGACAGAGCTCATCGATGTCTATCTGCTCTTCAATCTTCCGTATCATGGAGGAGAATAATTCTTACTTTACTATCTCTACCGTCTTTATCTTTTGCACTATAGGCTGGATGGCGATGTCCTAGCCAATGCTTGATCGCTCCGAAGTGCTTTTCGCCTATAAGACTGATGAGCTGAGCTTCACTTTTATCGCTGATGAATGATTCTCCTTCCGCGATAGCCTCCATCGCAGCACTACGAAACTCTGGGTCATCCTCTAACCAGCGATAGTATGTGGCTCGCGCTATCGATGATTTCTCGCACGCTACTTGAATAATTGGCACCCGTTTGAAGCATTCGAGCAAGGTACTTTTTTCTTTAGCTTGTCTCGACAAGATTGTTGTCTCTTTTTTAGTCTCCATGAATTTTTGTAGCTTTTAATCCTGTTAATTTTTGCCACCGACGTTTTATAATCTCCGCGTAAACAGGAGATTTTTCCATGAGATAACAGCGTCGTTTCATTTTGATCGCCGCTACTAGAGTACTGCCACTACCGCCGAATGGTTCAATAATGAGATCGTCGCGTTTCGTCAGTACTTTGATGTAAGGGATGAGTAGTTCAATCGGTTTCGTGCCAAAGATGATTCCTTGTCCCGAAGACTTCTCATCGGCCGCCACATGTTCTATAAAGTCAGTCGGCTGGTATTTCTTGCCTTTCTCATATCCTTCCCAATGAGGTTTCCCAGACGTAGCAAAGAGAGCGTTCTCGTATTCGTTCTGGAGAAGCTCATCTGATTCAGGTATTTCATTGGGAATGATAAACTCGGGGCTAGACCCTACTAGGGCAATGTCATGTTTGTTGAAGAATTTGTATTTCGCAGCAAATCCTTGTACTCGATTTGGTAAGTGCCAGACTATGGTGTTCCTGTATTTCCAATGCTTCTCAAGCTCATTCCAGATAATTCGTAAGTTCTTCGGGTGCTCGAAGGCGATGATGGAGAAATCCGGCTTCTGTACCTTGGCGATGTTACTCATCCATAATTCGGTAAAATTATCGGGTAGAGTTTCAGTTTCTAAGTATCGTCTGTTTTTCTTTGTTCCAAAGCCAACAGTTGCTTTACCATGGCGAGTTTTGCCGTGTAAATAATCTAGGATATATGGACTGTCTGTGAAGCACATGTCTGCCTTTTCATCGCCCATGAGTTTCAATACATCTGATTCAATAGTACTGTCACCAACTTTAAGGCGACTGCCGTTCAGATCGTAGATATCACCCTTCTTAATTTCTATCTTAGTAATATCTAATTTGGCCAGCTCTTTTTCGAGATCGAATTGTTCAGGAGTTTCTTCCACGGCGAAGATGTCATCGAGGTCTTGGCTTGTGAATCCGACATCTTCCAGAAAAGACTGATCGAAGGTGGCAAGAAGATCGAAATCAAATTCGCCTTGGTTCAAATTTAATCTGATATTCAGTTCCTTCTCTTTCTCGAGATCTGGTATTTCTATGTAGACGACGGGCACTTCCTTGATGCTTAGTTCCTTGATCACCGAGAGCCTGAAGTGTCCTCCGATAACAATGTTGTATCGTTCTTTGGCAACGTTCACTAGGAGCGGATCAACCACTCCATAGCGCTTGATACTTTCTTTAAGATGGTCTGCATCTTCTTTGGTCCATGTTCTAGGATTATACTCACTCGGGCGTAAGTCTTCGACAGGAACATAGGTAATTTGTAGTTTTTTGTCCATGATGGTGATAGATAGGTTAATAATCGCGATCGATGAATGCTCAAGAGGAAGTTCTTTAAGGTAACGAAAAAGAACTATCCACAACGAAGAATGCTTCGACTTTTATATCGAAGTAAATTCCACGTTCTAGATAGTTCTGTTACTGTATTTTACTCCCATCTACCGGAGAGCTGTATCCAGCTAGTTAGCGGGCAATGCGAGATTTTACTTCCTGGATTTATGACTCGCCAGAAGACGGCGAGAGGCAATACCTGGTGCTAACAAGACATTGATTTATCAAAGATCGACACTCCTAGTATAGCGCAGAAAGGCCGGGGATGTAGGCCATTTACCCACCCCCTGTGGATTGTGAATGAGACATGCCTCTTGAGACATGCTTGGACTGTCTCATTTGTCTCATTTTCCACTCCAGACCTATGACCGGAGAGGGTCAATTTGGTATACTTCGAGCATCCCAAAAACCCTTATGGGGTCTCACCTCAGGTGGTTCTAGACCGGAGAACACAGCCCTTCTTCCCTTCGGTCATCAGGGCCTTCGGCACTGATATACAAACCGAAAGAAGGTCCCGAGCAGACGCGAGGGATAAGTATTATCTATGTCGTATTTTGTCTACATACTCGAATGTGCTGATAGATCTCTCTATGTAGGTTGCACGAACAATCTTAATAGAAGAATAAAACAGCACAATAATTCGAAATGGGGCGCACATTATACAAAAATACGTAGACCAGTAGTGCTCAAATATCAAGAAAGACTTGACACATTAAAAGAAGCTAGGCAAAGAGAAGCGGAAATTAAAGGGTGGAGACGAGAAAAGAAACTTACTTTGTTTCACTTGAGATAGGCCATTCGGCTCCGAGAGCTCTTCTGAGTCTGAAGACCCATCAGAGTCGAAGACCTCAGGCTCGAAGAGTTCGGAGTCCTAGGAGTATCAAAAAATGAAAAAACTAATAATGAAAAAACAGGTAGTGGTGATACACGGTGGAGATACATTTGAATCTTATGAAGAGTATTTAAATTTTTTGTGCAACTACGAAATTGATATTGAAAGATATAAAAGCGGTAAGACTGATTGGAAACCGTGGTTGAGACAGAAACTCGGGAGTGATTATGAAGTTATTTTACCGGTATTGCCCAATAGAACCAATGCTCAATTTAGTGAGTGGAAAATTTGGTTTGAGAAATTTCTTCCTTTTTTAAATGACGGGGTTATTTTAATAGGACATTCTCTCGGTGGAGCGTTTCTAGTTAAATATCTTTCGGAAAATTACTTTTCTAAAAAAATAAAAGCAGTTTTTCTTGTCAGCGCGGTTTATAATAAAGATAGCGAGGGTTATCCAGTATTGAGCTTTTCTCTACCCAAGAAGCTAACTCTACAAACAGAGAACACTATGATATATCATAGTATTGATGATCCGGTTGCGCCATTTGCTTCCCTAAAACAATACAAAAAAGCTTTGCCAAAAGCTGAAACAAGAATTTTTGAGGACAGAGGACATTTTAATCAAGAGGAATTTCTCGAGCTTGTGGAAGATATCTTAAATCTAGATAATTAAGAGATATATGATAAAAAATATTATACTTGTTATTATTATCGTGGGTGTAGCAATCCTAGTTTATATTTACATGAAAAAAGATAACGGAGAAATAAAAAATGTGGAAATGCTTGCAAGGGAAGGCGTAGCAGTTATTGGAAAAGATATCGTCTATTTTGGTAATGTGCGAGGATTCTACGCTTATCCGAAAAAGGAGGGTGAATATCCGGGAGTCGTGATGATTCACGAGTGGTGGGGCCTCAATGATAATATAAAGGACATGGCCAAAGAGTTGGCGAAAGAAGGTTATAGGGTGCTGGCAGTGGATCTCTTTGGTAAAGTGGCGGCTACTCCGGATGAAGCGCGAGCGCAAACGGCCGGACTGGATCAGACCAAGGCCCTGGAGAATTTGAAGGCGGCAACAAACTTTCTACGACAAGCGGGCGCGCCTAAGGTAGCCTCTCTCGGCTGGTGTTTCGGCGGGAGACAGTCTGTAGAACTGGCGATTTCCGGCGTCAAACTTGACGCGACAGTTGTATATTACGGTAGCGGTCTGGCGACAACTGTGGATAAGCTTAAACCTATCAAGTGGCCGGTGCTCGGCATCTTTGGGGATAAAGATCAATCAATACCGACTGAAACAGTGCGGGCGTTCGAATTATCCCTTAATACTCTAGGTATTAAGAATGAAATCTATATCTATCCGGGAGTTGGGCACGCTTTCGCTAATCCTTCGGGTATGAACTACGC
>MHVR01000020.1 GCA_001825315.1 Candidatus Zambryskibacteria bacterium RIFCSPHIGHO2_02_FULL_43_14
ACTCGTAGCACTCTTACCACTTCTTGGATTTCCTCGTCTCTGGGAATCATTTTTCCAAGTAGCGACCGGATTTTCGATAATACTACTCTCAGTCTGGTCTAACATAGATAAGCGTCTAACTCTCAAGGCCAAGGCCCAAAAGCGTCAAGCTCATAAAAAACGTGTGGCCGAAATAGAAGCTCAAAAGAACACGGAAGAAGTGCTTATCCGACCGGAAGAACATATCTAGACATGCCACAGTTCTTGAGAAATTTTCTATGGGTTGCCGTGGCAAGTTTAGTTCTTTTTTTTCTGGCTGTTCTCTTACCGTTCTCTTTCGAATCTACCTATAGTGCGCCAATATCTCTCTCAAAAGAATCTCAAACAACACTTATTCCAGCCACTCCAGTAACCCACTTAGAGACTCCCGAACCTCTTAAAGCGCTCTATATAACTTCGTGTGTTGCGGGGACTCTATTATGGCGTGATAGTTTGAAAAAACTTATTGAGATTACGGAACTCAATGCCGTAGTGATAGATATAAAAGATTATACAGGGGTGGTATCTTTTCCAAATGATTTTCCAAAAGCTGATATTAGCCATGGGTGTGTGGTTTCTGATATGCGTGAGTTTGTGCAAGCACTGCATGAAGCACATATATATGTTATCGGCCGCATATCTGTTTTCCAAGATCCCGCTTACACTAAACTTTTCCCCACACTTGCGGTAAAAAAGAAAAGTGATGGTGAAGTCTGGAAAGATTACAAAGGCCTCTCTTTCATAGATGTGGGGGCCAAACCATATTGGGATTATATTGTAGAAATTTCAGAAGAGGCTTATGCGCTCGGTTTTGATGAACTTAATTATGACTATGTTCGTTATCCTTCTGATGGCAACATGGTCGATACTCTCTATACTTGGACTGTTGGTACGACTACGAAGCCCGAGATGCTAGAAAGTTTTTTTACATATCTTCATAACGGTTTAAAAGATACAGGTGCTAAACTTTCTGTCGATCTCTTCGGTATGACTACTACCGCAACGGATGGTATGGGCATAGGCCAGATGCTTGAAAATGCTTTGCCGTATTTCGATTACGTTTCTCCGATGGTGTACCCCTCGCACTATCCGGCTACTTGGAATGGTTTTGCCAATCCTGCCGAGTATCCATATGAAGTGGTTAAAATTGCTATGTTGAATGCCGTCAAAAGAGAAACAGCTTGGAATCTTCTGCAAGGTCTTGCCTCGACGACGCCGTCGAAAATGCGACCGTGGTTACAAGATTTTAATCTTGGTACCACTTACGGCCAGGATAAAGTTCGAGCTCAAATCCAAGCGACTTACGACGCAGGTCTCACTTCATGGATGCTCTGGAATGCAGGGAATAAATATACAAAAGAAGCATTGCTTCCAAATTAATTTAAGTCTTATGTTAAAATTAACAACGGTAATAATAAGTTAAAAATAAATAAAAATATGATAGAACAACCACCACAAAATCCATTCAATGAAGGTTTTGACTATAGTGAATCCCTTTTGCCTCCTACAGAACAGGAAGAGCTTAATCAACTTCGCAGGGAACAAATCGATGGTATCAACTGGACATCTGAAAAGCGGGCAAGATTTTTAGAATTGTCTAACAAAGAAGAAGTCGTTCGAGCTGAAAGAAGGAAGTAGTCTCAAAGAATAATATTGAGAAATTGGAGAACTTTTTGAAAAGTCGTTCATTTGTTGTATAATAATATCAATGGATTCTGAAAAGATAACATATTTCGCCGAGACAGATTCGCGCGGTAGGCATATGCCTTTCGGTATCAAGTCTAAAGACCGCCTCAAGCATGTCTATGTCATTGGTAAGACAGGTATGGGAAAGTCCACCCTTCTCGAGAATATGGCTATCCAGGATATTCGAAATGGTAATGGTCTGGCCTTTATCGATCCGCATGGCGGTACTGCCGAGAAACTTCTTGAATATGTACCTGAAGAGCGGATCAAAGATGTGCTTTATTTTGCTCCATTCGACCTTGAATATCCCGTATCTTTCAACGTTATGGAAGATATTGGACAAGATAAACGTCACCTTGTAGTCAATGGTTTAATGTCGACGTTTGAGAAGATTTGGGTTGATGCCTGGTCTGCGAGGATGGCTTATATCTTGAACAATACTTTGCTTGCTCTGCTCGAATACCCTGGCTCAACGCTACTTGGGGTGAATCGTATGCTCTCGGATAAGTCTTATCGCAATAAGGTGGTAGAAAATGTCAAAGATCCGTCGGTAAAATCTTTCTGGGTTGACGAATTTGCCAAATATACTGAACGCTTTGCGGCAGAAGCTACGCCCGCTATTCAAAACAAAGTTGGTCAATTTACCTCCAATCCTTTGGTCAGGAATATTATTGGCCAGGCCAAATCTTCCTTCGACCTGCGCGAGATTATGGACAGTAAGAAAATCCTTATTGTGAATCTCTCGAAAGGCCGTGTCGGCGAAGGAAACGCAAACCTCTTAGGTTCGATGCTTATTACCAAAATGTATCTCGCAGCTATGTCGCGGGCAGACAAAAGCGGAACAGAGTTAAACAAGTTACCAAATTTCTATCTCTATGTGGACGAGTTTCAATCTTTCGCTAACAAATCTTTCGCTGATATCCTCTCCGAAGCGCGCAAGTACAAGCTCAACCTTACAATTGCGCATCAATATATCGAACAAATGGAAGAAGAAGTACGAGACGCGGTCTTTGGCAACGTAGGTACGATGATTACTTTCCGTGTAGGGGCTTACGATGCCGAAGTGTTGGAAAAAGAATTCGCCCCGGTTTTCACCGCAGAAGATCTGGTGAATCTCGGTTCATTTCAAATTTATCTGAAATTGATGATCGATGGCATTGGTTCCCAGCCGTTTTCGGCTACAAGTGTGCCGTCGATAACCAAACCAGAAAAGTCTTATGTCTCAGAGGTTATTGAAAGCTCTCGCCGAACCTTTGCCCACCCTAGAGAGATGGTGGAGAAAGCGATTGCCGATTGGCACGAAGAGGGTCGGGTCGTACCGAAAACACCTTTGTCTAAAGCCCCGATGGCATTTCCAACTGCTAAGTCACAAGAGAAAAAACCGATAGATAGTAGAGAGAAGAAAGTGGTGTCTATACCTCTTCCCAGTATCTCTCTCAAAGATTTGAAGGAAAAAAACAATAATCAACGTAAACCAGACGTCAGACATATCGCTGATCTGCGGGATGCACTGAAGGCCGTGGTCGGAACTTCAGCGGAACAGAAAAATTCTTCTTCTTTACCCACAAGTGGTGGGCTCCGACGAGATAAGGATTTTTCTGTTCCGCCTTCTCAAACAAAGAGAGAACCCAGTCCGGAAGAACTCAAGAAAATCCTCGATGTCCAATAAACGCGTTCTCATATTTTCAATAGCTTATGAGCCGTTTGTCGGCGGCGCGGAAGTGGCTGTGAAAGAAATTACGAATCGTATTTTTGACATGGAATTTGATATGGTTACGATGAGGTTTAACAAATCTCATCCTAAATTTGAAAAGGTGGGCAATATTAATGTCTATAGAGTAGGGAATAACGCATCTTATCTTAATAAAATTCTTTTTGTACCAAGGGCGATTCTATTTGCTTGGCGAAAGAAATACGATTTTTATTGGTGCATTATGACTTACATGCTTTTCCCGGCAATTCTCGCCCTACGGGCGCCATATATCTTGACCCTTCAAGATGGCGATTCGGTTGAGCATGTATTCCACAGATGGTTTATCTTACCTTTCCGGCCGCTTTTATCTTGGGGGTTTAAGCACGCGGTCAAAGTCCAGGCCATTTCAACCTTTCTAGCCAAATTGTCTAAAAGAAGCGACACAATAGTGATTCCAAATGGCGTTAATCTTGAGCGATTCTTAAATCCTAAATCCAGAATCCTAAATCCAGATAATGTTGTTCTCATCACGACATCGAGACTGGTGGAGAAAAATGCGGTCGGAGACATTATCGAAGCATTGAAATATCTTCCGGAAAATATCTCGTTGAAAGTTCTTGGTATTGGTCCGCTTGAATCAAAACTTAAGTATCATTCCAGAATCTTAAATCTTGAATCCAAAATCAACTTTCTCGGACATATTCCGCACTATGATATACCAAAGTATTTGTATGAAGCCGATATTTTTGTCAGGCCGTCGCTTTCCGAGGGTTTTGGCAACTCGTTTATTGAAGCCATGGCGGCCGGTTTACCGGTCATCGCTACGCCGGTGGGCGGTATCGTGGATTTCTTGCGGGATGGCGAGACAGGTCTTTTTTGTGAAGTGAAAAATCCTAAAAGTATCGCCGAGCAAGTCCAACGACTCATCGTCGATGAACCGTTGAGAAAGAAGATTGTGGAAAATGCCGGAAAGATGGTTGAGGAGAAATATGATTGGGACCTCATTGCCAAGGAGATGAAAACACAAATTTTTGATAAGGTATAGCAATGCGCATACTGATAACAACCGGTTTATCAAGCGGAAGCATTGGCGGTCCGGCTCAGTATGGACCGAGATTAAAGAATGAGTTTGAAAGGTTGGGTCACAACGTGAAGCTGGCTCAATACGGCTCTGTAGAGAGCGCCATGCTTAAAATTTGGCCGAGTGTTTATTGGGCGGATTATATTTTAGCGTTGGATACTTTCAGCGTAGGCGTGCCGTCGGTCTTGGCGGCCAAACTTTTTGGCCGAAAGGTTATCGTTCGCGTTGGAGGGGACTTTCTTTGGTCGGCCTATGTCAACAGGACAAACGAGCCGATTACTCTTCCGGACTTTTATGAAAATATGCCGAAGTTGAATGTAAAGGAGCGACTGATTTTCTCATTTACGAAGAAGATGGTAGCCGGTGCTGACTTTCTGGCCTTTAATACCGAATGGCAGAGAGAAATCTGGCAAAAGAGGTATGATATATCATACCTAAAGTCTGGTGTCGTTAGGAATTATATTCCGGAAAAAAGAGAGGGAGAAATTTCAACCACAAAGAATTTCTTATGGGCGGGGAGAGTTATCCCGGAGAAAAATCCTAAGATGCTCGAAAAATTCGGAGTTGATGTTACCACTGGCAAATCTCATGAAGAAGTTCTGGAAAAAATCAGAAATTCTTATGTCGTGGTCTCGCTCGCTTTTACCGACATCTGTCCGAACTTTGTGATTGAAGGAATTTCTTTCGGCAAGCCGTTCATTATGACTCGCGAAACTGGGCTTAACGAACTAATGTCTAAGGGCGGAATATTCGTCAATCCTTGCGATGAAGAGGAAATCTCTCGCGCCTTTAAAGCAATGCTTGATGAAGACACTTATAATAAGTATCTGGAGGAGTTAAATAGCCTTAATTTAAGTCATAATTGGGCCAAAATGGCCGAAGAATATTTGGAAATATGGAAAGAAATTTAAAAGTTTTAATGATCAGTTCTGATAGGAAAGTCCTCGATAAAGGGAGCGCAGTTTCCGAGCGTATGAAGGAGTATGGGACTCTAGTCGAAGAGCTTCATATTGTGCTTCTTTCAGACCTAGGGCATGGGCTAAAGGAAAAGCAATTATCGGAAAATGTTTGGGTTTATCCGACAAACTCTTTCATCAACTTTTTGCGGCCGCTTGATGCTACTCGCATTGGCAAGAAAATAGTTTTTGAGAAAAAATTCGTGCGCGGACTGTCGGTTATTACAACACAAGATCCGTTCGAGTGCGGTTGGGCCGGAATGAAAGTAGCCAAAAAGTGGCGCCTACCGCTTGAAGTGCAAATACATACCAACTTTCATTCCCCATACTTCTCTGGATTTTTGAATTCTATCAGAAAAATAATCGCGAAAAAAGTGCTCGCTTATGCCGATAGTGTCAGAGACGTGAAAACTCTGCCAATTTATGTTGATAAAGAGAAAATAGAAAACGCGCCGATTAAATTTGATCTTCACGCCCGCTATCCATGGCGCTTTATCATACTTGCTGTCTCACGTCTGGCTCCGGAGAAGAACCTGGGTCTCGCGCTTGAGATCCTCCGCATGGTTAGAGAAAGATATCCGGATACCGGTATGATCATAGTGGGGTCGGGCAGTGAAGCTAAAAGCTTGAAGCTAAAAGTTAAAAGCTTGGGATTGGAAGAGGCGGTGGAGTTTGCCGGCTGGCAGGACAGTCTCGCTTCTTTTTACAAGACTGCCAATGCTTTTATCCAGACGTCTTTCTTTGAGGGCTATGGTCTATCGCTTGTCGAAGCCGGCCTCTCTGGTCTACCTGTGATTACCACACCGGTGGGTATCGCTACAGAACTTACACACGGTAAAGATGCTTATATCTATCCGCTCGGTGACGCGGGTCCCTTTGTCAATGGGGTGATGGATTTAATCGAAAATAATCACAAACGCGAAAATTTAAGAACTAACCTGAAACACACTCTTGAATCCAAACTTTTCTCCAAAGATGATTATATGGCTCAAATTAAGAGTAATTGGGAAGAAACTGCCAAAAAAGTAAAAGTATGAGACTCTTGATAACTACTCAAAAGGTTGATAAAGACGATCCGATTCTCGGCTTCTTCCATCGTTGGATTGAAGAGTTCGCTAAAAGCTTCGATAAGATAACGGTTATTTGTCTAGAGAAGGGAGGATATGCTCTGCCTAGTAATGTGAAGGTTTTATCTTTAGGAAAAGAAGAAAGGAACTCAAAAGTACGATATATCGTACATTTCTATAAGTACATTTGGAATGAAAGAAAAAATTATGATGCTGTGTTTGTACATATGAATCAGGAATATGTTCTGCTCGGATGGAAGTTTTGGAGACTATGGGACAAAAAAATATTTTTGTGGAGAAATCACGCAAAAGGAAATTTGTGGACTCGCTTGGCCGTATTGCTTTCGGACAAAGTTTTTTGTACTTCGCCAAGCTCTTTCACAGCCAGATTTAAAAAGACTAAAATTATGCCAGTTGGTGTCGATACCGAATTCTTCAAACCTGATCCCTACGTTCCTAAAAAACCCAATTCAATTTTGTTCTTAGGTCGAATTGCGCCAGTAAAAAAGGTTTTGGAATTTGTAGAGTGGTTTAATAATCTTGATGGAAAATTTATGGCCACTGTGGCAGGCTCCGCTTTGCCTTGCGATAAGGACTACGAAAGACTTGTCCAAAGCCGAGCTTCGGACAGGATAAAGTTTGTTAGTGCGGTCACGCGAGAGCAGGCGCTCAAGTTGTATCAATCGCATGAAACTTATGTTAATTTTACTCCCGCCGGAAGTATGGATAAGACGATTTTGGAAGCAGCCGCTTGCGGAATGAAGCTTGAAGTTCGAAACCCAGCTCTTAAAGATTTCAGAGTTGAGGACCACAGTCTTCAATTATTGATGGAAAAAATCAAGATGGAAATTTCTTAAAGATTTGATACACTAGTTCAACAAATATGATAACTCTAATGTCATGGGGACATAAATACGGAAATCCTTCTGCCAACTTCAAATTCGATGTTTCATATTTTAAAAATCCTTGGAGAGAAAAAGAAATAAGAGACTGTTCAGGCAAAGATGAGAGAAAGAAAAAAATAATAGAGTTTATGAAAAATCAAGAAGGAGTTGAAAGTGTAGTGGCTAATATATCAGAAGTAGTTGCGCTGTATGACACTCTTTTTCCAGATGAGCATAAATGTGTTGCGGTATGCTGTTCAGCTGGAGAGTTTAGAAGTCCAGCCATAGTTGAACTGATTGGAGAAGAATTATCAAAAAGAAAAATCAAACACGTTATTAATCATAGTAAAGAATCATTAATATAATAAAATTTACCAGATGAATCTTAGGGTACTTTATCTATTTGCTGGTCAAAGGAGGAAACTCTATGAGGAATACAAAAAGGGTAAAGCTTCAGATATTCATCTTATTGGTTTCAATCATATGGCTAACTACGGTATTGAAGTCACTTTCCTAGAAAATAGGTTGACTGAATTTTTACGGAGAATTTCTTTCAATCTGACACAACTGCCAGTACTATTTCGGCTCAAGTCATGCGATGTGATTTTTTCCGGTTCCGGTATTTTGACTTTATTTCTCGTTAAATATATTCTCCGTTTTAAAAAACCAAAATGGGTGATTTACAATACTTATTTAACCAATTTACTTAAACGAAACCGTAAGGGTTTTAAAAGTTGGGTAATCAAAAAGGCAATTTTTTCCGCCGATGCCATCATGTCACCCTCTTTGGCACAACAAGATTTCTTAAGAAGTATTGGTTTCCCGGCTGAGAAGAATTACTACGTTCCTTACGGAATTGATCATGATTTCTACGATAAAGACAAACGAGTGTCTGAAGTACAGGAGCGCTACATCTTCAGTTCCGGACGCGACGTTGGTAGAGATTACAAGACCTTGATTGAGGCAGTCAGAGACTTACCCGTCAAACTCATTATCGCTGCTCTACCAAGGAATCTAAAAGGTGTCGGAGAGTTACCAGTGAACGTGGAGGTTCTTTATTTGAAGAGGACTGAGACGCCGCCATATGCTAAGGGGGCTGAATTTATGGTGATAACAACTATTCCAGAAGAGAGAATGGCGGGCTCTGATTGTTCCGGTCAATATTCACTCTTAGAGTCAATGTCTTTTGCTAAAGCTATAATTACGACTTCGAGGGCAACTCTTACAGGCTATTTCAAAGACAGTGAGGACGGCATCATCATCCCTCCATATAATGTCTCGGAGCTTAAAGAGGCAATTAAGACACTTTGGAATGATCCGCAAAAGGCTAAAGTTATGGGAGAATCAGGTAGAAATAAGGTCAGAACTCAATTTACAATGGACATTTTTTCTCGGAAGTTGGCGGAGATTTTTCGTGAAGTGGCCACTAGATAATATGGTTCTTGATTACAAGTACTTTTAATGTACAATTGCCCACAGACAATTTGGTCTTCACACAACGAGGAGACTCATGAAAATCTTGATTACTGGAGGCAATGGGTTCTTAGGCAAAAATCTTATCCGCGAGCTTCAAAAAAGGGCGGGAACTAAGATCCATATACTTTCTCGTTCTCGCAGTGAGTACCCTGATCTCCAGTATCATCAAGGAGATGTTCGGGACATCGAAGATGTCAGTCGCACAGTGTACAGGGTCAATCCACAACGAGTCTTTCATTTGGCGGCTGACCTGCGTCGAGTTCGTGATGCGCGATTGCATCGCGAGCTGATGGGTACGAATGTGAGGGGTACTCTCAACATGCTCACTGTCGTCTCAGAAACAGGCATCGAAGCTTTCGTTTCGGCAGGGTCTTTTGAGGAATATGGCGATGCACCGGTGCCTTTTGCAGAAGATGGGCCTCTACGGCCGGCGTCCCCTTACGGAGCATCCAAAGCAGCGGCCTCTCTTCTGGTGGCGACATACGGTAAAAGCATCATTCCTGCAACAGTGGTGCGTTTCCCGGTTGTGTATGGCGAGGGTCAAGTTAACGAGTCTTTTATGTTCAAGGTTGGGAAGGCTCTGACCACTGGGGAAGTTTTCCTGATGTCTCCTGGCGACCAGACTAGAGAATTCTTACACGTTGATGATGCGGTGCGCGCAATGGTAGCCGCAGCAGATAACATCGTCGTTTGCAAAGGAGAAATTATCAATATCTGCCGAGGGGAAGAGCTCACTCTTCTGGAAGTTGAACGTTTGATTGCCAGAGAGACGGGCAAAAATGGGTTCATTGAATTTGGCGCTACTCCGCATCGACCCAATGAACAAATGCGCTACTCCGGCATGAATCGCAAGATGAGAGAGCTTTTGGGGTTTGAACCCAGAGTGTCTCTTGAAGAGGGGGTTCGAAAGACTTTCCTCGGGGCCCTTCGCGCGTAGCGAAGGGCTTCTTTGTTTGCTAGAATCACCCCATATGAGCCTAAAAATCGAGGTCAGTCTTCTATTATGTCAGAAAGAAAAAAAATAGTTTTTGCTATAAATAATCTTGGTATGGGTGGAGCGGAGAACATGCTTGTCGAGCAAGTGAGATTTATGAACAAGAAACTCTTTGACCTTTGTATTGTCACTATTTTACCAAATCAGAGTACCAACATTTTCCATAAAATTCCTCAAGAGGTAAAGTTTATTCAATTTCATTTCTCCTCCCTCTTTGACCTCAAAGAGTTATACAAATTATGGGCCTTCTTAAGGAAAGAAAAGATTTATGCTGTTGTTACGAGTTTATTTGACGCAAATTTGCTTGTCAGAGTCGCTGCTATTTTAGCCAAGGTGCCAGTAATTTTATCTAGCGAAGTAAATGTCTACGAACACAAAAAAAGGTGGCAAATAATTGCGGACAAAATACTTGCCAGATTTACCAAGAAAATTCTTGTCAGCTCAAACGATGTATTAGAGTTTACTTCAAGACAGGAGAGTATCCCTAAGTCTAGGTTTACTTTAAACTTCAATGCCATCCGTCTTAAGTTAGGGGAAATAAAACAAGAACGAAATAAAGTTCTTAGCAAATATGTTCTGCCACAAGAACAAATTTATATTGCGACGGCTGGGAGCCTTACGCCACAGAAAGGTCAGATTTATCTTATTGACGCCGTTTACCAAATGAAGAATGAAGGAGTAAGTGGTTTCAAAGTTCTAATCTTTGGCAAGGGGATGCTAAAAGAAGAGCTGGTATCTCAGGTTGAGAAACTGGGACTGACAGAAGAAGTGCGGTTCATGGATATAGCTCCGATTGAAGATATCATGGCCATAAGCGACATCTTTACCCTGCCATCATTATGGGAAGGACTCTCCATCGCTCTGCTCGAGGCAATGGATGCGCATTGTCCTATTGTAGCCACAAGGGTGAGTGGGACTAATGAGGCACTTGAAGATGAAAAAAGTGCGCTCCTAGTTACTCCAGGGGTATCTTCTGAACTGGCTGTAGCTTTTAAGCGGATGTTGGACGACGGTGACTTGAGAAAGAGGTTAGCTCTTAATGCTAAAAAAAGAGTAGAAAAGTTTTCCATAGAGAAAAATGTTAGAGTCATAGAAAATCTAATTCTTCAAAGTTATGCTCGGTAAGACAAATTGGACAGACCATCTTCACAATATACGGAAGAGGGAAATCGATTTAGTATTCTCTTTACTATCACGAACACATTTTGTTTCCGGTCTTGAAATTGGCGCCGGTGACGGCTTTCAGACCACGCTTCTAGCTCCTCATATAGACAAACTAATTTCATCTGACTTAAATTTTAAGAGAATAAAAGATTCGCTAAAAGTTTCGAATGTAGAATATAGACAGGTTGATGCAGATAATATTACAGGAGTATTTTCTCCAGCAAGTTTTGATTTAATCTTCTCTTCAAATGTGCTTGAACATGTGAGAAGTCCAAAAACGGTTTTAGGCGCTACCCATAAGATGCTCCGTGACGATGGATATGCCGTACATATTGTGCCAAGCCGCGCTATAAAAATCTTTTATCTTCTGCTTTATTACCCGCACCTGTTTTTTCTTGCAATAGAGAGACTTTTTGGAAAACTCAAGGGTGAATCATTTTTTCAAGGCGCTGGCGTTAATTTGGGAAATAATATTAACTTGGCGGTTCAATCGCCAAGTAGTAGATTTAAGAAATTTCTATTCCCGTCTGTTCATGGTAATTTCAGAAGCCATGGAGAAGAATTTATTGCCTACGGAAGAGACAAATGGGAAAAATTATTTACAGATAACGGGTATTCAGTTAAGGCTTACGCCAATGGTCCGGCTTTCTCTGGCTACGGTTTTGGATTTAATAACTTGAGAAGGTTACTAGAACGCTTAGGAGTGTCGTCTGAACACATATTTATTCTTAAGAAGATGTCCCAATTTGAAGTCGATACTTGGGCATATACCAAAAAGTATCTATCCCACGGAAGTTTCCGTGACCAAAAAAAATTTGTTAATGACTGGCTCAAGAAAGACAAATCAGCTAAAGCATTCTTTAATGACTTCCAACTTGCGGTTGGAAATCCGCGCGGCAAGAAAGTGTTAGATATCGGTTTTGGTAACGGTATTATAGCCGGAGAATTTATTAAGGCAGGGGCTCTGGTTTATGGGCTTGAAACAGAAGAAGATTTAGTAAAGATGTCCGGAAATTCTAACATGCATCTTTACGACGGTAGAAAATTTCCATTTGATAGAGATAGTTTCGATTACGTCTACTCAACAAGCGTCTTGGAGCATATGTCATATCCAGAAGAGGTGATTAAAGAAATAGGGCGGACGCTCAAACCGGGAGGAAAGTTCTACCTCTCTTTCCCAAACCGGTATGCTCCCAAAGAGACCCATACCGGAATATGGTTTATCAGTTGGCTACCTCGCTTCAAGTCAAAGAGGCTTGAAGATTGGAATCTGCATTTTGTGAGTTTCTTTGCTCTGAAAAAAATGGCAAATGGGGCGGGTCTTCGTATTGTGTATAATACCCATAGCCACTCGAGCATTAGGCGTCTCGTAAAGCAAATGCTGGCGTTCTGTGGGGTGCATTATGGAGTTTTGCTCAAGACGATTATTATTGTTTTAGATAAACCGGCCAATGAAGGAAAAAACTACAAAAACTATAATAAATCGGTATTGGGGGAAAATATCTGAAGCTGAGTTTGAAAAGGCTCTGGATATTATTGATAAAGAGGGGTGGGCTGTCTTTGCGGACAAGTTCAAAGATAGATTGGATTTCACGACAGAAGAAAATAGGGCCGACTGGCGTTTTTTTATCCCTCTCGATCAAAATTCAGTCGTACTAGATGCTGGGGCGGGATTAGGCAGGATTTCTATGCCCTTAGCGAGAGTGGTGAAAAAAGTGGTGGCTTGCGACGTTTCCGTTACTAGAATGAGATTTTTAAAAAAGCTGGCGGAAGTAAAAGGATTAAACAATATTGAGACTGTTGTTGCGGATATTTTTAATATGCCGTTTGAAAAAGAGAGTTTCGACTTAATTGTGATGAACGGGCTACTCGAATGGGTCGGGAAAACAGATTTGTATAACAACCCGCGCGAGGCGCAAATCGCTTGTTTGAAAATATGCAAAGGACTTCTAAAAAAGGGAGGATTCTTGTATGTGGGAATTGAAAACAGGTTTGCGTTGTCGTATTTGCGAGGTATTGATCACAGTGGTCTCAAGTTTACAAGTTATATGCCGCGATGGCTGGCCGATAAGTACACTCTGTTTAGAAAAGGTCACAGATACGACACATACACATATAATATTTCCGGTTACAGGAAGCTATTTAAGGAAGCAGGCTTCAAAACCCCGGACTTCTATCTGGTTTATCCCGGTTATAATCTACCCCGGATAATTATCCCTTATGATAATTTGAGATTATTAAAATACACGTTAGTATCCATGATGCATGGGAATACTCTAGTGAGAAAAATGGCTAAGATAGTCGCGCGCTCTTCTTTATTACTTTGGATTTATAGAAACTTTTTTTTCAGTTTCAATATTTTTGCGCAGAAATGATTAAAATTTTTGAAAAAGTAATAAAGGAGCATTTAACAGAATATTTGGCTGAAAGAGATTTTCCTTTGAGTTATTTAAAATTTAGCACCGTAACCTCCGGTTCGGGATTGAATGATAAGGTAATTTTTATGGTTTTTAAGAACGGCGCATCTTTACCCTTTTTATGTTTAAAGACAGTCAGAAATTATGAGGCTAGACAAGCAATTTTGCGTAACTTCAATAACCTGAAAACACTAAATGCTTTGACCCTTGGGAGCCCTTATACACGTCTCTTCGCACAGGCGCTTTATTTGCATGATGACGGAGAAAACATTTTTAGCCTTGAAACCGCATGTCCCGGCAAAAGAGTAAAACTAGACAAAAATAATTTGAGAGTCGTGATGGCAGATTACTTCGACTTCCAAGGTTATTTGGCAGAACGGGGTGGCGGTTCTACGAGGAGTATGGAACAGTTGGCGAAAGAAACAATAACTAAATCAGGATTAAGCGGATCAAATCAACATAAACTTCTGGGGTATATAGCCAAGAAGCTGCCCACTAGTATCAGATTGCCTCGAATCATCCAACATGGAGACTTGACCTTGGACAACCTCTTATGGTCCAAAGATGGATTATGCATTATTGATTATGATTATGTCGGAAGTTCTGATATTCCCGGTTTTGATCTATTCGGCTTATTTCATCGTTTCAATAAAGCAGAATTATTGAAATTATGCAAAGAATATTTTCCTGCATATTTTAAAAAAATTGGAGGAGAATTTTCATCTGACAATTATCGCGGATTATGGTTTCTCTATCATTTGACGGAGTTCACGCAGGATAAATCGAATAATTCGAGAGACATATCGTGTGAACAAATTATTTCAGATTTTGAGAACCTATATCCCACCACATCATTTTCATGATCGGATATTATTTTCACAATATGGATGTGCGAAGCACTAGGGCGCATACCTGTCAAATACTAAATACTGTTATTTCTATTGATTCCGAGCTATCTATGCATATGGTATTGCCGAAATATCGTGGAAAAATAGATTTTGACGTTGTCAAAGATAATCATGATCTTCCGGAGGTTCCCAAACTAATATTTCTCCATAATTTTGGTATACAAAAATCAGGCATTGTGGCTTTTACCCTTTTTAATATCCCAGCTATCTTATTCTTGCTCCAAAAGAAGATAAATGGGGAGGTTGATTTTCTCTATTTTCGAACCAGTTATTTTATCCCCACAGCTATTCTGGCCCGTATACTGCGCATTCCGCTTTTTTATGAGACACATAGAAGGCCGATTAGTCGAAGCGAGAAATTTCGCGACCATCTCATGAGCACGCTGGCCACAGGTATCATCGTCATAAGCAGTTATATGCGAGAGCATTATTTGTCGTACAAAGAAGAGATACTAGTTGCTCACGATGCTGTATCGTTAAAAAGATTTGCCAGTACAGTTAACAGAGAAGAAGCAAGGAAAAGTCTAGGCCTTGCGCCCGATGAAAAGATTTGTGTTTATGCGGGTACTGTCAACAAACTGAAAGGAATAGAATATGTAATTGTGGCGGCCCGTATCTTACCTGAAGTTCATTTTCTTCTTGTTGGTTCAGTTTCTCCGGAATTTGCTATTACAAACTTACCTGTAAATGTAAAACTCTTAGGTAGAGTGGGACAAAAAGATCTTCCTCAAATTCTACGAGCCGCGGACGTATTGCTTCTGCCCCATCCTAGGGGCGAATATTCTCAATCGCCTATGAAGCTTTTTGAATACATGGCCTCCGGTATACCTATCGTGGCATCTCGACTACCTTCAATTTCCGAAGTGTTAAATGATGAAAATGCTGTTCTTGTTGAAGCTGAGAGTGGTGAAGCCTTGGCTAACGGTATCGGAATGGTATTGGGCGATGCTCATCATTCACAAGCTATTGCCAGAAAAGCATATAACGATGTGCAAAATTACACTTGGGAGAAGCGTGGTATCGCCATTGCGGAGTTTATAAGGAAGACAACTAGCTACACTATTAAATGAAGAACATTCTTATCGTTACGAACAACATGATGCCAAATTCTGGAATAGGGAGATACTCACTCTCTATTGTAGAGCAGTTGCGAAATCTTAATGTGAACCATACTGTCTTGACGGAACGTGATAAATACTCAGGAGGTAAAGATGAAAAAAACTTACTTCACTCAAAAGTCTCCGCTTTTAATCTGATCAAGAACTCTTTTCTTGTAAGAAGAGAACTAAAAAGGTGTGACAACATACACGCTCTAGACTGCTGGCCGTACGGCGTGTACGCGTACCTCGCAGTATTAGGAACCCAAAAAAAATTATTTATAAACGGAGTCGGCACTTACTCGGTCCCTTCTGGAAGTCTATTGAAAACATTTTTTATGAGAAAAGCATATAAACGATCAGAGAAAATCTTTTGCATCAGTAATTATACAAGGGATCGTATCCTCGAACACATGCCCTATGTGAAAGCAGAAATAGTCTCTCTTGGCACGACAAAGTTACCAGAGGTTTCGCATAAACAGCAAGAGGAATATAGAAAGAAATATAATTTTGCCTCTCAATACCCCATACTCCTCACTGTTGGTGCTATCAAAGAAAGGAAGGGCCAGTTTGAGACTGTTCAAGCTCTATATAAATTGAAAGATAAACATCCGAATGCTTTGTATCTTATGGTGGGTAGTACTAGTGATAAGAGTTATATTACTCAAATAGAAAAATATGTAAAAGAGCATGGACTAGGAAATAATATAAAAATTCTCTCAGATGTATACTCTGATACAGAGCTTGCCTATCTCTATTCTCTGTGTCATGTTTTTCTCTTGAATTCAAATAATATTGGAGCTCATTTTGAAGGATTTGGTCTTGTATTGCTTGAGGCGGGACAGTTAGGAAAACCCGTCATTGGTAGCAAGGGATGTGGTATTGAAGATGTTATACGAAATGGTTACAATGGTTACTTAACGGAGCAGAGAAACCCTGAAGATATATACGAAAAACTCATGTTAATGCTCGGAGAACAGTACGAGATACTTGCGAAAAATTCTAGAGAGTTTTCGAAAAAATTCACTTGGGAACACACTGTATCTTCCTACGTAAAATATTATTAAGATCATGCAATTAGGTGACACATTTTTGAAACGAGCAAAGCAGCTTTTTGTGAATAAAAAATTTGCTCATTATACCTGGACAAGCATTTTCATTTCTGTACTCAACATTATTCTTCTCTATATCTTTATAGATATATTCGGTATACCTACCATTATTTCAAGTATCGTTGTCATCGGCAGTACTTTCGTCACTCGGTATTTCTTGTTTGATTATTTCAAGATTCTGTGATTTAATGGCCTTAATGAATAAGGGGTCGAACCCAGAGTTGTCTCTTGTTATCCCTGTCTACAATGAGGCAGAATCCGTTTCTGAACTTCATGCCGAGCTCTTAGGTATTCTTAATACTTTAGGCGAAAGCTTCGAAATCATCTTTATCGACGATGGTTCCACCGACGATACCTTCGAAGTTCTCTCTCGACTAAAGTTTGCGATAATTATTCGTTTCGCGCGCAACTTCGGTAAGTCACAAGCACTTCAAGCTGGGTTTGATGAAGCCAGTGGTGAATATATTATCACTATGGATGGCGACTTACAGGATGATCCTCACGAAATCCCTAATTTCTTAGAAAGAATGCATGATGGAGACTCTGATCTTATCGTTGGTTGGAAACAAAGGCGACTTGATCCTAGTAATAAAAAAATAGCTTCTAGCTTTGCCAACAAGATTACCAATATACTTACAGGTGTGAAGGTGCATGATATGAATTGTTGCTTCAAAATTTACAAGAACGAAGTTGCCAAACAACTGGCACTATACGGAGATTTACATAGATTTATTCCCGCACTTGTTGCGTCGATGGGATACAAAGTTACAGAAATGCCCGTAAATCATCGCTCGCGGAGATTCGGCACTTCAAAGTACGGTGTCACACGTCTCTTTACTAGCCTTTTTGACTTCTCATCTCTCATCTTCCTGCGTCGCTTTATTGATAGACCAATGCACTTCTTTGGCGGGTTCGGTTTTTTATTTGGAAGTACTGGTTTTTTTATCCTTCTTTATCTTACGTTTCTTAAACTCTACTGGGGTGTTCTCATAAGTAATCGACCGCTACTTCTTTTCGGTATTTTACTTGTTCTCCTAGGTGTACAACTTTTCTCACTCGGTTTTATTGGCGATCTAGTTATCAGAAGTGGGCCATCGGGAGTGCGCAACTTTGTTATAAAGGAGAAAAAATTATAACTATGAAAGATTTTCTCGATGTTGTAGAGACACGTAAGAGTGTGCGAAGTTTTTTACCAAATCCTGTACCAAGCGAATTAATAGAGAAAATTCTTAATATAGCAGTAAAGGCACCTACTAATTGTAATCAGCAATTGTGGAATTTTATTGTCATTAATGACCAAGAAGTTAAGGAGAGGTTGGTGAAGGAGGCCGCTGGCAACACTCTTTTTCGCAGGGTTTCTACTTTAATTGTGGTTACTTATGATAATTGGAATTATAAAGAGGCAATACAAGGAGCAAGTCTGGCGGTAGGGCATATACTTTTAGCTGCCACTTATTACGGTGTCAGTGCTTCGCCAGTAAATAGCTATGGAGCTGATACAAAGGTGAAAAAAGTTTTAGGGATCCCTGAACATGAGGTCATCTGCTGTTTTATTACTCTTGGAATGCCAGATGAGAAGGCGCTTAAAGCTCCATCTGTGCCACGTAAAGATGCTCGCTCTGTCACGCATTGGAATAAGTTTGAGAATAAGTTTCGGGCACCGTATACCTACAATCCCAATGACTGGTCACTTAATGAATTACGTTTGCATCAAAAACATTATTGTCGTAAGACCTCGCTGGGGAAGGAGATGGATCTGGCAGGCTCATTTGAGCGAGCTCTGGTAAAAGGGGTGCTAAAAAATAAGAAGGGCCCATTTCTTGATCTATTAAGCTACGACGGTAGCTACATTCAAGATTTCCCAAATACTGAAGTCGAAAGTCTTGATCTAACAGCTGAGACAGCCGAGTATACTCGTATGACCCTCGTTTCGCCAAAGAAGGCACATGTTTATGATGAACAAGGGGATAAATTAATCGGCAACCCAGAAACTATAACTTTAATATACAAAGCTGAACGACTTTCGGATAATATTTTACAAAGACTTCTTAAGCAAGCTTATGCA
>MHVR01000021.1:0-18411 GCA_001825315.1 Candidatus Zambryskibacteria bacterium RIFCSPHIGHO2_02_FULL_43_14
CAAGGCTCCATTCCACACCGTCTACCTCCATGGACTGGTCAATGACGCTTGGGGCAAGAAGATGAGTAAATCTAAAGGCAACGTTATAAACCCGCTAACTTTGACGAAAAAATACGGGACGGACGCCTTGCGTATGGCTCTGATTGTTGGCAACACCCCTGGCACAGACCTCGCTCTGCGTGAAGATAAAGTGAAAGGCTACAAAAACTTCGCCAATAAAATTTGGAACATTACTCGATTTGTCTTATCGCAAGAAAAAAGTGGTAAATTAGATAAGGCGTTGACAGATGAATTTGATGCACTAGCTAAAGACATAACCGGTGATATGGAAAATTATCGGTTCTATATGGCTGGAGAGAAAATCTATCATTATGTATGGCATAGATTCGCGGATGAGATAATAGAGAAAAGTAAAAAGGATCCTGAACTTTTATCTACTATTTACTATCTACTTGAAAATTGCTTAAAGCTTCTCCATCCCTTCATGCCATTCATCACCGAAGAAATTTGGTCCCACTTCGCTAAAGCTACGCGGGATAAATCCGAACTACTAATGATACAGCCATGGCCCCACAAGTAACTTACGCTCTGCTCGGTGGTATTCTGCCGTCTCTTGTCTGGCTCGCTTTCTGGTTGCGTGAAGATTATAAACATCCCGAACCGCGCGGCCTCATTCTAAGAACATTTCTTTTGGGCATGGGTGCGGTAATTTTGGTTTTGCCATTTCAGAAGATAGTGGATTCTTTTCTGCCAGGCACCACTACAGCGACAATATTCTTGTGGGTCATCTTGGAAGAAATATTTAAATTTGGTGCTGCCTACATCGGTGGCATTAGGTCCGTCGAGGACAATGAACCGATCGACCCCATCATCTATATGATTACGGCGGCTCTAGGTTTCGTAGCCCTAGAAAATGCCCTCTTTATCTTCGGGCCATTAATCGGGGAAGATATAACAAGAAGTGTTATTACCGGTAATTTGCGCTTTATCGGCGCAAGTCTCCTGCATGTAGTCTCGAGCGGTTTCGTCGGAGTCTCTCTCGCATTTTCATTCTACAAACCGAGAAAAACTCGCATCATTTCCACTTTCATTGTTCTAATTTTAGCTATTATTTTCCACACTGGTTTCAACTTGGCGATTATACACTGGGGTAATATCGGCGCTATATTCGCCTTCGGGCTAGTATGGACAGGAGTGGTAGCATTACTTGTCCTATTTGAGAGAGCTAAGAGGATTGCACGGTAGAAAGTATAGGTTATAATTAAACCACTATGCAAAATAAAAGATCTTTTTTTGAGAGACTTACTGGTGCAGTCCGACTTGATGATGAAATGGAAGCACCAGAAAACCAGCCTAATCTCAAAATACCTACTAAATCTGACATCTTTGAAGAAAGCGACGAGGAAGCCCAACTCACCGTGGATGTCTACCACACGCCTTCGGAAATTATCATCAAGACTATGGTGGCTGGGGTTAAGCCCGACGACTTGGATGTTCTCATCACCAGAGATTCTGTCACTATCCGCGGTAAGCGCAGCGAAGATAGAACAGTTTCAGACGATGAATACTTCCACCACGAACTCTACTGGGGTTCCTTCGCTCGTACTATCGCTTTACCGGAAGAAGTCGATGTGGATGGAGCAGAGGCAGTTGAGAGATATGGAATGCTAATTCTCCATCTGCCTAAACTCGATAAAAATCGCCAAACTAAACTTAGAGTCAAAGGCAGTTAGGATGTATTTATAGCATCAAACTCAAACCTATTTCCAATAACTCATCTAACTTGATTTAAAATTTTTGAATATATTACAAGCGTTTTTTCAATCATCGTGTCAGACCTAAATTGTTTTGAGGTTTCTCTGGCGGCTAATGCCAAACGACATCTCAGAGCCACATTGTTTAGCAAAAGTTTTATTTTTTCTTCAGCTTCTTCGATGGTATGAACAATAAAACCATTTTCGCCATTACGAATAATTTCTGGAGCCACGCCTACGGAAAAACTTATCGGTACCAGTCCTTGCGACATCGCTTCAATCAAACTTAGTGAAAACCCTTCATAGCGCGATGTTAACAGCGCGATTCCTCCTGCATGCTGATTTAGCAGAGAAGGAATAGCATCCTTAACCGCATTTATAATAACAGTGTGATTTGAAATATTATTTTTCATCCATTGTGCTAACTTTTTATTTCTCGACATTATCAATGAAAACTTTTTAACTTCAGGAAAACGTTCAAAAAGCCAGATGAGACGGTCAACGCCTTTGAGTTTTAGGGTGAATGGATCCTCTCCGATCCGGCCAAGAAAAATAAGCGCGGGCTCACTCTCTAGATTATTGTTTAGTGTTTCAAACCAGTAATCTTCAATCGCATTATGAATAACTTCAATTTTTTCAGCCGCAATCCCAACGCTTATTAGATCCTTTTTTACTATATCTGATGTGGCAATAATATAATCAGCGCGTTCAGCCGAATACTGCTCAATAGAGGCAATATCGTTGAGTGGACGGCGTGTTTTTATATTCAATTCGCGAATTGCCCCTGATTGTTTTAAGCGGAGAAAAACATCATTACACTCGTTTCCCAAATGGTTTGTTTTCGGAACAGCTTTTAAGAAACCTATAGTAGTTGAACCGAAATGCGATACCACTGGTTTGGAAAAACGAAGAAAGGCAAGCGGAGTATAGGTTGTCCCTTGGATAATGTCATGGCGTAATATCTCCTCACGTTTTTCTAACAATGAATAAAAAAAGAGAATATTGTTAATGCCTTTAAAATGAATTGGTGTATCTGTAAGTAAAAATTGCGGATAAAAGTTGTTTACTTCCACCCCTTTCTCTCGTAATTTATAAGCGATAAGGTCATTGATAAAATGTGCGCCCGTACCTATTTTTTTGTCGCTATGGATAAATGCTATTTTCATATTTGCGTTAATATCTTTCTTTGGTTAAAAAACTTTCGGATTTCCTCGGCTAGGACAATCAATGCCGCAATCGGAACAAGCGCCATCCAATCGGATACATTAAGCGGAACGGTTTTCAAAAATATATTCATCACTGGAGTATAGATGGCGAGCAGTTGAAGCGCGATGACCGTAACCGTCGCGGCAACTAAATATTTATTTGAAAAAGGATTCATCTTGAAAATTGATTTGTATTCCGACCGGCAGTTCCAGGCATTAAACCATTGGAATGCCGCCAGAACGGTAAGTGACATCGTCCATGCCTTTGCCAAATCTGCTTCGTAGTAATTTTTGAATAGATAAAGAGTGCCAAGAGCCATAACGAGGGACATAAGTGCCATTCTTTTTGTCATCAGTTTATCAATGAGATATTTTTTCGGCTTTTCAAATTTACCGTCAAGTAAATGTTCCTCTTTCGGCTCCATGGCAAGCGACACATCGAGAAAACCATCAGTAACAAAATTCAACCATATAATCTGTGCCGCCAATATCGGCAACGGATAACCCAATATAAGTGCGCCAGTAATAGTAAACACCTCACCCATGCTCGTTGAAAAAAGATACAAAATAACTTTTTTGATGGTCTTGTAAATACTACGTCCCTCCTCAATTGCCAAAACAATGCTCTCTAAATTGTCATCGAGAAGAACAATATCAGAAGCCTCTTTCGCCACCTCTGTTCCGATATTACCCATGGCCACGCCAAGATCAGCGACGACTAAAGATGGCGCATCGTTCACTCCATCTCCGGTCATCGCTACTATCTCTCCTCGCGCCCGATACACCCCGATGATTCGCATTTTGTGTTCTGGATTTACTCTAGCAAATACCGAAACCGTTTTGAGTCTTTCCGACAACCCTGCATCAGATATTTCGTCAATCTCCAACCCAGTAAGCACTTCGTCTCCTTCGCGCCAAATGCCTATGTCTTTTGCTATAGTCTGGGCGGTTATCTTATGATCGCCGGTGATCATTACAACCTTTACTCCGGCTAATTTCGCCTTTCGTATTGCCGATGCCGCTTCCGGCCTTATCGCATCTCTTATCCCATAAAAACCGACAAAAGAAAGACCTTGTATTTTTTCCGGCTTGAGCGTTTTTCCGAAGTCCGGATCAATAGCAAAAGCTACCACGCGCAATCCCTCCTGCGACATTTGGTAAAAGATTGATTCAAGTTTTTTTTGGTCTGCAGATGTGAGTTCCTTTCGCTTGCCATTCAACCACATCGTTTCAGACAATTCTAAAACAACCTCCGGCGCGCCAACTATGGTCAGGAAATTCTTACTGTCAACCTCGTGAAGCATGGCATGATACTTGAGTCGATAGTCAAATGGGATCTCTCCGATAACCGGCGATTCTCGCTCAAGATCTTCCTTATGAAAACCAAGCTTCTGCGAAAGCACAAGCATCGCCGCTTCCGTTGGATCACCGGTAATTCGAAAACGCGCGTCTTCATCCGAATACATGATGCGAGCATTGGTGCAAAAAGCACCGATCTTTCCAGCAAGTAAAAGTTCTGGATGGTTTGCACCATCGATGATACGGCCATTAAAGCTAACATCACCTTTTGGTTCATATCCAACGCCGCTGATATCAAACATCTTTTCTCCCACATATACCTTTTGGATAACCAGTTCGTTTTTGGTGATTGTACCGGTTTTGTCAACGGCGATAATACTGGCTTGTCCTAACGCTTCGACCGCTTGCAGTTTTTTCACGAGTGCATTACGTTTACTCATGCGCCAGACACCCATAGCAAGAATAAGTGTCACGACGATAGGAAGCCCTTCCGGCACGATTGATACAGACAGAGAGACAATCGTCGTGAACATATCTTTAACCGGCTTGCCGACCACAATGCCGAGGGTGAAAATCGTTATCGAGACGATTGCCACGGTAGCGATGATAAGGCGTGAAAGATAACGAATATTACTCTTGAGAGGGATTTCGGTATTGACCAGCGCGATCTTACTTGCGATTGTTCCGATAATAGTCTGTAAGCCAGTTGCAATAACTACCGCTCGTCCGTTACCCGCGACGATATTCGTGCCCTTGTATGCTATGTTTTTGTATTGGCCGACAATCTCTCTAGCATCTTCTCGTTCACTTGTTTTATGTACCGGCTCGGATTCTCCGGTCAGAGCCGCTTCATCTACCTTCAGATTGTGGGAAACAATGACACGCGCATCAGCAGGAATCTTTTCTCCTTCTTGAAGAATGAGTATGTCACCCGGCACTAATTCAGTGTCCGAAACAATCATCTCTTTATCTTCTCTAAGTATGGTGGCTTTCGTTTCAACAAATTTTTTGAGAGCCAGTAACGTATTTTGCGCCTTTCCTTCCTGAATCGTACCGACAATGGCGTTAAAAAGGAGTACGGCTAGGATAATTGACCCGTCAACCACTTCCCCAATTACAAACACCACAATACTTGCAGCTACCAGTATGTAAATGAGCGGACTTTGGAATTGGCGGAGAAAAATAGTAACAACACCGTCAACCTTTGCCTCCGGTAATTTGTTTCGTCCGTATTCTTTCAACCTCAATATTACTTCGTCATTGCTTAAACCGCGCTCACTTGAACGCAATTCTTCAATAACAGCGGCTGATGATTTTGTGTGCCACAAACTTTTTTGTGCTACTTCCATGTGCCTAGGGCCGGTCTCGAACCGGCGACCCCTTCCTCTTCAGGGAAGTGCTCTACCAACTGAGCTACCTAGGCATTATTTTAAATCGTGCTATTAAGAAATGCCTTTATATCGTTAAAGTTATTCATTGCTTGGCCGAGGTACGGTTCCAAGTAGAGATATCCTACTACTAGAGGAACAACGATGATAGCAACTTTTATGAATCCCCAAAGGATAGCCCACCGTGCGGCTCTCTGCATCTTACGTAGAATTTGATTGTTTTCTTCCGAAAGCTTTAAGGTGCGTTCCAGAAGCACTTTTTCTTCAGGACTCATGGATAAAATCATAACAAAATATCGGCTTTTTTCAAATTTCGTGTTATATTTTCAAAACGCTCTCGTAGTTCAATGGATAGAACAGCGCAGTCCTAATGCGCAGATGTAGGTCCGATTCCTGCCGGGAGCATCCGCTATATTACGCCGAAAGATCGAATAATTTGGTTAGAGAGTTCTCGTCGAAGCCGATGATTATGTCTTTATTATCGATGACTATTACCGGCACGCCCATTTGTCCGCTCTTTTCAATCATCTCTTTCCTCTTGGTGGTATCCGTGCCAACATTGTAATCGGTGAAAGGAATATTGTGCGTAGCAAAAAACTCCTTGGCCATATGGCAGAAGTGGCAACTCTCGGTCGAATAAATTTCTACTTTTTTTCCGCCAGAGGCGGACCCGCCTTTGGCAGGCGTAGCGCTATTTATCATAGGGTGAAATTATAACACTCCAAAGTCTCTTGTACCAAGACAATTCGAAAATATCGGTTGAGGTGGCCGAGCGTCTTTCATCAACAATAACGGCGATATGTTCGCCTTCTTGCGTGACATTAAATTTATCTTTTATCTCCTCTTTTATTCCTTCCTCGGTCTCCAGACGAGCAATATCCTTTTTTAGTTCTTGTTCTCTAAGCATGAGGGTAATTGCCTCGGCTTCCAAGTCTCTCACACGAGCTGAACTTTCCAGTTCTTTATCCACTATCTTTACTGCTCCTTTGGTAAAGAAGAAGGCAACAATAGAAAGAATGATGAGGGAAGGGATAGAATAGACTATACGCCTGATTCTTTGCTTTCTTTGAAGTTCTTTCATAGTGCGAATTATGATATTATACTGGAAATGTTATTCGATAGAAGACATAAGAAAAAAATTCAGACGGCTTGGGTGGTGCTCTCCATACTCATCATGGTAAGTATGATTCTCCTCTACGCACCCATCTTCTAAACACCCCAGCCCGCTTCGCCAAATCCTTAGCGAGACGAGCGAATCATCTTGAAAAAAACGTCTTGAGGAATGTTCACCTTGCCGCGTTCTTTCATCTTTTTTTTGCCTTTTTTCTGTTTCTCGCGAAGTTTCATCTTGCGAGTAATATCTCCGCCATACATATGTTGGGTCACATCTTTTTTCATACCACTTAAGGTACGCGAAGCAATGATGCGGCCCAGTGCCCTAGCTTGAATCTTGGTAGTAAACATCTGTCTCGGCAAGATGGTAGCCAGTTTTTCTACCGCTATTTCCGCTTCGGTCTCTATCTGACGACGAGAAATCACTCTGGCGAAAGCGGGCACCACTTCATCTGCAATCAAGATATCGAGACGACTAACGTTGGTCTGTCTATCACCATCAATGGAGTAAGAAATGGAGCCGAAGCCAGAGGTAACAGACTTAAGCTTGTCGAAAAAACCTCGCATTAGCTCTCGAAGTGGCATTCTGAATTTCAATGCTGTGCTTAAACGCAAACTCTCGGTCTCACCTAACTCCGCTTCGAATTCATGAAGAAGTTTGATTATGGCGCCAGTATAATCGGGCGGAATGATAACTGTGGCGCTTACCCACGGTTCTAAGACTTGACTGACAAGATAATCCTCTGGGAAAAGTGACGGGGTGTAAATAATTTTTTCTGTGCCATCTTTATAGAAAACTTTATAAGTAATGCTAGGTAAAGTAATAACCAGAGGCAAGTTAAATTCACGGCGTAATCGTTCCGTGATAATTTCAAGATGAAGCATGCCCAAGAAACTAGCTCTGAATCCCCTGCCCAATACTCCAGAAGATTCTTCTTCGAAAGAGAAAGCTGAATCCGATAAACGCAATTTTAAGAGGGCTTGGCGGAGAAGAGTGAAGTCATCTTGACTCTCAGGATAAACAGATGCCCAGACAACCGGACGGACCTTTTCATATCCCGCCAAAGCAGGACCGGTATCAGTTGCCGAGGACACAGTATCTCCGACGGATGCTATTCCTGGTTCTTTGATACCAGTGACAATATACCCTATCTCACCTGCTTCCAAGCTCGAAACTTTCTTCTCTCCCGGCACAAGAACTCCTACTTCAAGAGCCTGAAATGCTTTACCCGCCACTTTGAATTTGAGCTTATCTCCCTGTTCAACCTTCCCGGAGAAAACGCGCACAAAGACAATCACCCCGCGGTGACTTGAATATTTAAAATCAAATACTAATGACCTGAAAATCCGCAAGTCTGACTTGCGGAAATCTCCGCAAGTCAGACTTGCGGAGGAAGGCGGAGGTATCTTCTCTACGATTGCGTTGAGTAACTCCTCAACTCCCTCGCCGGTTTTCCCGGAAACCAAGAAAATTTCATTCTTGCCAACTTTTAAGAGTCTTTCAATTTCGTCACGAATATCTTCAATACGGGCCAGAGGAGAATCAATTTTCGAAATGACTGGGATAATGGCAAGACCGGCTTCTCGCGCCTGGTTGAGCGTAGTCAAAGTTTGGGCTTGCACTCCCTGCGTGGCATCCACCAAGAGAATCGAACCTTCTACCGCACCAAGCGCGCGCGATACTTCGTAGGAGAAATCTATGTGACCAGGGGTGTCAATCAAATTCAGAATATATTCCCTATACTTCATGCGCACGGGTTGCATCTTTATAGTAATACCACGCTCACGCTCAAGCTCCATGGAGTCGAGCACCTGTTCGCGCATGTCTCGTTTTTCTATCGTACCAGTCAATTCAAGCATACGGTCCGCTAGAGTACTTTTACCATGATCAATGTGGGCTATGATTGAAAAGTTACGAATGTTATCCATATGAGTTGTGAGAGCAACCTTATACGATTTCCGGGTCAGTGGCAATTACTTTTGTTTTCCAGAATTTCTGATGAAGAGCATTCCGGATTTCGAAGAACTCCTTATTTTTCAGAATTACTAAAACGACGATGCCCGCGGTAATCGACAAGAGTCCCGCCGCAGCACCTTGTAAGAAAATTCCGAGAAGCGTTGCGGTATCAAAGAGAGGAGCAAAAATATTTAATCCTAGATAAGCAACCATGCCCATAATTATAGACGCACCCAGACAATCAAAAAATGTCCGAATAATTCCGTGTGAGAAGCCACGAAATTCTTTCTCGAAAGCAACCCAATGAATCAGACCGTTAATAATGGTAGCGATAGAGAAACCGAGCGGGAGCATTAAAACAGCGGTGTCGGGCAAGTCTTCTACCTTAAGGAGAGCACCGATGAAGTAACGAAACTCTTCCGAAAAGTAGAAAACTTTAACCAGCCCCCAAGTGCCAGCTATAAGAATCGCAGTCGAAAAAAGATTGATGAAGAAAGGTTTTCTGGTAAGTCCAGCAGAATAAAATCCTCTCATGAGAAGAAGCAGTAGAGATTGGAACATTGAGGAAATAGTAAACAGTGCCAGAGCGGCGGCAGTCAAGCGCGTATCTTCCCAATCGAAAAGCCCTGACCCGAGAACAACTCTCACGATTTGCGCTCGCAGAACGACAAAGAGCGACGTTAATGGCAATGACCAGAAAATAATCAGTCGGGCGGTAGTCGCCATTTGTTGCTTAAAGGCTTCGACATTATTATCCCGGAAACGCCTTGAAAGCGTCGGAAAAGCAGCTAGAGAATATGAGACACCGATGATAGAGAGAGGCACAGATTGGAGGTTGAGAGAGAAAGAAAGGACAGAAACTGAACCCGCTGTCATAAGCGAGGCCATGGAAACCAAGAAGATGGTGGCAATATTAGTCATTGATAAGGTCAGTGTCCGAGGCAGAGAGATATTAATCACTTTTCCGATAGTGGTAAAATCGAGTGATTTAAAGGAAGGTTTGGGAAAGAGGCCGGATGCGAACACGAACGGCACCTGTACCAAGACGTGCAGACTCGCTCCCAGCACGACACCGATAGCCACTCCCGTAATCCCCAACCGTTCGGCGAGCAGAATTATTCCGACAATAATGCCGGCGTTATATAAAATTGGCGAAAGAGCATATATAGTGAAGCGATTATAAGCTTGAGTCAGCGAACCAAACAAATTTGAGAACCCTAAGATGATGGGTGAAAGTAAGAGAATTCTGGAAATCGTGATAGCTTCGACAAGCGCCGCGCCGGAGAAACCTTTAAACAAGATACCCGAGAGGGTGGGTATGAGAAAATATGCCAGACCCGCAGCCGCAATGATTAAAATCGAGAAGAAAGAAAAAATACTATTCACAAAATCTCGAAGCGCCTTATGGCCAAGAGCTTCCTTCTCAACAATAAATGGTATGAGGACTGACAAGGAGACTATCGATGCCACGGTAACAAAGATGAGGTCTGGAATGCGAAAAGCGGCGTAATAAATGTCGAGTTCTAAAGAAGCGCCGAAAATATGCGCCAGAAGCCTGTCTCGCAAGAAAGCCAGGACCTGGGATAGGAAAGCAAATAGCCCAAGCAAGAATGCCGCTTGGTTGAGACTATTTGTCTCCTTGTAGAGAAAGCCGAAAATTTTGCGAACCATTGATCACTACCGAGCAGTATTTTTGTCGGTTCTTAATTGTTCAAGAATGGCCTTGACTTCTTCACTATCCGGATTGGTGACTAAAAGAGCTTCGAATTGCTCTCGAGCTTTGTCCGACTGACCAAGTTGGGCGAGCGTCAGACCGAAATAGTACTGAGCGTTGGCGTAATCCGGCGCGAGAGAAAGCGCACGAGTGAAAGTATCCGCCGCGCCGGCATAATCCTTGTTGGAATACTTTAGCAAGCCCAATTCAAAGTAGATGCCGGGATTATTGGGCATCAGAGAAGCCAGACGTTCGGCGGAGAGAATGGCTCCAGCCACATTGCCAGCCTGCACTTCTAATTGAGCAAGTAAGAGATAAGCGTCGGCATAATCTTCCTTAAGAGCAATAGACCTTCTGATAAACGAACGCGCCGCGTCAATATTATTCTTATTGAACTCCAACCTCGCTAAGAAAAGCGGTAATTCCGGATTATTAGGATTTCTCTTGCTAGCTTCGGAATAAGCGAAAAAAGCATTTTCATAAGAACCCACCACGGAGAGCGGCGCCGGCACCAAAGCGCTATAAATCGTACCAAGAGATACCCAGTTTTGGTAACCGGCCGGATTAATACTGACAGCTAATTTCGCCGCTTCTATACTCTTTCTCAACGCTTCTTCGAAGGCCGCCTTGTTTTCTTCGGGAGTACCCGCGGTGGCGTTCGCGGCCACTTGGGCTTTGGCAAAATTGATACGCGAGAGCGCGATATAATACGTATCCAATTTGGAAGATTTTACTGCCTTATTAAGTTTCTCCTCAATCTCCGCGAGAGATGTGCCGGCGATATTGGAAAGATCAACCGCCTTCTTGAAGTGGAGAGCCGAAACCGTCCTGCCAAATCCTACCCAACCGAGAAAGACAACCCCGAGTGTAATTACCGCCATGAGAGCGAGTGAGATAAAGCGATTCTGGGAAGGTTCTTTCAAGGTGAAGAGTCGAGAAGAAATAATGCCAGATTTACGACTGACAGAGACAAAGAGTCCGGAGAAGACAAAGGCGAACATCAACATTGTCGCTGATGGAGCGTAGAGAAAGCTCGCGACCCAAAGGAAAAAAGTGATTAATAAGACGGAAACAAGCGTGAAGCGCTCGGCCCTGGATTCTGGAACGCGATTTAAGAGCTTAATCCCTAAAAGAACCAGAAAAACAAAGAAAACTAGCCACAAAGCGGAACCGAGCATACCGATAGAAGCTATCTGCGTCGGGATAAAACCCACACCAAATGGGAAAGCCACGGCCCAGAAAGGAGTGGTATTTACATCAACCGGCTTGTAAATGAGCCAGTCGCGCCCGAAGGTATTAGGACCCGAACCTAAGAGCCCGCCTTGAGAAAGCACCTCTTTCGAAATACCTAAAGTGGCGGAGAGAGATGGACGGACATCGATGTTCTCGATTTTGAAGGTGCTCGAGACCGCATCGCCGAGCGTGCCTTGAGTTCCGGGAATGGTCGGATTTACGAGAAAAACGAGAGAAACTATGCCGAGAACCGCCGGCAAGAAGACCGGTTTAAGGAGAAAATTCTTTGACGCGTAGAGTGGGGTGGCGGCGGTGTTGAAGAAGTGTTTCTCTATCTTCCAAAAATAAAAGAAAAGAAAAATAGAAGCTCCCAAAGTCAGGATAAGAGCGGTGTAGAAATTGATGATGACGAGTAGCGTCGCCCCGAGTACAAAGACTCCGTAGACAAGCACCCGTAGAGAGAGCTTCATCGGAATCATACCGAGCGAGAGAGCCGCAAAGACCGATAAAAGCCCGAAGGAAATAGCTAAATCAGTCCAGTTGCCGATGGGATTACCCATATTGCCGAAGAAATTTCCCAAGACCAAGAGGTTGCCACCAAAAAAAACTTTGATGGCCACAAAAAGAGCTACGATTGAAATAGAGATGAGGAAAGCCGTCAAGGCTTGGAGGGAACGCGTTGTGTCGGAAAAAACCATGGCTACGAGCATCAAGATAAGAGAGCCAAGTAGCATGAAGCCGAAAGTTCCTACTTCGAAACTATAGCCGAGAAGTGAGAGAGAAGACGGTGTCGCCAAGAATGCAGAGAGCAAGTAAACTAGAGGCAGGAGAACGATAGTAAAAACAAAAGGATGCCAGGGCAAACTTAGCTTCCCATCTTGCCAAATCTCCCATAAAAACGCCAGAATAATCGCGATAACGCCGAGAACGACGAGCGCCGACTTGGCAACATCCAGACTAAGAGTGCCTCCGGGAATAAAGAATATCGGCAGGAGAAAGAGCAGTCCGAGAGTGATAAAAAAACTGATTTTATGAGTTTGGGGCATGGAAATACTTGGCTAAATTAAACTTGTTAATACTTCCATTTTAGCATACAATGGGGCAGGTGTTGAATAGTTGCCCCCCACCACTTTTGTGAATAAAAGTGGTGGGGGGAGGAAAGTCCGAACATTCAATCAATTTGGTTTCAAAAAGTTATAAAGTCTAAAAAGTCAGACTTTTGAATCAAAGGATACTTAAAGTCTGACTTTAGAATCCAGACTTTATGACTTTGGAATTCAGAAACCAAATTGATAAAGGTAGTGGGTAATACCCATCGGGAGTAATCCTAGAGGTGCGAGCAGAAACGCTTCGAGACGAAAGTCGAGAAGCGCCCCGCAGAGCTTTATGCGACGTGGGGCGATCAAAACAATAGGTCTGTCCCCCTACGCTAAAGCTACGGAGGGACAACAAAACCGAAGGTTTTGTTGAAACGGCAAAATCCTTACCTGAATGCAAGGCCGTACTCTGGATTACTGGAGACTGGACGCTGGACGCTGGAAATTGTTCCAGCTTCTAGTTTCCAGTTTCTAGTTTCCAGTTTGTGCCGCTACAGGTGGCGAGTAATCGTCATCGCAGATAAATAACTATCGCCAATTTTGTTCACCGCAGGTGACTACAAAATTGAGCGTCCCGCCGAAGCCTTGGCGGAGGGGGACCCTCCTTCGCTAAAGCTACGGAAGGGTGCTCAGTTTTGCGCCACCTTCAGTGGGCAAAACTGGTACAGAATTCGGCTTATAGACACCCAAAACTACTCCGTCAAAGACGGAGTAGTTTTGTGCTAAGTAGGGTTAGACCCTAACTTTTGCTTATTCTATAATCTCGGGGCCGAACTCTGTTCCAGCAAGAACACTCTAGCAAGAACGGTTCTTGCTAGAGCTTTAATAAACTTTCTAAGCATTATCCCACTCGTGTTTTGAAATACCAGCTTGTCTTGTAATTTCATTTATCAAGCCCGCAGAAATATCACCTCGGTGAGGATTTGGTATGTGAACTTTTAACTCCTTCTTAATCATAAACAAATGCCTTCCTCCAAAATAAGGACCGACAAACCCTAGACTTCGAAATTTTTTAACTAGTTTTCTCCAAGAAATACTAGCGGGCATTTTTTACAAGTTTACGTTGATCTGTATGCACAACAAAACCGGCAATTTTTTCTTTTGATCTCAATTTGAGGAATAGCCAATCCTCAAGAACCTCCGCCAACTCTTTACGACATGATTCTAAGTTTTTTGTACTAGCCCAAACTCCTCTTAGACCAGGAATTTCTCCAAAATAGGTTTTATTCTCTAGGAGTTTGTACCGAGCTTTTGTCAGATTTTTTTGAATAAAATTATTTAACATAAAGATATACTATCAAATACTACCTGAGAACTCAACATCCTGAAATAGTTCGCAAGAACCGTTCTTGCACATTCTCTATCTCTAACGAAACTTCACTCCCCCACGAACTTTTATGCTTGGCATGCTTGCTGATTGGTTTTCCACCCCCTCTCCGCTATAAGAATAGAAAGTGTTTGGCGAATTCTGGTTGTTGTATTCAGTGGCTATCCAGGCGGCGGAGCGGGGGTTGTTTTGATAAAAATTATAAAAGTTCCCTGAATTCTTCTTCAGAAATTTGTGCTTGCTTCAATATTTTCTTTAGGAGACCTCGGCCAATATCACCAGAATGGATTGGCACTGAAGTTTGCAAATTTTCTTCCTCGTTGACAAAGACCAGGTGGCTCCCAATCTGGTTGTACTCAACAAAACCTGCTCGCTTCAGAGCAGAAATAACTTTTCTGTAATTTACTTGAGGCAAGCGGCTCATGCCAAAACTCTTGGAGAAATAATACTAACAGTAAAAGGACTAGTGCGAGAATGATCAACTGGCACATCCTCTCCTCTCTTCGCCAGCACACTGACAAATCCAAAGATAGCATCTTGTGCCATTTTAAGAGCTTCATCAAATGTCCGACCTTGAGTAAGGCAACCGGGAAGAGCCGGCACAGATACCACATAGACTCCGTCCTCATCCCTCTCTATTTGAATGTTGTAAGTCAATCGTTTTTCCATAACGCCTCTAGTATATCACTACCGACTATAAGTTTCAAACAACCATTTTGAAACCTCTCGCAAAAACCGTTCTTGCGAGGTTCATCTAGGTCGTATTGTTTTGAATTTGTTATTTTGGTCATTTGAATTTATTTAGGATTTAGATATTAGGATTTAGGATTTTCTTCGCAAGCACGGTTCTTGCGAATTCCTCCACTTTAAGAACGGTACTTGCTACGTAGAGTTAGACTTTCTTGAGTAATCTTAAAAATTCTTCACGGGATATTTTTAATGTTTTTAGGTTGTTAAGAATAATAAAAACAGGTAGTTGTTTTGATATAGGAACAACTATCGGTCTTTCCAAATCTCGTTTAGTAAAAATATAGTGATCACCCTCAATTCTTGCCACAACACAGCCGATGCTTAGGAGAAATTTACAGAATTTTTTTGATGAGATTGAAGGAATCTTGGGCATAATTGCCGCTTAGACGGAGATAGTCAATCTATCAAGAGAAATGGGTTCTGGGTCATGCCAAGAATTTTTCTTCTTTACAAATCCGGCTTGTTCTAAGATAGAATCCAATGTCCCCCTTTTTAAAGCAACGGTTATAAAACCGGCAATTGCTTCCCGCAATTTTTCTTTTGCTTCTTGAGGCGTCTTGCCACAACTTGCCACTTCAAGTTCTGGGTTAAAGGAAACGTATTGTTTGCCTTCTCTGAACACTTGTGTAGTAAATGTGAGATTCTTTTTCATAATACTATTATTATATCACGGACTCCAATTCTGCACCATTACCGCATTCTTTCGCAAGGACGGCTCTTGCGAGGTTCATCTAGGTCGTATTGTTTTGAAAAGTAAAAGTTTTATTTAGTGTAGAAATTGGAATTAATCTCGTCTGACACAGTAAGCTTTTCAAGTTCAGAAATAATTCCTTTCAAAGTACCACGTTTTAATTCTTTGTGAAGCGGTATTGTAACATGGAAGTCTTCACCATTTTTAGTTTGTAATGTGAGGCGTACATGACTACCTGTTATTCTTGTCTGGACAAATCCATTGCGTTCAAGTATTTTTATAACTTCATTTCCCGATAGAATTCGAAGTTTACGAGGCATCCTAAATTAAGCCGCTACGGGTAATTCGAAGTTTACAAGGACTGGCATGTTCTTATGATCAAAATCGAAATGTGTATCAACAGCTTCTTGAATATTGCGTGCTATCTCATCAAGAGTTTCACCCTGAGTAAAGATAGGAAAAAGGGCAGCTCTAGCATAATAGCCTCCTTCTTCTGCTTTATTTATAAAAAACTGAACTATTCTTGGTTTTTCCATGATAATACTATTCTATCATATCTCATAAATTATTACTAATTCGAAACAAATTTTTAATCATCTGCGCCATTACCGCATTCTTTCGCAAGAACCATCCTGGCGAAGTGTTTAATGTAAAATGCAAATATCAATTATTAAATCCTAAGCATTAAATCCTAAATACTAAACAATACTGACAAATTTAACAATTTCTTTTGTAAAATTGATGGTTCTATCTTCAAGGTCGTATTGTTTTGAATTTGTTATTTCGGTCATTTGAATTTATTTAGGATTTAGATATTAGGATTTAGGATTTAAAACCATAATGTCATTTTCCATTTTGATTTTTAAATTTTAAATTTTCATCGGAACTTCACTCCCCCGCGAACTTTTATGCTTGGCATGCTTGCTGATTGGTTTTCCACTCCCTCTCCGCTATAAGAATAGAAAGTGTTTGGCGAAGATTGGTTGTTGTATTCAGTGGCTATCCAGGCGGCGGAGCGGACAGTGCTGGAAATTCTAATTTCGTCCTCAATACCATCAAATAAAACTTCTCCGCCTGCCGCTTTTCTGCCAAGTGAAACAGCCGAGGAAGTATTTGTAACACCAGGCGCTCCGGAAACATTTGCCGTCCCGTTATCAGAAACTCCATTGAAAAATATATCAGGAGTAGCAGAAGTATTGGCCAAAGTAGCAACCACATATTGCCAGCTGTCTTCTACAGCCGAAGTGAGCGTCGGCCTAACAGCAATACCGCTTCCGCCATCGCTCGTAAATGCCCCGAAATTCCATTTTCCATAAGCAGTATCATTGTCATTAATTGTAAAATTCCATTCAAAAGGATTGTCACATTTACAGACAGCCCACATACGATTGCCCGCACTAGCTGGCGGTATTGAATTTGGTTTAAGCCAGGCAGAAACGGTAAATCCTCCGGCTCCGGGAGTGAAGCCGGCTTGATCGCTCATTGTTGTATAATCAGTGCTGCCGTTATATGTAAGACCGCTACCAGTTTTGCCACTGGTTGTTTTAGTGTTTGTGTTAGCTTGATTGGTTCCATTAAAGCCATTACTGGTTGATTCTTTAACATTGGTAGTAGCGAGGTTATCGTTCATATGATAAACACCCACATAGCTTGCATCCCACACCCCCGTCACATTCTGCTGATTGGCCAGAGGGATAGTAGAGTTGCCGTAGTAGATGTAGATGTCTCGGGTGGAAGTGGAGGAAACGAAGGGTACTTCAACCCAAGCGACAAGCTCTCCGGTGGTAGAGGTGTAGGTTTCTATCTCATGGTCGAGCTTGGTCGCGCCATCAGCCGCAGTAAATAGGATATCTCCTCCCGTGGTGGAAGCCACGTGACCACCACTCGCTGTGGCGCGCAAGTCAAGGTCCGTGCGAGAAAAGAGCATGGGAAAGTTAGAGAGTCCGTCTGCGACATATTGCGGATTGATGGTGATTTTCTTGCGGAAGGACCAGCCAGCTGTGCCATACCAATTGCTAGCCGTGCTTGAACCGCCTCTGATTTTTACACCAGCGACAGAAGAAGAACGTATCTCGATTCCCTCTCCGCCGTAAGAATAGAAAGTGTTTGGCGAAGATTGGTTGTTGTATTCGGTGGCGATCCAATCATCGGATCGAACAACGCTTGATACTCTAACTTCATCCATTGTCCCGTTAAAATTATAGCTTCCCGCCGTATATTCACCGAGTTTCAACGTGGTGATTCCATTAGTCGCGGCCCCCGTCGTCCCGGTTGTCGGAGCCCCGCCGTTATAATAAATTTTGCCGCTTGTCCCGGTTATTGACACAGCTATATGATTCCAAGCGTTATTGGTTAATCCAGTAAGACTGCGGGTATAACCAACTTGATTGTCCCCCCACCAATAGAAAGAGTCATCCGCGGCATTAAAAAACGCTTGCCAATCCTCATTCGAGCGAAGAAAAATTTGTCCATCCTGATCAAATGTTGTTGCTTTAACCCATACTTCGGCGGTTATTGTTGTAGCCCCAACTGCATAACTGTCGGTTATCATATCATCTCCAGAATCGCCCACAACCGCCCCGCCTGAAAATTTGCCAATACCGGCTACCGCCCCGCTATTGGTTAGATTTCTTGCATTTGATGTTGAGTCTTTAAGATCAAGAGTAGAACCGTTTCCAAAATGATAAACGTTTGTATAATTTCCATCCCACACCCCCGTCACATTCTGCTGATTGGCCAGAGGGATAGTAGAGTTGCCGTAGTAGATATAAATGTCTCGGGTAGAAGTGGAAGAGACGAAAGGTACTTCAACCCAAGCGACAAGTTCTCCGGTGGTAGAGGTGTATGCTTCTATCTCATGGTCGAGCTTGGTCGCGCCATCAG
>MHVR01000021.1:18434-19734 GCA_001825315.1 Candidatus Zambryskibacteria bacterium RIFCSPHIGHO2_02_FULL_43_14
CCGGTGGTGGAAGCCACGTGACCGCCGCTCGCCGTAGCGCGCAAGTCTAGGTCCGTGCGAGAAAAGAGCATGGGAAAGTTAGAGAGTCCGTCTGCGACATATTGCGGATTGATGGTGATTTTCTTGCGGTAGGACCAGCCGGAGTCGTACCACGGGTCCAAGATTCCGTAAGAACCACTCTCGCCGAACGCTTCTATCAGAAACTGGCCCGGCGTACCCGGAGTATAAGCAAGTTCTGCCATAAAATATTCTGTCTCTCCGGTCGAGTCATAAAATGTTCTAGATTGAGTATATATTTTGCCGTCAATTTCTTTCTTTCTCGTGAAAGATTCTGAAAATTTGCTATCTGTAACTTCTCCCGCTCCGAGCGGCAAAGCCCACCAAGCATTGTCTTTCCTCTGATAAATCTGGACCGCTTTAGCATTCGGGTCTGTAAAATAGAACTGCAGAGCAACATCTTCAGCTTCCTTAAGCAAAGGATTCACGCTGAAATAAATAGTTGTACCAGAAAATCCTTGATAAACTTTTTTGTCTGAAGTGATGATCAGATCTTCACCCTCATTTTCATCGGTATGGACAAACTTGATGGCGCCGATATCAGTATTAAGAGTTCCTATGTACTGGGTATTAGAAGTAACCGCTTGATAGACGACAAAACCGAGAATTAGTACAGTTGCAACGACCGTTAGGAATATTTTACTTTTATTTGACATTGTTTTTGCTTTTGCTATACTTTATCTACAAATGCCTTCGGGCCGTCCTCTTATGGAAACATAAGAGAGAACAGAAGATTGCCATCATATTAAACTTATGATGGCTTTTCTTATCCTTTCAAATCTATCTTTATCCAAGATATCAAGTCTGTCATGTAGTCTTTTCGTATCAATTAATCTAATTTGAGACAAAATAACAAAAGCCTCTACTTCTCCAATAATTCCTACTCCGATATGATACGGATTTTTCTTTTGAGAAGTTGTGAGAGGTACGACTAAACAAACATGTCGGCTGAATCCTCTTATAATTAATACTGGCCTGCGATATGTTTTATTTGTTCCATCTTGTTCAAATCCAACGTTAATACCAATAGAACACCAGCGAATTTCTCTCTCGTGGTAAAAATTAGGTTTTCCTTCGTTAATCTCTTTTTTTCGCTTATTCCAATTATCAAAATCTTTTTTCATATTTTTTAATTATTTTACTGTTCCAGTTCTTGGGCAGGAGCGGGTGGTTCCGGTTCCGGAGTCGTCTCTCCGACCACAGACTCTTCAATCACTGATTCCTCTACTACCAGCTCATCAAT
>MHVR01000022.1:0-1545 GCA_001825315.1 Candidatus Zambryskibacteria bacterium RIFCSPHIGHO2_02_FULL_43_14
TTCTTCTTGGAGATCTCTTTCAAGTTTGTCGAGGTCGCGGACAAATCTCGGAGCATAAACGATCTTAATCACTTGATTTTCTTAAGTAGTTCACGTAAATTCCCGCGCAAACCCTTGCCTTCAGAAATTTCCTGCTCGGCTTCAAGCACCGCGTTTATCGCTTCTTCTTCCGAGAGCTTATCCAATGCTTGACGAATAGCATGTGCCTTGTTGGCAGAGACGCCGCTCCTCACCCGCTCTTTGATAAAGCGTTCTTGCTCTTTAGTGATAGGAACTGAAATAGTGATATTGCTCACAGTATTATATTATCATAAATTATATGACTCTATAATACACCGGCCATGACCGTAACGCAAGTCGGATGGCGATTTGATGAAATGAGGAACGCAAAAAGCATCAACGTCGCAATCGATACCCCAAGATGCCAGGATTTCATAAATTTATTATTGCGCAGCTTCATTTTGACCTTCAACAAAACTTATTGTATATTTAAAACTATCATGAAGCAAAATGCTGCTGAACCAGGATTCATTATGCCGGCGCGAGAATGGATTAAGTCTGTTATAGAACGCAATAAAAAGAGCGATAATGGCTTTGCCCTAGATTTAGAAATTTTAATTTTAAAGAGCGCTCTTTATATACTTAGTATCTTGGAAAATATTGTGGGCAGAAACTTATACATTAAACAAACAACGGCTGAAAACGAAACTGCGAATATCGACCCTGCTATTTTAACGCTGGCGCAAAATCTGATAAATGACGGTTTTTTAAAATATTACTATATTCAAGATGGCTTTCCGGACGAACCCAAGGCCATAACGGTAAGCGCTCACTTTGGAAATTTAATAGAAAAATCTGATTCGGCGCGCCCTGAATATTCTTCCTCCGGCGTCAGCGGGGTGGATTTTGCGAGTTATGGTAAAGCGCTTATGAGATGCCTTGGCGAAGCGGTAGAAAGGACATGTCTGGGGTTTTATAAGAAAAAAGACCTGATATACGCTTCTTTTAAAGAACTGGGCGATACAGCCGTCAATCCAAAAATATTTGTTAATTTCTCGCCAACTCAACTTAAAGACGAAAAGTTTTTACGTTGTCGTTTTGACGAGAATTCCCGTTTCGGATGGACATGGGGCGAATCTTTAATAACCGGAAAAAAAATCCTGGTCCCGGCCCAACTGGTTTATGTGCCTTATAAATATGAAGATAAAGAACCCTTAATCCGTCGACCCATAAGCACCGGCGCCGCGGCCTACACAAATCGCGAAGAAGCGCTGTATCGCGGAGTGTGCGAAACCGTTGAAAGAGACGCCTTCATAATCCATTACTTAAATAAAATCTCGCCGCCAATCATTGATTTAGAAAACTCTCAAGATAAAGACCTGAAAAAAATTCACGAAGAATTTAAGCGGTATAACTTAGAGCTTTATGTTTTGGACGTAACAACGGATATACCGATACCGACTTTCGTGACATTGATTATTGACCGGACGGGCATCGGACCGGCAGTATCCGTATCCAATAAAACAGATTTAAACAACAAAAAAG
>MHVR01000022.1:1585-4534 GCA_001825315.1 Candidatus Zambryskibacteria bacterium RIFCSPHIGHO2_02_FULL_43_14
ACGCCGGTTAAAATGATAAAAAATATTGAATTCTTCACGAAAGGGAAAAAGGAGCCTTTCGTGGCAAGCGAAGCGCCGCCAACAAGCAAAGAAAGATTACAAAAAGCGTTGCAGTATTTTTTAACAAACAAATTAGAAGTTATCGCGGTGGACCTCGCAATTCCAGAGGCAAAAAAACACGGATTCCACGCTTTTATGGTTTCAATCCCCAAGCTTCAACCGCTCTACTTAGACGAAAAGTACCCCTACTATGGCGGGGAACGTCTTTACAATGTACCGGTTAAATTAGGATATTTCCAAAGTCCGAAAACAGAAGCGAAACTAAATCAAATTATTCAGCCATTTGCCTAATTATGCTTCATCCATTCTTTCAATTTTTTAATGAGCCGAGACCGTATATTGATTCCGACAGCTCCCAATGGCCCAAAGAATGGAGCATCATTGAATTTAAATCGTATTCGCGGTTACAACAGATAAAACTGCCGAAGCCGGAACTCGGCAAAATAAATCTGGAAAAGGCAATTGTAGCAAGAAAATCGGAAAGAGAATTCTCGGGCAGACCATTAAACCTAAAACAACTTTCCAGCCTGCTTTTTTTCGGAGCCGGCATAACCCGCAAAAATAAAGACTTAAACTCAACAAGACGCGCCTATCCTTCCGGCGGCGCCCGCTATCCGTTAGAAGTTTACTTGGCGGTATTAAACGTCGACGGTTTAACACCCGGGTTGTACCACTATAATGTTAAAAAACACTCCCTTGAACTTATTTTGAAAGAAAAAACTGCGGTATTAAAGACTTTATTCTATTACGATTTTGTTGAAAAAGCCGGCGCTGTTTTTATATTTTCAATGATTCCCAAACGCTCAACGATAAAATACAGCAACTTCGCTCTTAAAATAGGGCTTATTGAAACGGGCCATTTGGCTGAAAACATCTATTTAGCGGCGCAATCATTAAAACTAAAATGTTGCTCGCTTGGGGGCTTAAATGAATCAATGGCTCACCGTCTGCTTGATTTGGACGGTTCGCAAGAAATTACTTTTTATGCTTTAGCGATGGGATTGTGATACTTTCTTGCCCGGTGTGGAGAATTATACGATATCTTTCCTATTAGATTTTCTTCTAATATAAACAACGGCGACGATGGCAAAAATTATGATAATAAATACAGCAAACCAAGTCCATCTTGGCAAAGAAAGAATGACTGTCTTCAAGTCTGTTTTTAACGCCGTTTTTGCTTTTTCAAAGAAGATTACATTGCCATTAGCGTCAATTGTGGCGTAAAAGATTGGCTTTCTTATTCCTTCGCTATCAAGTTCGTTTTTGATAACATCAACTCTATTTAATCCTCCGAATGTAAAATAGGCAAAATTTGTTTTTCTGTTCAGCCACACCATATTGTATAACATGTCAGTCTGCCCCCAAAAAGCGATTTCTTTTTCTTTAACAATCTCAAAATTACGGGAGTTGTCGCTTTGTCTTAAAACCGTTACAACAGATTCGTTTCTATGATTTACATAAACGTAATTAGTCTTTTCATCAAAAAAGATTCTGTACGGAACAGCGGAAATTTTTATCTCTTGAACTATTTCGTCATTTTCCGGATCTATTACTACAATTTTTTTAGCGCCTTCCACCGTTACAAAAACAAGGTCTAGCCAGGGATTGTAAGCTACCCAAATCGGATTCTGACCAACGGTTATTTGTTTTTTAATTTTATCGGTTTCTCCGCTGATGACGGCAATAAAATCATGACCATAAGCGGCCCAGTAGAGTTTATTTCGATTTTCATTAATGCCGGCAACTAACGGGAAACTTCCTTGGGGCAAAGATATGCGCCCAATCAATTTATCGCTATCGCCATCCATTATGCCAATTTGTGATTCTCCGGCAAAAGCTATGTATATCTTGTTTGTTTTGGAGTTAATGGTTATGCCAAACGGTTGTTTTCCAACTTCAATAATTTTTGTAGGATAATCTGATTTTGTAATATCGGTTACGGCAATAGAATCGGCGCTGGGACTATACGTGTAGAGTTTTTTGGTAACCGGCTGAATATTAATCGCTTGGGGAGATCTTGCCACGGTTATGGTATGCAACACTTTCAAACTGCTTCCATCAATAACTTGAACTTTATCGCTTCCAAGATTGGTGACAAAAACACGGTTTGTATCTGGGTCGCCTAATATTCCCTGTGGCTTCGAAAAAACCTGTGAATTTTGCAAAGTTTGTTCCGGGATGCGCCGCGTACTATATGTTTTAGCATTTACTTCATAAATTGAGTTAGCATCAAAGTGATTGATAAAAACTAAAGCCAGTTTTTCCGAACCCAATATTGCTATTGGGGAATAGTCCGTTATAATTTTGTTTATAACTTTTCGGGAAGACGTGTCATAAATCAAAAGTTCTGCGGAAGAACTGTTTAGAATAAATAATTTTTTGCCGATTTCAGAGTAAAAAAGATTGAGCGGAGCGGACTTAAAGTAGGCCGTGGATTGTAAATTCAATGCACTGACTCTAAAATCCGGAGAAATGGTGTTTAAAACACCCGAACTGTTGCTTGCCACAAATACGTCGCCGCTTGTCTTGTCATATGTCATGGAAGTGGGGTCGCCGCCGAGTTGAATTATTTTTACAACTTTACTGGTTGCAGAGTCTATAACGTAAACATCATCTGACCCAATGTGGGATACATAGACTTGCTTAGTAATGTCATTAAATAAAATTTCCTTAGGATTAGACCCGACTTTTATCGTGGCGGTGACTGATTTGTTTTTAACATCAACTTTGCTAACGGTCTCCGATTTGGCGTTCAGAACAAAGATGTTCCCTGATTTATCTAATTCAATGCTTAGGGGAATATCGCCAACTGATATAGAGTTCTGGGAGTTTTTTTCGGTATCAAGGACGAAAAGTTTATTTTCGCCATAGGACATATATATTTCTTTG
>MHVR01000022.1:4570-5182 GCA_001825315.1 Candidatus Zambryskibacteria bacterium RIFCSPHIGHO2_02_FULL_43_14
GTTAATATCGGAAAAGAATAAGTCGCGGTCGGCAAAGAAGAATCTGCGGTCAAAATATCATTTAAATTAAAAACGGAGACGCTCCTTCCCAAACGATCTGATGAAAAAACGGCTAATTTCGATCCATCTTGACTAATTAAAATTGATCCCGGTTTTTTTGCATTATTCAACTCCTTTCTTGCAATAATGAATTTATTATCAGCAAAATTATACGCAGAAAGCGTGCCATCAAAATTGAGCGCGAAAATAATGGTCCGAGTATCGTCAATGGCCATGCTTTTTACCATTTCTAACGGCGATTTATCGTCTGCATTCACGCTTGAATATGCCAGAAAACCAAAAACAAACAGAAGCGTTGCGAAATAAGCAATAAAAAGCGATTTTTTATAATTCATTATTTCAAGTATATCATGTTTTAAATAAAGATAGTTATCCACAGGATGTTCAAGAAAAATAATCCAGCATTACCATGTCTTCATAGCTTTCCGCTTTCTTTATAAGTTCCGATGCGCCATTGTGTTTGATTAATACAACGGCCGGTCTGGGGAAAATCCATTGACTTGACCGCGGCAATGAATAAGCGCCAACGCCATGGAATGCTAAAATGTCGCC
>MHVR01000022.1:5216-6464 GCA_001825315.1 Candidatus Zambryskibacteria bacterium RIFCSPHIGHO2_02_FULL_43_14
ATTATTTTCATTATTAACCGCCGAAATACGAAAATCAATAAAAGACGCTTCACGCAAAATACCAGTAGAGCTATCAACGGTAACGGTGCTCACGCCGTTAATTTCTTTTTTTGAAATGACCTTGGTAAATAATGTCATCGCTTCAGCGACTAAAAAACGTCCCGGTTCAAAAATTAAAAGAGGTTTGTATTCTAATTTTTTTAAAACCGGATGAACAACGGCGTCAACGTAATCTTGGACAGACGGGATATTCTCTTCGGCAACGGTTTTAAGCTTATTGCCGTAAACCGCGAATCCGCCACCGACGTCTATATAATCTATTTTTATGCCAAGCTTTTTTTTAATATCAACTATAAAGTCAACGATTTTCCCCACGGCAGATCGGTATACTGTCGTGTCACAAATATTAGTTCCCAGATGCATCTGAAGACCCGCCATATCAAAGTTGTTGAATTCTTTTTTAAATTTTGAACATATTATCATGGCTTCTCCGCTTTCAATATTAAATCCAAAACGATTCCACGGGAGCGACCCGGTCCGCGAATAATTCAAGTTCACTCTAAGACCAATTCGCGGTTTCAGTGAGTGGGACTTAGAAATTTCTTCTATACGATTCAACTCAAAGTAATTGTCAACGTTTAAAATACACCTGTCGTGAAAAGCATTTAACAATTCATCATCTTTTTTATAAGGGCCATTAAAAATGATTTCGTTGCCTGGAAATCCTATTTTCTTCGCCAACCAATATTCAAAACCAGAGGCCACTTCGGCATAAGCCCTACAATCTTTTAAAATGTTACAAATCTTAGGAAGATAATTTGTTTTAAAAGAATAAGCAATTTGGGAATTAGGATAGGACGAGCAAAGTGTGTCTTTTAATTTTTGATATTTTTCTCTGATAATTTTATCTGATACAATAAAAAGCGGGGAATTGAATTTCGCTAACAAGTTTTGTATTTCGGCGTCATCAACTATTTCGTGGGTTTTGTTTGTTTGCATAATTTATAACTATTTCTCATGATTTTAGATAAAATATATAAAATTTTAGCAAGTCATTTGCAACCGCGAATTAAGCTGACAGAACGCCTTTTTATGATATTGGCAGAATTATATCAGAATATCTTTAGCAGAACTCAATACTTCGCGCCAGAAGATTTGAGACAAATACAACAAAAACGTTTATTAAGATTAATTAAACGCGCTAAGAAAAATGTTCCGTTTTATAGTATATACCTAAAAAATGCAAAT
>MHVR01000023.1 GCA_001825315.1 Candidatus Zambryskibacteria bacterium RIFCSPHIGHO2_02_FULL_43_14
TCAAGAACGAGGACGAACTCGTCGACGCTCTGGGTACGTTTCCGGCTGAAGCGATGGTCGTAGCGGCACTCAATGACAAGCCGCTACAATCGTTTGCCTGCGACAACGCCCGGCCTGGACAAAAAATCGTCCAGCTCGGCTGGGGCAAAGAGCCGGAAGTTCCGCGCTCTGACCCACAGTACGTCCGCTTGCCAATCATGGGAGAAGCAATCGTGAAGCTTCTCCTCGAAATCTAACAACTTTCAAGGAGACGTGCGATGAAGATTCTCGTGATCGAAGACACGCCAAAGCACCGCGACGACGCCAAGCGATTCTTCGCTGGAGAGAGTGGTGTCACAGCCATCTACTCGTCGGACTGGGGCGGCGCCAAGCGCTTCCTTGAGGAAAAGGGTAAGGTGGACGGAGTGATCTCCGACATCTACTTTCCCTATCTCAACGATTCAATCTGGAGCGAGCCTGAACCAGTTGGTGTCTACGTGATGATACTCTGCAGGGAACGTAGAATTCCCTGCGTGCTCAACACTGACGGCAACCACCACGGCAAGCGACTCCAGTGGATCCACGAGATGATCGGCCATCTCGGCCTGCCGGCGATGATCGACACGGGCCAAGACAAGGCCGAGTCGAAAAATTGGTCGCAAGCGTTTGAAGCGCTCAAGACCATCATCGCTCCCTCCAACCATCCCGATCAGAAATGATCGGGTCCTACCAAAGCAATTAAGTTCTTGATTGTTTTGGTGGGACAATTGTGTCCCGACTGTTCTTTGAGGAATGACATACATGACAGAAGAAACGTGGAAAACTGGATGGAAGCCAGAATACGCAGGTCTTCCGTTTCGGGTAATCGTGTTCGCATCGTTCTTCGGTCCCAAACCTGACCAGACCACACTTGAACTTTTGGAAGAAGTTCAACGTCTCTCTGACTCGGAAATGTCAGAGCTCTTCGCTTCTGCCTTCAAAGCCTTTCAGGCAATGAATTAAGAAGCCTATGGGCGAACGCAATTTGTTCGCCCTCCCATCAAAGTTTTTAAGTTTATTAAAAATTTTGATGGGACGAATGGTTCGTTCCATGTTCTTTGAGGAGACAAAAGATGTAAACAGCAAGAGATTCTTTCGACGTTTACTTGGAAGAAAAACGGCAACAGGAACTACCACTTCACGGTGATAATCCGGCGCCGTTCAAACAGCCGTTTCTCGTCATCACGTTCAAGGATCAGAAGATCCACGGTGACGTTGCCGACGGTTGGCATGTCGACGTCGACGGCCAGATCGAGAAGTATCTCGAAGGATTCACGGAGCGCACTCTCGAGTGGTGTCCACCATTCAACAAGATGGATCGGGCGACACCGCTTCTGAGAAGCATCGTCGAGTACTTCGCAAGCCGTGGCATGGAGGTTGCGAAGGTTGCCACGTACGTCGGATCCGCCGGCCCATCACACATTCTGAGGAACGGTGCGTTCTTCAAACGCATGAAGTTCTAGAATGTCCATAACCGGAGCGTGTACTACATGCTCCGGTTCCCACCAAAGTTATTAAATCTAATTGATGATTTTGGTGGGAAATGGCTGACAATTAATGGTACTTGCCAGCCTAGTCATTTCCCTTAAGGCTACTACGGTAGCGGCGGGTCTAACCAACCTTGCTCAACAAATTGGTCGCGCATATTTCAGAAAGTGGCTGCTGAGATATATGCGGGGAGATGATGAATCATCTCCCTCCTGAAATTTTCGCGGTCCAGGCAGGTGCAGAGGCCAGAGGACTAATTGAGTCGTCTTAGGAATTCCCTAAGGCGGATGGTTCCGAGTAATCGGGACAACCGGATCGCTGCGCGAGCGGCTAAGTTGGAAACCAAGGAGGTGGCCAACGCTCGCAATGCCAAAGATTCGGACTGCACACTTGTTCTAGTCTGGGTCAGATTAACCACCTGACCCAGTTTTATTTTTCAAGGTCTTTTATTAGCTATTAGCAGAGTGTTTTTCTGTAATATAAAGCAATAAACGTCAAGTTGACATAGAACATAAGCCATGATACAATCCGCCACGGATATGTGGAATGGATTACCCATTTTCACACCCGCTCTTTGAAAGGAGACTACATGTGAATGATAACTTCCGTGGGCACTTGGAAGAGTGCCTCAAGCACTTGACAGTGCGTCTACTTGAAGCGTATCCGAAAGGATCGAAGAGTGCCGCAAAGGCACGACAGCCGATGGCAGAATTTTGTGGAGTTCAAATCCACGCTATCACTGGCTGGCTCTATCGCTCCGATCACCTGCCGCGGGGCGAGAAGTACATCAAGCTTTTGTGCTTTCTCGAAATCAACGGCTACAAGGTGATTGAATTCGAGCGACTGTCACAGAAGTGTCGCAACTTCGCCAGGCTCATTGGTTTCGGGCTGATCACAAGTCAGCAAGCTGCCGAAATGCTTGGTTATTCCGGGGTTTCTCCAACTTCTACCCTCTTTGAAATGCTTCGAGGTAATGAAAGAGCAAGTAGCAAGGTAGAGGAGAAGCTTTGGGATATGTGGAAGGTCCGAAAAGACAAGCTGGACGAGACTATCGAGAAGGTGACTGAAAAGTATCGGTTGAACTTTTCGAAAGTATCGAATCAGTCGTTGATGTCGATGAGTGAAAATCTCGTGGCAACGAACAACAACGGCTGTCCCAGAGATGGGGTGGTCGACATCATGCAAGGCCTGCTTCGTTTACTCGATAGTGGGGTCTTGCAGGATCTCTCCGATACTGATTGGACTGCTCTTCGTGGTTCAAGCAGTATGATTCTTCGACTTTCTTCCCATCTCAGCACTCTCAGTGCTAGGCTTGTAAGGCCTGGCTAAAGGAGGTTCTATGAATGTGCTTCGCTGGGTGGTGCAGAAAGTCGTTCGTGACGGCCAGCACGGCCCATACGCGGTAGCGAGAGACGAGAAGCTTGGATCAGTAACTTTTTCCCTCACGCCAGATGTCTGGCTGGAGAACAGGTTACCGGAATCCGGGTCAGAAGTGGTCTTGGAGGATTTCCAGAAGAAGCGTGCTGGGTGGCGCGCAATGTCTGCTCGGTTTTTCAGACCGGAAGACATCGACAACAACAAGCAGAGCGCCTAAGGGCGCGGAGCAAACAGCCATGAGCATTCAGATCTCGGATCGTTCGGTGACACGCAATGTCAAGGATCTCAGTTTCGACTTCTTCGTCCGCAAGGAACTCAACGCGGACTGGGCGCTTCAGCTCGGCGATCTCGTCGAGCATGGCGTCGAGATGGATCCGATCTACATCACCCGTGAGAACAAGGTGATCGACGGTCGGCATCGCATGGAGGCGCACGAGCTCGCCAAGAGGCCGGAGATCAAATGCAAGATCGTTGAAGCCGACAACGACATCGAGCTCGTCGTCTTCGCACTCAATCAGAACTTGGGAGGGTCGCTGCCGCCGAGCAAGGGCGACATCGAGCACACCATTCAGGATCTCCTGAACCGTGGTGTGCCGAAAAAGCAGCTCGCGGAGACACTCTCGATGCTGCCAGGCAAACTGGTGAGGAAGTACCTCAATGACGTCGAGAGCCAGATGCAGCGCGCGAAGCTGCAAAAGGCAGCCCTCGCCATCTCGAACGGCGGACTGACGGTGCCGAAGGCGGCCATTCAGTACGACGTGCCCGAGGACCAGCTCAAAGCGCTCTTGACCACACGGGTCAAGGGCAAGACCAAGCGCGGGATCGAGGAGATCCAGCGGCAGCTCTCGGTGTCGTACAAGTCGCTCGGTCAACGCAACTCCGCGACCGTGCGCCGGCTTCTGGACGCGTACCAGGACGGTGACGTTTCGCACAAGCAGGCGATGAAGATCTTCACTCATCTGGATCACCTGATCAAGGTATCGAGTCGCAAGGCCACCGAGTGGCGCAAGCGGTTCGAGGCGATGGAAGCGCCGAAGAAGATCAACGCCGCGTAGTCTCAATCAGTACAGTAGCAATACAAGGAGAGATGGTGGATACCTTGAATGGTAAATCCCATCTCTCCTTTTTCGTTTATTTCTTTTTAGCTAGTAACCAATCTGGCTCCGGAATAAAAGTGGCGGGGAACGCTTTTGTCTATCTGAATTCCGAACAAAGCGGAGGAGGTGAGATTCGAACTCACGATGGGTTTTAGCCCATGCCGCATTTCAAGTGCGGTGCCTTCAACCTCTCGAGCCACTCCTCCGCCTTGCCAAGAGCTCTTATTATCTAATTTATCAAAACATTTAAAGACCAATAAATCAATTGACTATCCCGACAGGCCTGCTAGTATTGTAACATAAATTATTACATAACATGAGAAATGTCATTAATATATCTCTTCCGCAAGAACTGACTAAAGTGGTGAAAAGAGAAGTAAAAACCGGTAACTATGCCAGCGTAAGCGAATTCTTTCGCTATCTTCTACGCAACCACAGACTAGCTGAAGAGCTTAATAAAGCTAAGAGGGATTTTGAAATAGGAAAAGGAAAGGTGCTACGTTCGCTTAAAGATCTGCGCTGACTTTTTCTTGATGAAAATTCTTTACTTACCGAAATTTAGAAGAATTTATAAGAGAATACCTGAAAATATAAAAGATCTCGCTGAAAGGAAAGAAAAAATCTTTCGCAATAATCCTCTTGATCATAGTTTAAAAACTCACAAACTTCACGGAGAGCTTGGCAACTTCTGGGCTTTCTCAATAAATTACCAATACAGAATCATATTTGATTTTGCCGACAAAGACACCGTAAGATTTTATAGCATAGGCAAACACGATATCTATTAAGATTGCTACTCGTTTTTTTCAATCACTTCCACTTTGTAATTCTTGGCCACCACGAAGAGGTAAATTATTTCCAGAATGCCAAGAGTGTTTATAAGAAGAATAGCTATAAACCAATATTTCTGCCTAAGTTCGGCTGACCTCCAGAGAGCAAAACCTTTCCAGACTAACGACCAGAATATGATGAGAGCTATGAAGAGAGGGTGTACTCCAGCCCAGTTATCTAATAAATTTATAAGTTCCATAGTTAGGTCATAATTATACTATAATTCTTGTATGCGATTAATGGCTATAGACTACGGGAAAAAACGCGTTGGTATCGCTTCAACTGATGAAACTGGGCGCTTTGCTCTGCCTCGCATGATACTCGAGAACGATAAAACTCTTTTAGACAAAGTTCTGAAATTCAAGAAAGATGAGGGAATAGAGAAAATAGTCATCGGCGAATCAAGAAATCTTGACAATAGCGCCAATCCTATTCAAGCGGAGATAAGTCAATTTCAGACAGAGCTCGAAAAACACGGAGTGGAAACAGTCTTGCATCCAGAAATCTTTACTACTGTTGAAGCTAGACGACTGCAGGGAAAGAGTAAAATGATTGACGCTTCGGCCGCCGCTCTGATTCTTAAAAGTTTCCTCGATACCATGTATAATGAAGGGATATGATTGTGCCTGCGAGACATAGAGCTTTTTTTGACCTTTTCCCTGCTCCAGAGTTTCTTCTTCTTTCGACTACCGGTGTTACTGTCACGGATAGTGATACGAAATTTGTGCAATTGCGGAGGCAGACGTTTGGAAATGGTTTCGAATTGGCGCATGCTAGCAAGATAAATAACCCTCAAGGGGCTGTTGAAGCCGGATTGATAAACAAGCCAGATGAACTTGTTTCTGTTTTAAAGAAACTTTCCTCACACTTTAATATTCGCTACGCCTGCGCTACCTTGCCGGAGGAGAAGGTGTATCTTTTCACCACGAGTATCGAAAAAGTGCCTTTTGGAGGATTGCGTGATGCCGTGGCTTTTATTGTCGAAGAAAATGTACCCGTCTCCCTTGCTGAATCAGTTTTTGATTTCGAAATTATCGACCAAATGCCTGGCTCTAACAAAATCAAGTTAACCGTCACTGTCTTGCCGAAAGATATCGTCAATGCTTACATAACACTTTTCGAATCCGCCGGTATTACTCCCATTTCCTTTGATATTGAATCACAGGCCATTGCCCGGACACTAATCCATCGCGGAGATAGACGACCAAATCTCATCATCAATCTCTCTCGGAAAAAGACCGGTTTTTACGTGGTCGAGGATAAAGTAGTGCAATTCAGTACTACATCGGCCTATAGTATTGGAGAGGATGATTCATATTCTAATCTCAATGATTTAAAGGCGGAGATGTATAAGGTGCTTGCTTTCTGGGATGCTCGTAGTGACAAATCAGGTCAAGCGGGAAAGAAGATTGAAAAAATCATTTTATGTGGATTCGGGGCAAGTAAGCATGACTTCGTCGGAAAACTGATGAGTGGAAGCGAGATTCCATACGTTTTGGCGGATGTGTGGCAGAATATGTCTGTTTCTCGTAGTTATGCTCCGCAGATGTCATTTGATGAATCACTTGAGTATGTCTCAACTGTAGGTTTGATTCTACCTCGTGACAGATAAATATGTTCAAATTACTTACAGATGAAGAAAAACAAAAAGTGGCGCATGAGTATGTTTTGCGCCGGGTCATTGTTATATTGTTCGCGCTTATCCTGGTGTTAATAATAGGCATTGTAGGATTACTTCCATCCTACATTCTCTCTGATATTCGGGAGAATGAGATGACAGAACGTACAAGAATTGTAGAGGGTGTTGGACAGAAAGGAGGTGAAGTAGAACTTCAAGCATGGCTTGAAAAGATCAATCGCGAACTTCAGATACTATCCCCCGTGCTTGACACGGACCGGCCGTCAATCTTCATCGAGAAAATTATTGACCAAAAAGTTTCGGGAACACATATCACCGGTTTCTCATGGGTAAGGGTGAAAGATGAAATAACCCTTTCAATCAATGGCGTAGCTCTGGACCGTCAAACGCTTATCGCATTCGAAAACGGCATTAAATCTTCAGGATACTTTTCGGAAGTGACTCTGCCGGTATCAAACTTGGCCAAAGATAGAAATATTGACTTCCAAATCAAATTTTCGCTTGCCACATCTGCCAGCAGGTCTCTCAAGACACCATGATTTTCAAAAACTCTAAATTGCTCCTGACAGTTTTCTCACTTATTACGATTATTCTTCTTTTCGCGCTAATCATTGGTGTTTACAGTATTCGAGCCAAGAATCAGAAGATTTCCGAACTTATTAATCTGGCAACTCAAGCCTCTGAAGTAGAAGTTATGGCCCGGTCCATACGAGCCGTGCAGAATAGCGCCAAAGAAGATCTAGAAGCTTTTGATGACTTCGTTCTTTCTGATGATAAGCTTGTGGCGCTGATTGAAAGTATAGAAGCGGTGGGCCAGACTCTTGATCTCGAAACCAAGATTGTTTCCGTTAGTAAAATAGAGGATAAAAAAGTTATTGTACCCGACATGATTTATATCGCGATGGAAACTCAAGGTCCTTGGGCCGGAACCTTTTCTTTCCTTCACGCTATTGAGAATCTGCCTCACAGGGTCAAGTTAGATAAACTAAGTCTCTCAAAAGAGGAGGATGGTTGGCATTTGGCAGTGACCTTGGTGTTATACTCATTTGATTAAGATATGGATAACTTACATGCATTTTTTGCTCGACTGAATTTGAAGAAGAATGGCCGGCTATTCGGTTATGGTACCAGTCCAGAAGCCGACTGGAAGATCATTTTTGTCTCTACGGCGGTTTTAGCCGTTTTGATGATTGGATTTAGTATTTTTATCTTTATCAAGATTGATAGGGAAGAAATTTTCGTGGTGAAAGAGCCGGTAGAGCAGGGAAGCAAGACTTTAGACCTGTCTCTTTTAAAAGAAACCGTTTCTTATTATCAGAACAAAGCTCTTGAATTCGAGAGAATCAAAAAGGCAAAAACTTCGGCCGTTGACCCTTCGCTTTAAAAAAGGTTAATATCACAACACGCTCCCGTAGTTCAATGGATAGAACACTGGACTTCTAAGCCAGTTACGTAAGTTCGATTCTTACCGGGAGCACAGTCTAGTGAGACCTACCGAGAGGGGTCAAAACGCAAGTTTTGACAGCCGGAGCAGCTTGGCTGCGAGGCGGGGTAGCGCAAAAACTCAGCAGAGTTTTATGCGTGACCAACGGAGCAATATTTCAGATGCAGTTTGACTTATAACAGGATAGTTAGCGTGATATAATTTTTATGTGAAAATAATACTTGTGCTGACAGACTCCAGGAGAAAAAGTCTAGTTTTTGTTACAGATGAATTAGAAGCAATTTCTCTTGAGGCATATATCCGTTCAGTTATTGAAGGTTGGAGAAAATATATCGATCTTACTCATAAGCAGGCAATTCTAGCAACTTTATACTCACTTTATAAAAAACCGCACAACAAACCAGAACCAAGCGACCGTGGCCTTCAAATTGCAAGTGAATTCTACGAGTTCGCCAAAGAATGGCTCAAATGATCGAGAAATATACAATGAAGTTTTTTGTATTTTTTATAGTGGCAGGGCTTATTTATTTCGTGATGATTTTATTTTATGGAATGCCGTTACACGATTTCAATCTATGGCGATTGAATATGCTTTATGGAAATGTCGAAGAATATCATCCTAAAAACTCAAAAATGTTAATAAAAAAGAAATATTTGGGAGGACCAGATGAGCATAGTTCACAGCAATGTAATTACGTCGTGGGGGAGATTAGATCTTCTACTTTTGGGTGATTATCGTTGTGACAATTAACTCGAAAGTTTGCGAATTAGTCTTGAATTTTTCTGTACCTGGTAGTTCTTCCTTGACCAATTCTCTTAACCTTCTTCAGACGCATCAAAACCACGAGAGATTGAGAGACAGTAGGCCTTGCAACTTTGGTTGCTTTCGATATTTCTCCCGGAGTAGCTTCGGATACATCTTCAAGATACTGCCACACAATAAGTTGCTTGGGGGAGAGGAGGAGTTCGATGTTTTCTCGTGAGAGCAGATCAATCGCTTGTTCTGCCTGAAGCAAGGTGATTTTCAGGAAAAATTCAGGCCAAGCTAAAATATTTTCTTTATCAGTCTTGATTGTTTTCTGACTTTTGCGGAGAGCTATGTAATAATCAGCTTTATTGTCCTCAACCAATTTTTCATGAGAGATGTATGGCACATATGGATAGTCGCTATGAAGCATTAAGAGATTGGTCAGGATGCGGGAAATACGGCCGTTGCCGTCCTGGAAAGGATGGATGTTTAGGAGCTCGACCAGAAAATTGCCAATGATGAGAAGCGGATGAAACTCTTTAGCAGCTAGAGCATCTTTGGTCCAATCTACGAGTTCTAACATTTCTTTGGAAGTAAGATATGCGGGAGTGGTATCAAAAAGAACACCTATCGACTGACCTTTTTCATCAACCATATGCACCTTGTTTTCAGTTTTCTTGTACTCACCTCTATGGAGTTTGTCTTTCTCGACATATTTCAGAAGCTCACGATGAAAATGTTTAATGGTACTTTCGGAAAATGGGATAGCTCTCCAAGATTCAAAAACATTATTCAGGAGTTCATAGTATCCCTTCACTTCCTGCTTATCTCGGTTCGCAAATTTCTCCATGGAAAGTCCTCGCATTAGTTTTTCCACATCTTCGTCAGAGAGCTTAGCACCTTCAATGCGAGTCGAAGCGCCGGTCGAAGTGATGAGAGTGGACTTTTCCAGGCGCCCTAAGGCCTGCGGGTTGAGTGTAGCGCCCCCTACCCATCTACCCTTAATTTCATCTATGCGATTTAAAAGTTCCCAGATAGACTGTGGAGGGTCTTTGATTCTTTTGTTGAATTTGTAATTAATCATAAAGCTTGGATTGAATCCAATCTAATACTCTACATGTATGAGATTATATTAGATTATGCTAAAAGTGCAAGCCGAACCGAAAAATCATTTTTAAAAAGTGAGTATTTAAGGCATATTTTCAGGTACGGTTGGATTCCTAGCGCCCGCACCATGTTGGAAAAGTCAATGCCTCGCCCCGCCTTCGGCGGGTCTCGGCGACCAAATCGTATGGATTTTTCGGGGCAAACACGAATTGGCGATTTCGCATTTTAGGGAAAGAAAATTTTTTAATCCTTTTAATCATAAATAGATAATTATGCATTATAATAAGTTAGAGAAAGGTCGGTCGGCTTTTCTATTAAAATCATTAAATTCATAAACTATGAAACAACTTGATCCAAAAGCAGTCTGGTTATTCTTCATTAGTTTCGTTTTGCGTGCGTTTATTCCAATCATATTTTTGAGCATTTATGGTGCAGTAATTTTGAGCGATCTTGGCAAAAGTCTTGATAACGGTGGCGAGTTTTCATTTGGTTTTCTAAATTGGTTGTGGATTATTATTCCTGTCTTCCTAGTTTTGTGTTTTGTTTGGGCTAAACTCACTTACCACTTTTATCGCTATGAACTTACTGATGCAGGTTTTCGCAAGGAGCTTGGGGTTATCTACAAAAAGTATGTAACTATTCCTTACGACCGAATTCAAAACGTTGACATCAATCGTGGCATCTTGGCTCGCATTCTTGGACTGTCTGACCTTAATATCCAAACAGCTGGTATGAGCGCAACGGTATCACGTTACGGCGTAATGGGCGGTGGTGCAGAGGGGAGATTGCCCGCAGTTTCTATGGCAGTCGGTGAACAACTTCGAGACGAACTAATTCAGCGCACTCGCCAATCTAAAAATCAGGGACTCTAAATTTTTCAAAGAATTCTGCCGCCCCATACTTCGCCAAGGCTTCATAGGGTAATGCAAAGCAAAACTTGAAATCCGTCTGAACGAATTCATTTGGGCAGGTTGTCATTCGTGCGGTTCCCCGCCTGCGGCGGGGAAAGCGGTTCGGACTAATTCAAGAATACTGCACATTAGTGAACTTTTTGAGTACAAATCCTGATGTGAGAATTTGCTTTCTCTTGGCAATATCACCATTTTTGAATTCCTCTCTGACTCTTTCTGTAAAGGTGAGAGTACTTTCAAGCCGGATAAGTCAATCATCTATCCTCTTATCATCTCTGGTTCATTAATAAAAAACAATCCACTGATTTTTCAATGGATTGTCTCAAAACTAATTTAATTAGTTTGTGTGGACCCAATATCCTTATGGATGAATCTGCGAACCTTGTCCTCCAATTGAGTAAACGTACGGTGTTGCTCCATATGCGTCATCGGGGCCAAAATTGTCTCCCCAAATCTCAACATATCCGTTGGAACATTTTGTGTTATTAAAGACCGTCCCAAAATCAAGATAAGGCGTCTCTCCATAGTCACCAGACCATTTTACGAGTATTTTGCATGTACCGTAATCCGCAGGATAACCAAACAATGTTGCTGGACCATTTAGTGTATATATTCCCTGCTCCTCACCAGAATTACCGATGGGCTTACAACCATATATATCAGCTCGTGTTCCTGTTCCAAGAAGACCGTAAGGATCAGTTACAATCGTACTGCAATCTATGTCCGCGCTTGGATTGGCCGCGAACGCTACACTTGCTATAGCAAACATCGATATAATCGCTGCGGATGCAATAGCACCACCTACAATTTTATTTTCCATCATAATCGTATTTATTTATTATTAATAAAGTCTTTTTCACCGTTTTTATGGTGATCAACTTGTTCAGTATATATATTACACATGGAGAATACAAGAAAACCAATTGTTTGTTAGTTCTTAGACTTTCTACGTGATCCGATATCAACAAAGAGGTTCTAACGTCATACAATAAACGGCATAATTCATTTTCTTTGTTTGGCAAGTTTCTTTACAGCACTAGAAACAGCAAGCACTACTTTCTTATCAAACGGATCGGGAATAATTCTCTTTGCCGTCGGTTTCTTGACTACCGAAGCGAGGGCCAACGCTGCCGCAATTTTCATATTATCGGTAATTTGTGTTATGCGGGATTCTATTGCTCCTTTAAAAATTCCCGGGAAGGCGAGGACATTATTGATTTGGTTTGGAAAATCAGAACGGCCGGAAGCGACAACGGCTGCTCCGCCTCGCTTGGCCTCGCTTGGCATAATTTCGGGCACGGGATTAGCCATAGCGAAGATGATCGCCCGCTTTGCCATAGTGCCGACGTCAGAAACTTTGAGCAGATTGCCCTTTGAGACTCCAATAAAGACATCAGCGTCCTTAAGGGCTTCGAAGAGCGAACCCGAGAGATTATTTCCATTAGTGATTTTGAGGATTTCTTTTTTTACAGATGTAAGGTCATGTCGTTTTTTACTTACAATTCCTTGACTATCGCAGACTACGATGTGGCGTACCCCATAGAGATAGAGGAGTTTCGCAATGGCCGTTCCGGCCGCACCCGCGCCGTTTATCACCACTCGTACCAATTCTTTTTTCTTTCTGACTACTTTCAATGCGTTGATAAGTCCGGCAAGAACCACAATAGCGGTACCGTGTTGATCGTCGTGCATCACGGGAATAGGAAGATTCTTTTTTAAACGTGTTTCGATTTCGAAACAGCGCGGCGCGGAAATATCTTCCAGATTAATGCCACCGAAGGTTGGCGCGATGGCTTTAACCGTAGCCACTATCTCATCAGTGTTCTGGGTGGAGAGCACAATCGGGAAGGCGTCAATGTTGGCAAAACGTTTGAAGAGTACAGCCTTGCCTTCCATGATAGGCAGGGCCGCTTCGGGGCCAATATTACCTAATCCCAAGACTGCCGAGCCGTCCGAAACAATGGCCACGCCATTTTTAGTTGAAGTTAAATCGTAGGCAAGTTTCTTGTTTTTCGCTATTTCTAGCGCTGGTCCGGCTACTCCCGGTGTGTATGCTATTGCCAAATCTTCGCGATTCCTAACAGGAAATTTGCTAATAACTGCAATTTTCCCGCGAGCTTTCCGGTGGGCTTCGATACTTAATTTTTGATAGTTTTTTTCCATTTAAGATAAAAAATGATATTCAAAATAAGTCTGATACTCTCGATAATGCAAGGAGATTCATCTCATTATCATTATAGTTGTCAATATGCGAGGTAATACACAAAAATGCAATAATCGCACCCTTTACTACAAACCACATTCTAGGAAATTGATTTGGACGCAGACCAGAATTTGGGACAATGAGTTCAATTTTCCAAAGTGTCCAAATATCATTCTGTGAAATGCGATGAAGTTTTCCCGGTCCAATTGCTGGTTGTGGGTTTGTAGGGTGGAATTGTTTTTCACATAACCTCTCAAATGCGGAAAGGCCATCATCTATATTGTGAAATCGCCGCCCTAGGGCGGCGATTTCTTTTTGAATGCCGTCGTGGTAAAGGAATTGAATCATGAATCACCAAAATCTGTACCACGATAGTATGTCAGTTCGTAAGGAATCTCTTTTCGCAACTCTGTGCCAATATATGGGGCTTCAGCGTGGGACAGTTCTTCTAATTGCTTACCGTTGAGATGGCCGTATTTTATGACAATTCTGTCAAGCATTTTCTTCTCTTCCTCATTAAAGACAGAAATATCAGGTTCGACGATACATTTGTACACTTCAGTTGGATTATATCCTACGCGCTCCTCGATCTGCTCAATACTGAGCATTTTTTTCTTTACCATTTCAGCAGTAATTTCTTCCAACGCAGAGGGTACGGGACCCATGGGAAGCGCACAATAAATATCGCCAGTTATTAACTTCTGACTTTTTTCATACAAGTCAAAATCCGCAAAATAGAGTAATTTCGCTAACTTTTTCTTACCGCGCACCTCGCCTTTTAACTTCCGGCACAAATACAGGATGGCATTCTGGTACTGTTTCCGGCGTAGGGACATATCGCTTATATGATACTAGATATTACGATGATGAACAAGCATCTGAACATGTTGTAAGTTTTTTATTTAGTGGGCACGGAGGGATTTGAACCCTCAATCCTTGCGGCACACGATTCTGAATCGTGCGCGTATACCAATTCCGCCACGTGCCCGTGCAAAGACAATACATTATATGATAACATCGTGCCATTAGGGCGGTTAGCTCAGTTGGTAGAGCGCCTCATTTACACTGAGGATGTCAGGGGTTCGAGCCCTCTACCGCCCACTCGACAAGCTCGTGGTAAACCACCCATGATTGATTTATCCAAAAATATTCTCTACGAGGACGAGAACATTCTTGTATTGAATAAACCCGCTGGGTTAATAGTGCATCCTGATGGGCGTATTGTTGAGCCGAGCGTTTCGGAGTGGTTTGCTAAAACTTATCCGGATTCAAAAGATGTGGGGGAGTCTATAAAGAAGACCAGTGGCGAGTTGATAGAAAGAGCGGGCGTGGTGCACAGGATAGACCGAGAAACTTCCGGGGTTTTACTTTTAGCGAAAACCAAAAGAGGTTATGCCGTTTTAAAAGAACAATTTCAGAAAAGAGAAATTGAAAAAATTTACCATCTATTTATCTACGGCAATATGAAAGACGATTATGGCACGATAAACTTGCCTATAGGCAGAAGTGTTTCTAACTTTAAAAAAAGATCTGCGCAGAGAGGGGCGAGAGGGGAGATGCGCGAGGCGATAACATATTTCCAAGTACTTAAACGGGTAAGTGACCCTCCTTCGCATAAAGCTTCGGAGGGGCAAAGCAAGAGTGTTACTTTCATGGAAGCTAAACCTAAGACGGGCAGAACACACCAGATTCGAGTGCACTTCAAAGCGCTTCATCACCCGATCGTCTGTGACAAGCTTTATGCGCCCAATAAACCGTGCCTCCTCGGTTTTACTCGTCTCGCTCTCCACTCTCGTGCTATTACTTTCAAAACCGTGAATGATAAAAAAGTGATAATAGAAGCCCCGTATCCAGAAGATTTCAAACAAGCTCTCAATATGTTAAACTAGCCCATATGACCACGGCATTAAAAAATGAAATAAAAGAACTAGCCCGCCTAAGCGTGCGAGAGGCTCTCGTGGAAGAGCTGATGAAAGCGCGCGCGGGTGTTTTGTCGTTTATCTCCATAAAAGAGCAGAAGGGAATAGAAAAATTGTATAACAGACCATCTCATCGCGCGGTACGAACAATCCGTATTCGTATCTAATAGACTTCATGGTTTGGGTAATCGAGATTTCAAGACAGGCGGAAAAATTTTTAAAACAGCATCATCTATCGGACAACTTCGTTGTTGAACCAATACGAAAAGCTATCCAAAAATTGCGAGGAGGAACAGTTGCCATTGATATTAAGCGTCTTTCCGGCAAATGGGATGGATATTTGCGCGTTCGAGTAGGGAAGAATAGGATTATATTTTCAATAAATTCCGAAAAACAAACGGTACTAGTTGAGGTTGTAGATAACCGCGGTAGCGCGTATAGGTAATCAAAAAACCATAAAAAGCCTTATTTAGAAGCCTAAATTAAGGTATCAGAAAGTCATATATATTTAATTTGTCTTGAGGCAGATATTGTGTTAGATTGGTCTCCTAATGAATAGGGTCATAAGTCCAGTAAATATTGAAGAAAGGCAGAAACTTGAGCTCCGCGCGGGGGATACTGTGCGTGTCTGGCAGAAAATTGTTGAGAAGGGCAAAACCCGTCTGCAAGCTTTTGAGGGACTAGTACTCGCTCGTAAACACGGCAAGGAAGCCGGGGCCACCTTCACTGTCCGTCGCATGTCTTCCGGTGTAGGGGTAGAAAAAATTTTCCCACTCTATTCTCCTGTGATCGAAAAGATCGAAGTTGTGAAGCGTTCTAAGGTTCGTCGTGCCAAGCTTTATCACATCCGAGAAAAAGCAGCCAAAGAAATTAGCCGTCAGATGAGAAATCAGAGAATGGCGAAGAATGCCGAAGTGGTTGAAGAAACTATCGAACCAAAGTAGTATTGGCAATATGCTCGGGTGTTGTAATTAGTAGCCAAGCAGGATTGAGGTTCCTGTGCCGCAAGGCGTGGAGGTGCAAATCCTCTCCCGAGCACACTTCGGATGCAGTCTCTTTTGAAAAAAACGGAAACATTATACGAAAGGTATGAAAAGCATATCTCATCTTTCGCTTTAGTTGTCGGTTTTATTTTCGATAATCTCACTATTCGCAGAATCGATCTACTTTTCGAAAATCTTACCATTGTCTCTTATCTTGTAATTTCCGGCGGAAGCATTATCGCTCTTAATTATTACCAAGAGCATCCTCCTCGAAGAAGTTTTTTTGTCAGGGTACAGAATTTTTTATCGCTTTTTATCCAGTTTGCCTTTGGAGGCCTCTTTAGCGCCTTCTTTGTTTTCTACACTAGAAGCGCTACTCTTTCCTCGAGTTGGCCTTTTGTTTCTATCTTACTCTTCCTTCTCATCGGTAACGAATTTTTCAGAGAGCATTATCAGAAAATAGCTTTCCAAGTTTCCATTTATTTCGTCGCCATTTTCTCTTTCTCCATCTTTTTTGTTCCGGTTCTGCTTAAGACCATGGGTGTGGTCGTCTTTATGTTGAGTGGCGTTGTCAGTTTGAGCTTTATCTTCCTCTTTTCCAAACTCCTCTTCAAAATTGTGCCAAATCGATATAGAGAAAGCAGAATAAATCTTAGAAATGCCATCCTCTTTATTTTTATTCTTATCAACGTTTTATATTTCTCAAATTTAATTCCGCCGATTCCACTCTCATTGAAAGATGCGGGCGTCTATTACTCTGTAGAGAGAGTGGGGGAAGACTATAGGGCTGTCGGAGAGAGAAAAACGTGGTACGAACGAATCCCTCTTGTTTTGGAGGTGATTCATCTGAAGAAGGGCGCTTCATTATATGTTTTCAGCTCCGTGTTTGCTCCGACAGATTTAGATACAAACATTGTCCATGATTGGCAGTATTTTGACCAGGCAATGGGTAAATGGGTAAGTGTCACAAGAATCACTTTTTCCATTGAAGGAGGAAGAGGAGAAGGTTATCGTGGCTTTTCGAAGAAAGAAGGTCTCTTTGCGGAGAAATGGCGAGTGGATGTCAAAACAGAAAGAGACCAGATCATCGGCAGAGTGAGATTTGACGTAAGAACGCAATCGTCTGAACTTAGATTTGAAGAGAAAATTTTGTAGTAAAAATCGGTTCTATTTTTGACCTTGTCGTGGTAATGTAGCTGATGCATGGTGCCTATGGTGTAACGGTTAACACTCGAGCTTGTGGAGCTTGCAATCAGGGTTCGATTCCCTGTAGGCACCCCCAGTATTCCCGAAGCGCGGTTCAAAATCTGTTCGTTTGGTGTATTATTTAGAGATGAGTAAAATAGCGCATTTTTTCGACAAATTTGAGAACAAAATTCGCGGTTTTTTGAGCCGCTATCCAATCGTCTATGGATTCATTTCTGGTGTGGGGATTGTGTCCTTCTGGCGCGGCGTCTGGGAAACTTCAGACATTATTGGGATACCACCACAAGCATCCCTTCTGTTCGGTTTTCTGGTGCTACTTGCTATCGGTGTATTGGTCACAGAATTCTTGGGCAATCGCCTTATTATCTCTGGCCTGCGCGGGGAAAAGAAATTAGAAGAAAAAACTCTCAAGGAAATAGAAGAGGAAGAGTTATCTCTTTCTAGTCTCAAAGATAAAATAAATCGAATAGAAAAAATGCTTGAAAAACTGAGTAATACGAAATAAAAATGAAGAAATTTGAGGTCATCGCGTTTGATATTGACGGCACTCTGACTAGGAGCAAATCGCCGCTTGAGGATAATCCTCTGATTGATACGGACATGTCCGACCTCTTGAATAAGTTAATGAATAAGTACAAAGTGGCGATAATATCCGGTGCCTCCTATAAGCAATTCGAATCCCAAATTTTGGCGCATCTGACCAAGGATGGTGAATTGCTCAAAAATCTTTACCTCCTACCGACCAATGGCACTACTCTCTGTATTTATAAAGAAGGCGCATGGCAGTGCCCGCCCGTTAATGCTCTAACCGATAGCGAGAAAAAAGAAATATATGCTGCGTTTAATAAAATGTTCACTGAAGTTGGATTTGTCATACCTGAACATGCCTACGGAGAAGTTATAGAAGACCGCGGTTCACAGATCACTTTCTCTGCTTTCGGGCAGAATGCACCTATCGAACTCAAAGAAGCTTGGGACAAGGGCCATAGTAAGCGTGGACAAATGGTGTCGGTTCTTAAGAAATATCTGCCCGATTTCGCTTCTCATATTGGCGGGGCTACCTCCATAGATGTGACAAGAAAAGGGATAGACAAGGCCTACGGACTTCGCGAACTTCTGAAATATCTTAATTTACCGAACGAAAAGTTGTTATATGTCGGAAACGAACTCTATCCAGACGGCAACGATGCCCCAGCTCTCTCTGTGGCGGGAGAATCTAGAGCGGTAAAAGATCAGGGAGAAACCAAGAAGGTCATTATGGGACTCTTGGAATAAGTAAAACTGGTGTTACAATAGTTGAATGGGGAGATCAAAACCTTTCACTGAAGAACGTCCTTGGGGAGGGTTTCGGGAGTTTGCGGAGAACGAGGGAAATACAGTAAAAATTCTTTTTATTAAAAAAGGCGAGGTTTTCAGTTTACAGAAACATCACTATAGAAATGAGTTTTGGAGAGTCCTCTCGGGCAACCCAGATATTATAATAGGAGATAAAATGGTTCGTGCTAAAATAGGCGATGAATTTGAAATTCCACCGGAAATGAAACATCAGATATCTGCGCCTATAAACGAGGTCGAGGTACTGGAGATTTCAAGAGGAAAATTTGATGAAAATGACATCGTTAGAATAGAAGATAAATATGGCCGCATCTAAGAAAAAAACTGTTTCCAAAAAGAAAACCAAGGATTCTTTAAAGAAGGCTATAAAAAGGACGGTTAAAATAAAAAAGAAGAAAGTCCCCAAAAAGATATATAAAGTTGCGCGCAAATGGAAGAAACCAAGACCTTTGGACTTGCATCGAGCTTTTCATAATCCTGTTATGAGTCCAATTTCAGGTTCTTACTGGGAATCGGAAGCGGTTTTTAATCCCGGCGCAGTTGTGCACGAAGGACGGGTTCACCTCTTCTACCGCGCTTTGGGTCCTGACGGTATTTCTCGTATAGGTTATGCCTCGAGTAAAGATGGTATTCATTTTGACAAGAGGTATCCCCATCCTGTCTATATGCCAGAGACTTCCGCCGAATCTGCTAAACATCATTCTCACACTTCTCCGGCAAGACTTCACTACAATAGAACGCTTCATGCTTCTGGAGGTGGGTGGGGTGGGTGTGAAGACCCAAGGGCGGTTAAAATTGATAATCAAATATATCTGACGTTTAATATGTTCAACGGATGGTATTCGATAAGAGTCGGATTGACTTCCATTGATGAGAAAGATCTTGAAGACGGTCGGTGGGATTGGCGACATGTTATCTACTTGTCTCCTCCCAATGAAAGGCATAAAAACTGGGTACTTTTCCCGGAGAAAATAGACGGCAAATATGCCATCCTTCACAATCTTTATGACACTGACCAGGCGCGGGTACGCATCGAATATTTAGACGATATCAATCTGCGCGAACCGCTTGTCTTGGACAGTCCGGACCCGCAACTTTTACCTGACCGGATAATCGGTTGGCACAATCGCACTCGCAGTGTTGGTCCGCCTCCCGTGAAGACTAAATACGGCTGGCTACTTTTCTACCATGCTATGGATAAAAACGATCCAGGTCGTTATAAACTCGGGGCATTGCTACTTGATCTAAAAGACCCGAGAAAAGTTCTCTACCGTTCAAATTATCCAATACTCGAACCTGATGAATGGTACGAGAACGATTGGAAACCAGGTATCATCTACGCTTCCGGAGCTATAGTTAGAGGTAGCACTCTTCTCATATATTACGGAGGAGGAGATAAGCACATTGGTGTGGCCTATACCAATCTGCCTGAGTTTGTTCGCAAGCTCATGAAGAATGAACACACTGTTTTTTCAATCAAATCCGTCAAGGTGGTATAGATACATATGTTTGTAATCAAACGAACAGAAGATAATCCCATTCTGGTACCTACCCGTGACCATTACTGGGAAGCATCTGCCACTTTCAATATGTCTCCGGTGAGGCGAGGTCGAGGCATTTATGGCCTATATCGGGCGATATCGAGTAAGGATCCGTTAAGGACTCCTGATCAGATATCTACCATCGGTATAGCTAAGAGTGCAGACGGTTTACATTTTGAGGACCGCAGGCAATTTATAGAGCCTTTGGAGGAGTGGGAAAAATTTGGCTGTGAGGACCCGCGAATAACTTTTTTTGAGGGCCGCTATTATATCTTTTACACGGCTTTGTCTCACTTTCCATTCGTTGCGGAAGGTATTAAGGTCGCCGTGGCGATATCAAATGACCTGAAGCGCGTCAATGAACGGCATCTAGTGACGCCTTTCAATGCCAAAGCCATGACTCTTTTCCCGGAGCGGATAAATGGCAAAGTCACAGTCATTTTCAGCGCCCATACTGACGGTTCCGTGGCTAAGATGGTCATTGCTCAAGCCGATGATATCTCTGAATTTTGGTCTCAAGAGTTTTGGGAAGATTGGCACGAACATATTGATGATCATAAATTGGAATTGCGTCGCAATGACTACGACCATGTAGAGGTAGGAGCTGCCCCAATTAAAACCAAGCATGGCTGGCTTCTTATTTATTCGCATATTGAGCACTATTTTCCTTCGTCGGAAAATTTGAGGCCCCAATTCGGTGTCGAAGCGCTACTCCTTGACTTAGAAAATCCGTATAAAATTATCGGTCGCACGAACGGCCCTATGATGGTGCCCGAGGAGCCCTATGAACTTTCTGGCCACGTTTCCAATATCATTTTTCCGTCCGGTACGCTTCTCAACGACAAAACTTTGACAATCTACTACGGTGCCTCCGATACCACCATTTGTTCCGCATATATCAACATCGACGACTTAATCTCAAGTATTGATATTAAAACTAAATATCGATGGCGTTTCAGACGTCTTGAAAATAACCCTATCATTGTGCCTAATCCAAATCACAGGTGGGAATCAAAAGCGACATTTAACCCCGGCGCTATTGATCTCGGAGGTAAGGTTCATATTCTCTATCGCGCACTTTCGGACGATAACACTTCTACTATCGGTTATGCCACAAGTATTGATGGGATAGCAATAACCGAACGTCTGGATGAACCAATTTATACTCCACGCGAAGACTTCGAAACTAAGAAAATAGAAGGAGCCAATTCCGGATGTGAGGACCCTCGTCTTACCAAAATCGGGAATAATTTGTATATGTGCTACACCGCTTTTGATGGCATTGGTCCGCCACGGGTAGCAGTTACCTCTATCAAAGAACAAGATTTCTTATCGCGATATTGGAAGTGGAAGAAGCCGGAACTCATTACTCCAAAAGGCGTTGATGACAAGGATACCTGTATTCTCCCGGAGAAAATTGGAGGTAAATACATGATACTTCATCGCATTGGGACGGATATTTGCGGTGATTTTCTTAGATCGCTAGATTTTAAAACGGAGACAGTTAATAAATGTATTCGAATTTTCGGGCCGAGAGTCGGAATGTGGGATAGTGAAAAAGTTGGCATTACGGCTTCTCCTATTCGGACCAAACAAGGTTGGGTTCTCCTATATCATGCTGTATCAAAAGGCCACCACACTTACCGCGTCGGAGCGGTACTCTTGGATCTTAAAGACCCGACAACTGTACTGTCACGTTCAGCCGACCCAATTTTTGAACCGGAGGAATTATATGAGAAAGAGGGAATAGTAAGAAACGTAGTCTTTCCTTGTGGCATAGTAGTGCGTGATAATCTACTATATATATATTATGGTGGCGCGGATAAAGTTACCGGGGTAGCCACCATGGAGCTTGATATTCTGGTAGGAGCTCTCGCAAGTATTTTATGATAATCTTAAAGGTATGATGTTTCCAAATTGGGCGAAGAATATTCTCTTTCTCTTAGTCTATATGATCTCGGGATTGGTGCTTGTGATTATTATTGAGGGCCTGCTTTCTGGTACGGAATTGACACCTCTCAATACTGTCATAGAGCGGGTGGTAGTACATATGCGCACCCCATTTTTGACAACTATTTTAGTAACCGTTACCAGATTGGGCAACCCTTTTATCCTCTCGTCGGCGACGGTCTTTATTGCGGTGTTGCTTATCATACGCGGACGTGTTTATGATGCCGCGCTTTTTGTCACCGCGTTGATTATAGCGGTTGTTTCGTTGACGATACTCAAGAACACCTTCCAAATTACACGGCCGGGTTCCGAGCTTGTCGCTGTTAACGGTTGGAGTTTTCCTTCCGGACACGCGACCGTCGCAACTGCGTTCTTTTTTATGTTGGCCCATACTTTTTTTGGTAAAATGGGGACATTAAAGGGTAAAATCTCTTTGATTCTCGGTTCAATTTCAGGAGCGGTCCTTATCTGCTTTTCTCGACTTTATCTCGGAGCGCACTGGACACTCGATATCCTGGCGGGTATTGCTCTTGGACTTTTGTCCGTAAGTCTTACGGTACTAATGTTTAATGTTTTTATCGGAGAGAGACGTTCGTTGAGGGAAAGAATAAATTTGTGATATAATAAACCGAAATGAATACACAAGAAATGCAAAAAATTTTAAAATGGGTTTGGATCGTACTTATTGTTCTGGCAGTGTTTCTCGCAGTTGAAACCCTTGGAGCGCTCAAATATTTGCGCGATATCAATCCAGCGTACAATTCTATTTCAGTTTCAGGTACTGGGGAGGTCATTTCTGTACCAGATGTTGCTACTTTCTCTTTTGCTGTTTCAGCTGATGCTTCGGAAGTCAGTGACGCCCAAAAGTTGGTAACCGAAAAAACTGAAGTTATTCTGACTGAACTCAAATCACTAGGCATTGAAGAAAAAGATATCAAAACCACTGACTACTCCGTCTGGCCAAAGTACACTTATGAGTCGATGGTTTGTTCTTCTACATTTTGCCCGCCATCGAGACAGGTTCCGGATGGTTATACCGCAAATCATAGTATTTCGATAAAGATAAGAAAAACTCAAGATGCAGGTAAGGCTCTTGCTCTGGTAGGTGCTAAGGGTGCCACGAATCTTTCCGGTATATCTTTTACCGTGGATGACCCGGAGAAAATGCTGAATGAAGCTCGAAGTAAGGCTATTACGGATGCTAAAAATAAAGCCAAAATACTTTCACAAGAACTTGGAGTCAGACTAGTGCGGGTGGTAAATTTCTATGATAATACCGGTGGAGGGCCAATGCCATACTATGCAGAAGGTATGGGAGCAGATTCAATCAAGACTTCAACCATGCCAGTTCCGACTATTCCGATGGGGGAAAATAAAGTTACGGTAAACGTTACAGTTATCTACGAGATACGATAGTTTTTGGTCTATGATTTGACTTTCCCCAGCCATTTATAGTATGGTTGAGGAACGCCCACGAGGGTGTTTTTTATAACAAGAAAATTATGCACAGACTAATAAATTACATCAGAGACACGCGTGGAGAACTTAAATATGTTTCTTGGCCAACGCGCCGCCAGTCAATCATCTTTACCGTTGTGGTGGTTGTGATTTCAATTTTAGTGTCCATTTTCTTGGGTTTCTTTGATTATCTCTTTTCTCTGATACTCGAGAAATTTATCCTCTAGTTCGACAAGCTCACTATAAATAAAATGACTAAACAAAAAATTTCGGAAGGCAGAAATTGGTATGTTGTCCACACTTATGCTGGCTACGAGAATGCGGTGATGCGCAATCTCAAACAGCGCATTGAATCTCTTGGTATGGAGGATAAAATTTTCAATGTTATAGTGCCGACAGAAAAGAAGATTAAGATTAAAGGAGGTAAGCGGGTCGAAGAGGAAGAAAAAATTTATCCGGGCTATATCTTAGTAGATATGATTGTCACGGACGATTCTTGGTACGTGGTACGCAATACCCCGAGAGTGACGGGTTTTGTCGGTTCTGGAGTCTATCCGGTGCCGATTGATAAAGCAGAAGTGGAAGCGCTCTTTGCCAGGATGTCTGCCGACAAGATAACTCATACTATCAATCTCTTGGAGAATGACGCCGTTCTCATCGTCGATGGTCCATTTAAAGAGCTGGAAGGCAAAGTCTCCGAGATTGACGAAGAACGCGGCAAGGTTAAAGTTCTGGTCAACATGTTCGGCCGCGAGACCCCTGTCGAACTAGATTTCCTTCAAGTGAAGAAAATCTAGTTCGATGATGGTCGCGCGGTCAGCGCGTACTGGCACGCCGGCTACGGCTGGAACGTCAACGCCAACGAGGTCTCGGACCCGAATCCGAGAAGGTGTCAACCTGAAGGTGTCAACCTGCCAGGTTGACACCTTGGAGCAAACCGAACTGTCTTATTTGGGGATATCGAAACATGAGAATAGTTGGAAATTGCAGAAGCAAATTGAGTGCTTGTAATTTGTGATTTAAGTTGGTAATCTATCCGAACAATGGCGAAAAAAATAGTCAAAGTATTGAAGCTCCAAATCCCAGGAGGCGCAGCTGTTCCCGGCCAGGCACTCGGGCCGGTGCTTGGTGCCGCCGGTATTCCTATTGGTGAATTTGTTAAACGTTTTAATGATGAGACTAAAGAGCGCAAAGGCGAGACGGTGCCAACAGTTGTTGAGGTGTTTGAAGATAGAAGTTACAGGCTGACTTATAAGACCGAACCTGCTTCGGCCTTGATTCTCAAAGCTTTGGGCAAAGAGAAGGGCTCGGGTACAAACATTACCTCTAAGGTCGGTATATTGACTAAGACTCAATTAAAAGAAATTGCTGAAAAGAAGATGGTAGATTTGAATGCCAACGACATCGAAGCCGCCTCTAAAATTATCGCTGGAACAGCGAGGAGCATGGGGGTGGAGGTGAAGTAATCTTTTAAGTCTATTTAAACTGTTGACAAATAATATCCATTTGTATATACTTTAGAATATGGACACGACAATGTTAGTAAAGACTAAAAAGGAATTAAAAACTAAGGCTCAAGCGCTTGCCAAAGATCTCGGGCTTTCTTTGACTGATGTTGTAAATGCCTCACTCCGTCAGTTTGTTGTTAACCAAGGTATTACTATCTCTAAACTTCCGACAGAAACACTCAATGTGTATACCAATAAAAAAGAGATTATGCTGGCATACAAAGAATCACTCAAAGAGTTTTAGGATATGGTTGTTCTCAAGACAAAGCACTATATAAAAAGTATCTGCACTTTGTCTAAAAAGGATCGTAAGTTAGCGACCTCTCAAGAACAACTTTTAGTAGAAGATGTTTTTCATTCAAAACTACATACTAAAAAGTTAAAAGGTTTCCCGGGTAGTGATAAAGTTTATTCTTTCAGAATTACTCGCGCATACCGAGGCATTTTCCGCTTATCGGGCGAGAATATTATCTTGTTCGCAATTGGTCACCGTAAAGATATCTATCAATCTTTCTAAAACCATTTATTTCTCCAGTATTAGATAAGAATATTTCAGTCCCTCAAATTCACCGGATTCCTTTGAAATCTTTTTTGTAAATATATTTGAATATTCCGGGAAAAAAGCATCACCGTCTACATCCATCTCTACCTTTGTCACATATAATCTATCTGCCAAAGATAAGGTCTCTTTATAAATCTCTGCTCCGCCAATAATAAAAACTTCTTCTTGGTCAAACTCTTGAGCCCTCTTAATCGCTTCAACTGCGGAGTGAACCACTATGCATCCGGGGATTTCTAAATTTATATCTCTGGTGACCACAATATTTGTTCTGCTGGGAAGTGGTCTGCCTATAGATTGATAAGTTTTTCTACCCATAATTATGGGGTGACCAGTGGTCAATTTTTTGAATCTTTTGAGGTCTTCCGGTAGACGCCAAGGCAAATTATTAGTTTTACCTATGACCATATTTCTTGAATGTGCCACTATAATGCTAATGTGTGGTAACATAATCCCATCAATTATGTCTCAATACGAAATTGAAATCAAAAGTCTCCTAGGTAGCTTCGAAAGAGCTCGTAAATTGAAGGAGAAGATTAAAGAAAAAGGCGGCGAATTTGTAAGAAGCAACAACCAGCTTAACCACTATTTTATCCTCAACGATGTCAACAAGTTTAAAGAAAAATTTAATTCACATCTCTTTGGAGAAGATAAAGTTAAATTCAATAATATTATAGAAGAGGGGAGTAACTTTTCAGTTCGCACCAGAGATACGGATGGTAAAGTTCTCCTAGTCATCAAGGCATCCATTGATAACGACACAAGCGCTAACGGCGTATCTCGTATAGAGTTTGAGTCCGAAATGAAAATAACATTAAATGAATTAGACAAACTTCTCCTAGATGCCGGTCTTGAGTATCAAGCTAAATGGTCTCGCGAGAGGGAAGAATATAAGTTAGACGATATCAATGTGTGTCTCGATAAGAACGCGGGCTACGGGTATCTGGCCGAATTTGAAAAAGTGGTTCCGGATAAATTCGTGACAGAATCAGTCAAGGAAGAGCTCCTAAAAATTATGAAGAGCTTCGGGGTGGAAGAACTGCCGCAGGATAGACTAGAAAGAATGTTTGCTCACTATAATAGTAATTGGAGAGATTATTACGGGACAGAAAAAATATTTAACATAGACTAATATGTTTTTATCTGATATTGATATAAAAAAAGCGGTTAAAGCTGGGGACATAATTATCTCCGACTTTGATCAAAAACGACTTCAACCGGCAAGCTATGATATTCTATTGGGGAATAAGTTCATGTTAACGGAATCTCACGGTATAGATGCCATAGATCCGGTTAAGAAAAAATTTGCAAAGACCAAAGACATAATATTGAAGAAAGGCGAGACCTTCGTTTTGCATCCTGGAGTAAGTATTTTGGGTATCTCAATTGACTACTTTGGTTCCGAGAAGTACGTGATACAACTGCATGGCAAATCAAGTTTGGCCCGTATTGGGCTTATGGTGCACAATACTGCTGGATTGATTAACCCGGGGCACTTCCTATGTATCACCTTTGAACTCTGTAATCTCAATGAGGTTCCCATCATCCTTACCCCCGGGATGCCTGTGGGTCAACTGACTTTCTCCAAAATGGTGACTGCGCCAGAGAAAAATTATAAGAAAATCAATAAATATGTGAACGACAAGTGGAAAATTGAGACACCGCCTAAAAATATTTTACGTAAAGTTAAGAAAGCCAAGAAAAAATGACATGAACGATAAAAGTCATCCAGAGTATCAGTATCTAAATCTTCTCCAAGACATTTTAGATCATGGAGTATTGAAGAAAGACCACAATACTGGCAATGGGTTAATTAGTGTTTTTGGCAGGCAGTGTCGATACGATCTTTCGAAAGGATTCCCACTGCTTACTACTAAAAAAATGGCTTGGAATAGTATTCTCACTGAACTGGCATGGTTCATCACTGGGCAAACTAATATCAAGTACCTTGTCGATCGGGGGTGTCCTATCTGGAATGATTATCCATATAAAATTTATAAGAAGAAATCAGATGAAGGCAAATTTCCTCAGCTCACACTAGAAAAATTTGTGGAAAAAATAAAAACTGACGGAGAGTTTGCCAAAGCTCACGGCGAGTTGCCTCGTATTTATGGAGAACAGTGGCGCGCATGGCCGGCAAGTGACGGTAGGAAAATAGACCAGCTGGCGTGGGTAGTGGATACGCTTAAAAATTTTCCAGAAAGAAAACATGCCGTGATGTCCGTATGGAACCCTCAATTCTTGTATGCAATGGCAAAACCAGGAGAGGCACTTTCTTTCCCACTGTGTCATATATTGTTGCATTTCAACGTGGCCAACGGAAAGCTTTCTTGTCTCCTATATCAGAGAAGCTGTGACACATTTCTTGGAGTACCATTCAACATTGCAAGTTATGCGGCCCTCACCATGATCATTGCTAAAATTTGCGGATATGAACCAGGTGAATTTGTCCATACCCTAGGTGATGTTCACATCTACGAAGATCATATCGAGCAAGTAAAAGAGCAATTAACTCGAGACCCTAAACCATTCTGTAGATTGATACTTAGTGATGAGGTTAAGGATCTGGATAACTTTGCACCTGAAATGGTACAGCTCGATGGATATGAATCGCATCCTCCTCTTCGAGCAAAAATGACAGTTGCGGGTGGCTTCGATGAAAAAGATAGAAAATAAATGAAAGACAAAGAAATTCAGAAACTCATAGAACAGGAGAAAAAACGCCAGAAAAGCGTTATAAACTTGATTGCGTCTGAAAATTATGTCTCGCAAGATGTATTGGAAGCACTTGGTTCGGAATTAACTAATAAATATGCAGAAGGATATGCGGGACATCGTTACTATGGCGGTAATGAAGTTTCTGACAAGATTGAAAGTTTGTGCAAAACACGCGCCTTAAAACTCTTTAAACTCTCTCCGAAGAAATGGGCGGTAAACGTTCAAGCCTTGTCTGGTTCGCCCGCAAATCTCGCTGTTTATCTTGGATTGGTACCGCTTGGTGGAATTATTATGGGCATGTCACTAACAGACGGTGGGCACTTAACGCATGGATATAAAGTATCTGCGACAGGAAAGTTCTGGAAAGCAGTCCAGTATGGAGTCGATCCCAAAACAGAGAGAATCGATTATAGGGCGGTAAAAAAATTGGCAAAGAAAGAAAAACCGAATATTATCATTGCCGGTTTTACCGCTTATCCGAGAAATATTGATTTCAAGAAATTCAGGGAAATTGCCGATGCTTGCGGGGCGTACTTAATGGTGGATATGTCACATACTGCTGGACTTGTCGCCGGAGGTGCGTGTTCATCGCCGTTTTCGTATGCTGATGTGGTGACTACCACTACACATAAGACTTTGCGTGGACCGAGAAGCGCTCTCATTTTTTCGAGAATGGATAAGCGAGAGCTAAATAAGAAGATAGATAAAGCGATTTTTCCTGGACTTCAAGGCGGTCCGCATCTCAATCAAATCGCTTCGGCCGCCGTAGCCTTGGCGGAGGCGGCCAGGCCAGATTTCAAAATATATGCAAAGCAAATTATAAAAAATACAAAAACTCTGGCAGATGAACTTAAAAAGCTTGGTTGGAGAATTGTGTCTGGGGGAACTGACACTCATCTTGCCCTAGTTGATACTTGGATGAATGGAAAGGGTATCTCTGGCAAAGAAGCGAGTGACAGGCTAGAAAAAGCTGGAATTATCGTCAATAAAAATACTATACCAAGAGAGACCAGAAGTCCTATGGACCCGTCCGGTATTCGTATTGGCACGGCGGCGGAAACTACGCGGGGAAAGAAAGAAAAGGATATGAAGTTAATCGCTCGCAAGATTGATGTTATTCTTAAGAGGTGAAAGAGAATATAGAAAAACTGATAAAAGAAGCTCTTAAGTCCGTGGATTTGGAGGCGGGGGCTTTTGTGGTGGAGCACCCGACAGATTTAAAGATGGGAGACTACTCTACTAACGTAGGTATTAAGACTGGCAAAGCCAAAGAAATTATTACCCACTTGGAGGCTGAGCCTCCAAGTGGGGTAGAGAAGATGGAACTCGCGGGGCTGGGATTTATCAATTTTTACCTCTCGAAAAAATTTTTCAAGGAAAGTATTAATGAGATTATTGAAAAGGGAGAAGATTTTGGCAGAAATGAAAATCTGAAAGGAGAGAAAACTATTATTGAATACACGGATCCAAATCCGTTCAAAGAGTTTCATATTGGTCATCTCATGAGTAATACTATTGGTGAAGCAGTTTCGCGAATTGTGGAATGGAATGGATCAGAGACTAGACGAGCATGCTATCAAGGGGATGTGGGTATCCATGTGGCGAAAGCTGTTTGGGGAATTCTAAAAGGCGAGGAAAATCCTTATCCCGCCGGAGCTAAAGCTTATGAAGAAGATGAAACGGCAAAAAAAGAAATTAAAGAAATAAATAAGAAGATATATGAAAGAAGTGATGAAAAAATAAATGAGATTTATGATTCTGGTAAAAAAGATAGTTTGAAAAAATTTGACGTTATTTATAACAAACTTGGCACCAAATTTGACCTCATGTTCTTCGAGAGTGAGTCGGGTACTTTCGGGCAAAGGGTGGTAGAAGAAAATATCGGCAAAGTCTTTGAGAAAAGTGATGGAGCCATAATCTTTCGTGCGGAGAAGTATAATCCTCGTCTGCATACGCGCGTTTTCATAAATTCTGAAGGATTGCCAACTTATGAGGCAAAAGAGCTTGGCATAGCAAAGATAAAATCAGAGAAATATTTATATGGTCGATCAATTGTTATTACGGGCAATGAAGTCAATGAGTATTTCAAAGTGGTATTGGAAGCAATGAGACAAATATTTCCAGAATTGGCTGAAAAAACTACACACATTTCCCACGGCATGTTGCGCTTGCCTTCGGGCAAAATGTCTTCGAGGACAGGGGATGTTATCACTGCCGAAGCGTTGATTGAGGAAGTCAAGAAAAAAGTTAAGGGCAATGAAGCGGTGGCAATTGGGGCTATAAAATACATGATTCTGCGTCAGGCTATAGGTAACGACATTGTATTTGATATAGAGAAATCTGTTTCTACAGAAGGTGATTCAGGAGTTTATCTCCAGTACGCGTATGCGCGCACTAGTTCGTTACTAGAGAAAGCAAAGGTGTCAACCTGGCAGGTTGACACCTTGATGACGGGCCCTACTCGAGAAATTGAAAGACTTTTGTACCGGTTTCCAGAAGTGGTAGAAAGAGCAGAGAAGGAATATGCGCCCCATTACATCACTACATATCTGACTGAACTTGCCAGTAGTTTCAACAATTTTTATGCGCATGAACAGATTATCGATATATCTCCAGAATCTCCATATCGTCTGGCTATCGCCAAAGCGTTTAATATAGTAATGAAAAACGGTCTAACTATTCTTGGAATACCTGCCCCCGAAAGGATGTGAGTTCGGAGAAAAAAGTGTTAAAATAGCCAAAATATGGCAGAGAAGTCTGAACGAGCTCAAAGAGAGGAGAAAATTCTCCGATTCTGGAAAGATAACAAAATATTCGAGAAAAGTCTCGAAAAAGATTCTCCAAAAGGCGAGTTTGTATTTTATGACGGGCCGCCGTTTGCCACAGGTCTGCCTCATTACGGACATATCTTACCCGGGACAATAAAAGACGTGGTCCCGCGTTACAAGACAATGCAAGGTTTCCACGTATCTCGCCGATGGGGTTGGGATTGCCACGGTCTGCCGATTGAGAATTTAGTCGAAAAAGAACTGGGACTAGAAACTAAAAAGGATATTGAGAAGTTCGGTATCGCAGAATTTAACAGACGAGCACGAGCAAGTGTCTTAAGATTCGAAAAAGAGTGGAAAGAGATAATTCCTCGCACTGGCCGGTGGGTAAACATGGACAACGCCTACAAAACTATGGACTCGGGTTATACCGAATCCGTCTGGTGGTCTTTCAAGAATTTGCATGACAAAGGATTAATCTATCAGGGCTTCAAGTCGATGCATCTATGCCCGCGATGCGAGACCACTCTCTCCAATTTTGAAGTTAATTTAGGCTACAAAGACATTACCGACCTCGCTGTTACCGTTGAATTTGAGATTATCGGGCAGCCGAATACTTACTTGTTGGCCTGGACTACCACCCCTTGGACCTTGCCGGGAAATGTCGCTTTGGCAGTAAATCCCGAAATTAAATATGCTGTGGTCGAGGGCGAGGTCAAAGGCAATACTTATATTCTTGCGCAGTCGCTAGTTGAAAAAGTGTTTGGAGAAAATCATAAAATCATTCGTACTTTTTCCGGCCGGGAACTCATTGGGGAAAAATATAAAACTCTCTTTGATTATTACCAGAGCGAAGGCCGGGTTTATGCCGCCGATTTTGTCAAAGCGGAGGAGGGAACGGGCATTGTCCATATCGCGCCGGCGTTTGGCGAAGATGACTACGAATTATCACTACGCGAAAAACTACCTTTTATTCAGCACGTTGGCACTGACGGACGCTTTAAGCCGGAAGTGGCGGACTTTGCCGGAGAATTGGTCAAACCAAAGGATGACCACCAGGCTACTGATATTAAAATCATAAAATATTTAGCAAGTAAAAATCTACTGTTCGCGAAAGAGAAAATTATCCATAGCTACCCACACTGTTGGCGCTGTGATACTCCTCTGTTGAATTACGCGGCCTATTCTTGGTTTCTGAAAGTAACTGAAATTAAGGACAAACTGATCAAGAACAACCAAAAGGTGAAGTGGGTACCAGAAGATATTCGTGATGGGCGATTTGGAAAATGGCTCGAGGGTGTCCATGACTGGGCTATTTCCCGCTCACGTTTTTGGGGTACGCCACTGCCGGTCTGGCAAAATGCGGATGGTTCGAAGAGAATCGTAATCGATTCTATTGATACGCTTAAAAAATATATAAAGACTAATGGCAACAAATACTTTGTGATGCGACATGGCGAGGCAATTGATAATGCCAAGCATATACTGGATCCAAAGGGCGACCCTAATAATCATCTGACCGAAAAAGGCAAGCAAGAGGCAATATTTGCATCGAAAGAGCTCAAGAGAAAAAGTATTGACATTATAATCACTTCGCCATTTCTACGTACTAGAGAGACTGCTGAAGTAGTTAGACAAGAACTTGGTTTACCAGAAAGTGTTGTCGTGATTGATGATCGTTTGCATGAATTCAATGAATCTAATATGGAACTCGTGTCTAAACGCGTTGGAGAGTTTGTCTTTGAGATCGAAAGCCGCTATGTCAAAAAAAACATTCTCATCATTTCTCACGGTAGTCCTTTATGGGTTCTGCAGAAAATTGCTGCTTGGCAGTCGAGTAGTAATTTTGCAGAACAAGAAATGTTACATACCGCAGAAGTCCAAGAACTATCTTTTATACCCATGCCGCACAACGATGATTTTGAACTTGATCTGCATAGGCCTCATATCGACGGGATAGTCTTGGAGAAAAGTGGCGAAGAGTATCGCAGAGTTCCTGAAGTTTTTGATACCTGGTATGATTCCGGTTCAGTGCCATTTGCTTCGCGCGAAATAAAGGATTTCTCGCCAGCCGACTTTATCGCCGAAGGTTTGGACCAAACTCGCGGCTGGTTCTATACCATGGCGGTCTTGGGAACAGCACTTTTCAATAAATCGCCATATAAACAAGTGATAGTAAATGGGCTCATCTTGGCTGAGGACGGCAAGAAAATGTCTAAACGTCTAAAAAATTATCCAGAACTCACTTATGTATTGAATAAATACGGTGCTGACGCTCTGCGTTATTATCTAGTTTCATCATCAGCCGTACGTGCGGAGGATCTAGCTTTCTCAGAAAAAAGTTTAGATGAGATAGTTAAGAAAAATATTTCTCGCCTGGAAAATGTTATAGGTTTTTATGAACTATATGTGAATGAGATAAAAGTTCTTAAAAGTTCAAGAGGTCATATTTTAGACCACTGGATAGATGCATGTCTGATAAAATTAATCAAAGAAGTGACAGAAGGTTTGGAAAACTATGAATTAGATCGTGCCAGTCGACCTCTCGCAGATTTTGTGGATGATCTTTCTACATGGTACTTGCGCCGTTCGCGTACAAGACCAGAAGCTCTACCAAAACTACGAGAAGTTTTACTTCGAGTCGCCGTAATTATGGCGCCATTTATGCCTTTTTTGGCAGAGGATATTTATCAGCGCTTAAAATCTGAAAAAGATTTCGAAAGCGTACACTTTGAAGTTTGGCCTAGACCAGAGAAAGTTGATACAGAAATCTTGGCCAAGATGAGGGAAGTAAGGAAAATTGTTTCTCTTGCGCTCGAAGCTCGCTCGAGGGCTAATATCAAAGTTCGTCAGCCTTTAAATGAATTAAGAATAAAGAATAAAAAACTAGGCAAAGAATATCTCGATCTGATTCGAGATGAGTTGAATGTCAAAAATATAGTTGTTAATAGTAATTTAGAACAAGAAGTTGAACTTGATATCGAGCTTACTCCCGAACTTATTGAAGAGGGGAAACTTCGAGACGCGATACGTTCTATCCAAGATACGCGCAAGGAAAGAGGGTTGAAACCGAACGAAAAAATGAAATACGTTCTGTCAGCCGGTGAAGAAGATTTTTTCAAGAAACATTCTGCCCAAATAAAAAAGGCGACCAATATAGAATTCGAGGACTAAAGTGTCTTACCACATCTACACAACTCGTGGGATTGTGCTTTCAGAAAGAGCGATAGGAGAAGCAGACAGAATTTACAGTATCTTGACTCGTGATCTGGGCAAGCTTCAAGCCCGGGTCATTGGAGTAAGAAAGAATACTTCGAAATTGCGGGGCAGTATTGAACCTTTTTCGCTTTCTTCAATCTCTTTTGTGAAGGGTAAAGATTATTGGCGGCTGATTTCAGCGCAATTCTTACAAAGTATTCCCGCATCGTCCAACGTTGCCAACCCTTTTTTTCTCATAGAGAAACTTGTTCAAGGGGAAGAACCACACCCGGAGTTGTTTGATGCCGTAGAGCAATTTGCTCTTTCTCCCAATCCTCACGACGAGATGTTCGAAGTTCACCTAGTTTCGCAAATTCTTTTCCACTTAGGATATCTCAAAGAAGTGGATCTTGATTTAGACAAAAAAGATATGATCCAAGCTATAAATGAAGGTATTCAAGCCAGTAATTTATAGAGATGCTACAATTAACAAATATGGATAGAGAAGATAAATCGAGAATTGAAGGACTGAATGACACTCTTTATTCTCGGACACGCTATAAGGATCCTTTAGATAAGCGTACTCCAGTCAAGGAACTTGAATCTAAAGATGTTGAAGAAAAATGGCAGACTCCGGAACTTAATGAAATGCTCACACACGAACGTGTTGTGATGAAAGCAAGTCCCTTCATGAAAAAAATTTTTGCTTTCGCTATGCTATTTTTCATAGTAACCATTTTAGTGGCCGGTTTTGTTTTTATGGGTGGAAGCACTTTTATTTCTTCCAGAAATGTGGATATTAATGTGCTTGGCCCGACTACCGTTTCGGCTGGAGAAGTACTTGAACTTGGTGTTACTGTTTCAAATACCAATAATGCCGACCTTGAACTTGCCAATCTTTCAATCCAGTATCCATCCGGCAGTCGCAATCCAGATAATACTGTCGAGTCTCTGACTTATACCAAAGATAACTTGGGAGTGATTGAGGCGGGTCACGAGGCGGTGCAGAATGTAAACATGGTGCTTCTGGGTTCGCCTGGTGAGACCAAAGAAATAAAATTTTCAGTTGAATATAAAGTCAAAGGCTCAAATGCCACTTTCTACAAAGACAAAGTGTTTGAAATTATTGTAGGTCAAGCTCCCATCATATTCACAGTTGAGAGTCCTCGTTCCGTTACTTCTGGTGATAATTTTACGACCGTGGTTTCAGTAGCTTTGAATGCTAAAGATATCTTAAAAGATGTTGTATTAAAAGCGGAATATCCTTATGGATATAGTGTGTTTGATGCCACTCCAGATTCGAGTGCCGATAATAATATCTGGGCGCTCGGGGACTTGTCTCCCGGAGATAAAAAAACCGTTTCTATTCGCGGCCAACTTGTGGGAGAGAACAGAGAAGAGCGCACTTTCCGATTCTATGTTGGCGTTTCCGATTCCAATAACGTTAGTCCTAATTTGAAAATTAACATCATTTCTCGGCTAAACACCGTTACCATAGACCGGCCATCTATCGGCCTAAACGTAGCTTTTAATGGAGAGGATATGCCGGTCTATATGGCTCCTGCCGACCGCCCAATCTCGGCTTCTATCAAGTTTCAAAATAATCTACCCGATAAATTGCTTAATCCTCGTCTTGAGGTCAATCTTTCAGGTTCGGCTTTAGACAAATCTTCTGTCGCAGCCGGAAATAGTGGTTTATACGATTCTAAAAACTCAAGGGTGATCTGGGATTTGGTGAACCCTCTCGGCAGTCCAGAACTTTCTCCTGGGGGAGACGGGCAAGTAACCTTGAGATTTTCTTCTCTGCCAGCCGCCTCTCTAGTAGAGGGTAATCGCGATATAGTGCTTAATTTTTCTATTACAGGAATACCGGTCGGTGCTGTGGGACAAAATCCGATAACAATAAACGAGACTCGCACAGTAAGGATTTCCTCACAAGTTAATTTTTCTTCGAAAGTGCTTCGTTCATTGGGTTCATTTGCCAATTTCGGCCCTATCCCGCCACAGGTGGGGAAGGAAACTACTTATACCGTCGTTTTTGGTGTTGGCAATACTCAAGGTGACTTAACGGATGCGAGAGTGAGCGCCCGACTTGGGCCGGGAGTCAGTTGGCTCGGGGCCCATAGTATTACCGGTGAAAATATTTCTTATGATTCTTCCTCTAACATCGTCACTTGGGATATGGGTGCACTTTCTTCAGGTTCCGGTTTCTCTTCTGCCGCGAGAGAGGTCTCTTTCCAAATCTCTCTTACGCCATCTCTCGGCCAAATTGGCACGTCGCCTAGTTTGGTCAACAGCATTGTCTTCTCCGGTCGAGATGTTGTGACCGGGGATTTTGTTACTGCCAGTAACCCACCTTTGACCACCCGGCTCACGAGCGATCCGGCATTTATCCAGGGAGATGATATAGTGGTGAAATAAAATAGGAATAATGAATAAGGAATTAGGAATAATGGAGAAAATAGTCTCGCTATGCAAAAGGCGCGGGTTCATCTATCCGAGTTCTGAAATCTACGGCGGTTTTTCGGGATTCTGGGACTACGGGCCATATGGCGCTGATTTAGCTTATAACATAAAGGATTTATGGTGGAAGCGATTTGTGAAATCGCGAGAAGATATGTATGGCATTTCTAGTTCTATCATCATGCCGGAACCAGTGTGGCAAGCTAGCGGGCATTTAAAAAACTTCACCGACCCACTTGTAGAATGTATAAAATGTCGTCATCGTTTCAGAGCCGATCATTTAAAAAACAAAAAGAAGTGTCCCGATTGTGGAGGCGATTTAGGGGAAGAAAGAGCGTTTAATACCATGTTTCCTGTCGAAACAGGTTCACTTGGAGGCTCAACCTCCAAGTCGTACTTGAGAGGGGAACTGGCTCAAGGTATGTTTGTGAATTTTAAAAATATTCTAGATACCTTCCATCCGGAAATTCCTTTTGGTATAGCTCAAATCGGCCGTGCTTTTAGAAACGAAATATCTCCTCGTGATTTTATTTATCGAGTGCGTGAATTTGAAATTGCTGAATTCGAATATTTTATAAAGGAATCAGATTGGGAGAAACATTTTGAATACTGGAGAAAGGAAATGCTTGAATGGCTTGATGAAATAGGGATTGATAGAAAAAATGTTAAGGAAAATGATCTTACTGAAAAGGAAAGGGCGCATTATTCCAAACGGACTATTGATTTTGAGTATCAAGGACCAATTGGTGATATGGAAATACAAGCCATTGCGTATCGGACTGATTACGACTTAAAGAATCATACAGAGGGTTCGGGAGTTGATTTAAGTTATCGAGATGAAGAAGCTGGGGAAAAGTTTGTGCCTCACGTTATCGAACCAACGTTTGGTTTAGGGAGACTTTTACTTGTAGTGTTGCTTGAAGCGTATACTGAAGACGAGCTGGGCGGGGAGAAGAGGGTTTATCTCAAACTCAATAAAAACATTGCGCCGGTTCGCGCGGCGGTATTCCCGCTTCTCAAGAACAAGCCCGAGCTTGTAAAGAAAGCGAGAGAGTTATTCCTAAATCTTAAATCCCAAATCCCAAATCTTGAATGGGACGATAATGGCAACATCGGCAAGCGTTATAGGAGACAGGATGAAATTGGCACGCCTTTCTGTATTACCGTTGACTTCGACACTCTCGAGTATGATACCGTGACGATTCGTGATCGCGACAATGGGGAGCAGAGACGCATTAGCATCACTGATTTGAAAGAAGCTATCATTTAAGGTATTCTATTTTTCTCACTTGTCCCGTTAGAAATCTGACGGGCAGTAAGTTAAAATAAATTTATGGATCTAAGATTTCTGATGGGATGAATTTCAAGAAAACCACACTGTCAAATGGGTTAAGGGTTATTACCGTGCCAACCAAGGGCAATCCTTCAGTGATGGTCTTGGTAATAGTCGAAACCGGCTCAAATTACGAGACCAAAGCCCAGAACGGCCTCTCGCATTTTCTTGAACATATGTGCTTTAAAGGCACGACCAAGAGGCCGAAAGCGAGTTTGATAGCAAAGGAATTAGATAATCTTGGCGCGCAAAATAACGCTTTTACCTCTAACGAACTAACTGGTTACTATGCTAAGGCGGCCCTAAAACACTTTCCCAAACTATTTGAAATTATTTCTGACCTTTATCTTAATCCAACACTGCCGGCAGAAGATCTGGAGAAGGAGAGAGGGGTGATATTGCAAGAAATTAGTATGTATGAGGACCTACCGCAAAGGAAGGTCTGGGAGGTATTATCAAGGCTTATGTATGGTGACACTCCTGCCGGCAGGCCAATAATTGGCCCCAGAGAAAATATAAAGAATTTTACACGTCAAAATTTTGTCGATTATAGAAGCAGGCACTATGTAGCATCCAAAACGATTGTTATAGTGGCGGGAGATGTAAATGAACAGACAGTACTCAAAGAGACAAAAAAGTATTTCAAGTATATTCCAAAAGATAAAAAAATTCCTAAACCAGCTGTTAAAGAAAAACAGAAATCGCCCAGACTGCTTATTCACAAAAAGAAAACTGACCAGACCCATATGGTTATGGCTTTCCATGCTTATAATGCAAAAGATAAGAGAATTCCTGCCCTTATCGTACTTGCTGAAATTTTAGGGAAAGGAATGTCATCGCGTCTGTTCACCAAATTACGCGATGAAATGGGCGCTTGTTACTACGTCAGAGCCGGACATGATGAATACACAGACCATGGAACTTTTACCATATCGACTGGTGTCAATGTCTCGCGTATCAAGGAAGTACTAAAAGTGCTTCTAGAAGAATGTGACAAACTCACCAAAGTACTTGTCTCTGACAAGGAATTACAAAAATCCAAAGAACATAATATCGGCCATTTATACATGGGTCTTGAAACTACAGACTCACTTGCCGAATTTTATGCTGGCCAAGAAGTCAGTACTGGTAAATTGAAAAAACCTCAAGAACTAGAAAAAGAGATTAGGAAAGTTACGGCCAAAGACGTAATGAGAGTTGCCAAAGATGTGTTTAAAGACGAGAAATTGAATCTCGCTATTGTTGGAGATGTTCCCAACCACAAAACAATTAAGAAAATCCTTTCTCTTAAATAGTGATATCATAGTCCTATGGACGAGAAACAGAAAGTAATCATCACCACCGGCAGTTGGGTAAGAGGCGTGGTAGTAGTTGCCATTGCTTATGCATTCTTTTTGTCCAGCGAATTTATTTTGATCATCATCGCCTCGATTGTCATCGCTTCAGCTATAGAGCCAGCGACTAGTTGGACCAAAAGAAGAGGCATTCCTCGTTTACCCACGGTCCTATTGGTCTATATGGGTTCGGCGCTGGTATTGGCGGGTCTTTTCTATTTTCTCCTCCTACCTCTTATCGGAGAAATGTCAAGTTTTATCAAAACTCTGACGATATATTCTAATTCGGTTGTAAGTGGCGGTATTCTCTCTGATATGTTTAAAACCCAGAACCTATTTGGAGGTCTTGATACTCCTATTTTGATCAAAGAGTTAAATTCTTATCTTAATTCTTTAGCCAGTTTTCTTTCACAGGGGATATTTTCAAGTGTCTCATTGATTTTTGGCGGGGCTCTGAATTTTCTTCTTATTCTGGTACTCTCTTTCTATCTAGTGGTGCAGGAGGACGGTGTCAGCAAGTTTCTTAAAATAATTACCCCCATTAAACACGAACAATATATCGTGGGCTTATGGCGACGTTCGCAGGCTAAAATTGGCCTCTGGATGCAGGGTCAACTTCTCTCGTCAGCTCTTGTGATGGCGCTTGTCTATATCGGACTTTTGCTAGTTGGGGTTCCGCATGCCTTGCTACTCGCTGTTTTGGCTGGAGTATTTGAACTCATTCCGCTTTTTGGGGCTACTATCGCGGCTATACCCGCTTTGTTTATAGCTTATATCTCTGGTAGTACGACTACCGCACTGATTGTAGCCGGACTATATATTGTTATTCAACAGCTCGAGGGCAATCTTATCTATCCTTTAGTGGTCAATAAGGTGGTCGGAGTGCCACCTATAATTTCCATTATAGCTTTAGTCATTGGTGGCATTCTGGCTGGTTTTCTCGGCGTGCTTATTTCTGTGCCAGTAGCGGCTGCGGCCATGGAATTCATCTCCGATTTTGAAGAACGTAAAATTGCTCAAATGTCAGCGAGAGGACCTTCCTCTTAGTTTATGTCTCTAAATAAAAGTTTCTACATCACTACGACGTTGCCCTACGTCAATGCAGAACCGCATATCGGTTTCGCTATGGAACTTATCCACGCTGACATCATCGCACGTTGGAAGCGCTTAGCTGGTTTTGAAGTATTCTTTAACACTGGGACAGATGAACACGGACAGAAAGTTTATCGAGTGGCTCTGGCAGAGAAAAAGGAACCGCAGAGATACGTAGATGAACTGTCAGAAAAATTTAGGAACCTTAAACCACTCCTTGGTTTAAGCGCAGATTTACACTTTATTCGCACTACAGAGATACGGCACAAAAAGGCAGCACAAGAATTCTGGAAGCTTTGCGAACAAGCTGGAGATATATATAAAAAAGAATACAAAATCAGGTATTGTGTGGGATGCGAATTGGAGAAGACAGATTCCGAGCTTGTAGATGGTCGATGTCCGATACATCCTGATAAAGAGCTTGAGATTATTGAGGAAGAGAATTATTTTTTTCGTTTCTCAAAATTTGGACCAAAACTTCTAAAACTCTACGATGAACAATCAAATTTTGTTCTGCCAAACTTTAGATTAAACGAGATTCGGTCTCTAATTTCGAATAGTTTGGAAGATTTCAGTATCTCAAGACTAAAGAAGAAAATGCCATGGGGAGTGCCTGTACCGAACGATCTAGAGCATGTAATGTATGTTTGGTTCGATGCCTTAGTAAATTACATTTCTTCTATAGGGTGGCCTGACAATATGGGTGAATTTGAGAAGTGGTGGCCGGTAGTGCAGTTTGCTGGCAAGGATCAGATACGTCAACAAGCGGCGATGTGGCAGGCCATGCTCATGTCTGCCGGTCTATCGCCGTCAAAACAGATTGTGATCCATGGATTCATAAATTATGAGGGCCAGAAGATGTCAAAAAGTCTCGGGAACGTTATAAGCCCACAAGAAATCATAGATGAATACGGACTCGATACTCTCCGTTACTTTGTCGCGCGAGAATTTAATCAATTTGAAGATACCGAAATCTCCAGAGAAAAATTAAAGATTGCTTACAATGCTAATCTAGCAAACGGTTTGGGAAATTTGGTAGCTAGAGTAATGAAACTTGCTGAGACTTATCTCTTAGCTCCGATTGAAAGTGTGCAAAGTCGGGCTTTGCACAAAACGCTTACAGATGCTATGGATGGATTTGAAATCCAGAAAGCTGCTAACCACATTTGGTCAGAAATAGGGGAATTAGATGCAGAAATTCAGAAGACAAAACCATGGGAATCTAAGGATAAGCAGATTATTACTGAACTTGTCACCAAACTGGTCCATATCGGCTATTCTCTCGCTCCATTTATGCCTCAAACTTCGGAGAAAATTCTCACTGCAATCAGAGAAAACAAAATGCCGGAAAATCTTTTCCCCCGTAAAGACTAATGCCTAAGTATTTTGACATTCACTCGCATCTTAATTTCAAGGATTATAATGCGGATAGGGAACAGATTATAGGCATACTTAAGGAAACGAATACGCATACAATTGTTGTGGGAACGGACTTAGAATCATCTAGACAAGTTATAGAGTTAGCAGACAAATACGAAGAAATTTATGCCTGTATAGGAGTTCACCCCATTAGAGAGACTTCGTCTTCTAACGGGACAGGTCCTGTAGATTTTGATGTATCGAAATTTGGTGAGCTAGTAAAGCATCCAAAAGTAGTGGCGATAGGAGAGTGCGGTTTCGATTTCTACCATGCTGATAAAGTTACTGATTTTGATAGACAGAAGAAATTATTTCTAGCTCAAATAGAATTTGCCATTGCCCATGATAAACCAATCATGATTCACGCTCGTAATGCTTACGAAGAACTATTGAAAATTCTTGAATCTCTTAAAAAAATATATGGAAATAAATTTCGAGGCAATGTTCACTTTTTTGCCGGCAATTTGGAAATAGCTAAGAGACTGTTTAATATTGGGTTTACGATATCTTTCACAGGGGTAATTACGTTTGTTAGGGATTATGATGAAGTTATCAAATTTGCGCCGATTGATATGATAATGTCGGAGACTGACGCGCCTTTTGTAGCCCCTGTACCATATCGGGGTAAACGCAATCTTCCTTCTTATGTAAGCGAGGTAGTTAAAAAAATTGCCGAAATTAAGGGAGAGGATGTGGAACAAATCCGAGTTGCTCTTGTCAATAATGCGCTACATATGCTAGGGTAGTAGCCACTATATGAGAAATTCAAAAAGCGCTAAAGAGGGATTGGTCGTCTACGAGCTGGGTTTCTTAATCTTGCCGAGTATTCCCGAAGACAAACTCTCTGACACGGTCGATGCTATCAGGAAAGTGGTCGCCAAAGCGAATGGCACAGAAATAGATGCCGAGGCGCCTTTCCAACATCCTCTTTCTTACTCAATGTCGAAAACTATTGGTGCTAGCCGTTATGTACTCTCCGACGCTTATCTAGGTTGGATTAAGTTCGAAGTTGAGCCGAGAGAGATTCAAACAATAAAGACCGGGATAGAAAAGATAAGAGAAATCTTGCGGTTTCTCTTGATCAAAGCTCCCCGCGAAACCACTTTCACTTTCGCTAAAGTAAAAGCGACAGCAGAAGCGAAAGAGGAATCTGTATCTACTCCTGCCACGGAAGTGATGGTAGAATAGTTCGATGAACTCACTATAAATAAAATTATGTATTTTAATCGCGCTATCATCATCGGTAATCTTACCCGCGATCCAGAATTTCGCTCATTGCCTTCTGGTGTGCAAATAGCCACTATCGGCGTGGCCACTAATCGTGTTTGGAAAGACAAAAATGGAGCCAAACAAGAATCAACCGACTATCATAATGTGGTGGTGTTTGGTCGGCAAGCAGAGACGACCGCGCAATATTTGCGCAAAGGTTCAAGCGTTCTTGTCGAAGGTAGGATGCAAACCAGAAGTTGGGACGCGGCCGATGGTGTCAAGAAATATCGTACTGAGGTAGTAGCTGACAGAATCCAATTTGGTCCCAGGCGCGATGGTGTCATGAAAGGAGACAATCTCGTCTCCACTAAGGCTTCGTCGGGTGAGCAAGAAGCTCCTCCAGTTGAAACTATAGACTATCCTGAAGAAAACGTTAATGTGGACGATATCCCATTCTAGTATGAGAAAGCAAAACTATTTCAAAGAAAATAAGATCGAATATGTTGACTATAAAGATGTTGAGACTCTTAAGAAGTTTCTGACACCTCACGCTCGCATTCAATCTCGTAAACGTTCTGGTATTCCTTCTAAATTCGAGCGTCAACTTGCTGTGGCTATCAAGCGGGCTCGTTTCTTCGGTCTTCTACCATATGTATCTCGTTAAGGTGGGGCGTTTCTCGCTAATCCCGACATTAAGGTCGGAGAGCTGATTGAAACGTCGGCTTTGAGTTATAATCTAGAGATGCGCATACCGTACTTAGTTCAAGGAGCACTCTTTGGTCCGGCGTTCGTTGGGCTTTCACTTCTCTTGAAAGTGTCATGCCCGACATCGGCTGGCGATGGCTGTTTCATAGACCATCTCGCTGTGCCTATCTTTTTACCGCTAATTATTGTCTACAAGATTTTTGGAGAGAACTTGATTATAGCTCATGAATTATGGTTTATCGTTATATTTTGGGGTCTAGTCGGTCTTTTGATTGGTCTTATATTCGATCTGTATATTCGCCGGTCTCGGTATTTACTCGCACAACATCTCCCTCCTTTATAAACATTGGCACTTGAATCTCTGCTCCAGTCTCGAGTTTTACCATCTTGTTTGCTCCTTGAGCAGTGTTTCCTTTAGTCGCTTCGTGAGCTTCAATAACCTTTAACTCCATCTTTATAGGTACTTTAAGTCCTATAATCTTTCCTCGCCTGTTCGAAGCCTCTGACGAAGTCGGGTCATCAAAAAGCATAACGTCCATCAAAATATTTGGTTTTAAAAATTTGGCACCCGGGCCGATTATTTCTTCGTCAAGTTTGAAACGTTTTGATGGGTCATTGGCTTCAGAGAACCAGTACTCTCCCTTGTTGGTGTAGAGATATTTTACTTCTTTCTTATCAATATCTGCCTCCTCGACCTTATCCGAGACGTGAAAAGAGATTTCGGTGATTCTTCCGGTTATCAGGTTGCGCAACTTCGTTGCATTTACGGGCTTTCTTTGCTGTTTTCTGAAGACGTGAGAACTAATAACTTCCCAAGGCTCATTTTCAAAAACAATATATTTCCGCTCCTTAATCTCGCTATATTCCAGCATAAAAACATCATTCTACGCGTCTTTCAGTTTTTGTCGAATATCTTTGAGAATCTCTCCAGAGACTTTTTTGTTTTCGCGTAAGAATTGGCGAGTAGCGTCGTAGCCGCGGCCGAGTTTAGTCTCGCCATATTCATACGAATTCCCAGACTTTTTCATGATGCCGAACTTTTCACCGAGGGCTATCAATTCTCCTTCGCGTGAGATGCCTTCGTTGTACATCAAATCAAACTCCGTCTGTCGAAAAGGCGCGGCCACTTTATTTTTAACTACTTTGACTCGCGTGCGTCCACCCATTACTTCATCCCCCTTTTTTATTTGCGCGATGCGACGGATGTCGAGACGCACAGAAGTATAAAATTTAAGTGCTTTGCCACCGGGAGTGGTTTCTGGATTACCGAACATAACACCAATTTGCATGCGGATTTGATTGATGAAGATGACAATAGTTTTCGATTTCGCTACTATAGCGGTAAGTTTGCGCAAGGCCTGGCTCATCAGACGCGCCTGCTTGCCGACGTGGTAGGCCCCCATGTCGCCCTCAATTTCGTCTTTAGGAGTAAGAGCGGCGACAGAGTCTATAACTATCACATCAATTTTTCCCGAACGTACCAGAGAGTCCACAATCTCCAAGGCCTGCTCGCCTGTGTCTGGCTGGGAGATTAAGAGTTCGTCAATTTTTACTCCAAGACGTTTGGAATACTCTGGGTCCATGGCATGTTCGGCGTCGATGAAAGCACAAATGCCACCAAGTTTCTGAGCTTCAGCAATAACGTGAAGTGAGAGAGTTGTTTTGCCTGAAGATTCCGGCCCAAAAATTTCGATAATTCTGCCCCGTGGCAGACCGCCAACACCGAGTGCCGCATCCAGACCGATTGAACCAGTCGAGATAGCATCTACGCCTACTTTTGGTTTATCTCCAAGCTTCATGATTGAGTCTTCACCGAATTTTACTCTGATAGCATCCAGAGTAATATCAATATTTTTCTTCGGCTCGTCGAAACTTTGCGAAGGTGGCTGCTTTGTTTTGGTTTTTGTCATTATGTTAATTTAGAACAATCCGCACGCTCTCTTTTGTCTCGCGACCGAATCTGTCACGGGCCTTTACCGTCATTATACTTAGTCCTGGCGAGACTATCAATTTCTCGCTCCATTTACCATATTCATCTGTAAATATTTGCCTGTCATTGAGACTAATCCAAGCAATATTGCTTGATCGACCCTCCATAATAATTATAGAACCTTCAACTATCTCATCGTTTTGAGGATTATCTATCCAAACTTGTGGGCCGAGGATAAGGAAACGTGCTTGGTACAGAAAATAGACGATAAGCAGTATGAATAAAATAATGAAAAAAGCGTGTTTTGGCCTAAGGTCGATTTTCATGAAGTGGTCGTTTCCGTATTTTCTCCACTTACCTCCTCTTCTATACTACCTGCTTCTCTATCTATCACTTCTCGCGGCTTGGCTCCGAAACCAGCGCCTACCACCCCGCGTTCTTCAAGCATATCCACCAGACGGGCGGCGCGAGCGTAACCAATGCGCAGTTTGCGTTGAAGAAATGAGGTTGAAGCCTTGCCCGCTTGTACCACAGTGGCTCTCGCTTCTTCATAGAGTTCGTCATCGTCCTCGCTATACGAGTCGTTTTCAAGCGTAGTCGAGAAAATAGTGTTACTGGTATTTTCACCGGAGAAATTAATTTCATTTTGCAATTCATCAACGTAGGAATCGCTAAGATATTTGGTAACTGCCTTCACTTCTTTCTCCGAGATGTAGGCTGATTGAATACGGGCCGGTTTTGACATCTCTCCGGATAGAAAGAGCATGTCGCCGGCGCCGAGAAGTTTCTCGGCGCCGGCCGTGTCGAGGATAGTACGCGAATCGATCTGTGAGGATACTTGCAGGGCGATGCGTGCTGGAATATTGGCTTTAATCAATCCGGTGATAATGTTAACTGACGGTCTTTGTGTGGAGAGGATGAGATGAATTCCCACTGCGCGACTCATCTGCGCCAGACGCACTACGGCGGCCTCAAGTTCTCGCGGGTAGGACTGCATCAAGTCGGCTAATTCATCTATGATGATAACGATAAAAGGCATCTGGTCATTATCTTTGCCTGTGGGTCTGGACAGGACACTTTGATGATATGAATCAATGTCTCGCACACTATTTTTTTCGAGAATATCATAACGACGATCCATTTCTTTGGCGACCCATTTAAGGGCGAGAATGGCTTTCTTAGGGTCGGTGATCACAGGCGTCAAGAGATGCGGGATGCTGTTGTACATTGTTAACTCGACACGTTTCGGATCTATCATCATGAATTTTAGGTTCTCAGGTGGATTTCTATAGAGAAGCGAAGTGACTATGGCGTGAATGGTTACAGATTTTCCGGAACCAGTGGCGCCAGCAATCAGGAGATGTGGCATCCTAGCCAAGTTTGTGAAGTGCGATCGGCCGGAAATATCCCGGCCGAGCGAAATCAGTAGTGGCAAGGCGCTTCGAGAGTATTCTTCGTCGGAAACAAGTGAACCAAGACCGATAGTGGATTTAAGCGTGTTAGGCACTTCAATGCCGACCAAGGATTTTCCGGGTATTGGTGCTTCAATGCGTACTGGATGTGCCGCCAATGCCAACTCAAGATTATTTTGTAACCCGATAATTTTAGAAAGTTTGACGCCCTCGGCCGGCTTCAGAGCATAACGAGTGACAGATGGGCCGATTGAGATTTCATCCATTTCGACCACGATACCGAAATTAAGAAGCGTACGCTTAATCAAGTTAGCGTTTGCTTTAATGTCTCCAACACCAGGTTTACCGCGATCCCCTTCCAAGAGAGAGAGTGGGGGAGGAGTCCAGCGTTTGCCGCTTCGGCGCGTGATTATCGGCATAAATCCCTCGTTGTCTTCCTTCTTGCTTTTTGTTTCTTGTCTCGTATCTTGTTGTTGGTTGTAGGTTGTAGGTTGTTGGTTGTTTTCAACTTTTTCTACCGCTTTCTCAATGGCGGCGTCTTCAGTAGGGGCCAAGACGGCGCTGGCTTCTTTCCGAAGAAAGAGTCTTTTCAAAAACGCGAAAGCATCGAATTTTATAGAAGCGTTAAAGATAACCAAGATCGAAACTATTAGTAGTGCTATCAATATAACCATGCTCAAGTAGACGTCAAAAAATGAGGCTAATGGTCTGGAGATAAAATTGCCAATGATACCGCCTCGAACGGAAAAAAGATTAACGAGGCCAAGTGATGAGAGGAAAAGAATAAAAGAACCAAAGACTTGATGTATGGCAAATTCTCGTTCTTGCTTTTGGAGAAACGATACGGCCAGTATGAGAGATACTGTGGGTAAAAGATAGTAACCTATGCCAAAGAGATAGGAAAGTCCTTCATAAGTAATGGTACCCACTCGACCAGAAAGATCAAATGCTCCCAGAAGAAGGAATATAGCCAACACTATCGAAAATATGCCAAATATGGCATGTGCTGTTTCTCTGGAGGTCAGTTTGAAAATTGATAAACTACTCTCATCCCAGTCTCTATCTCGCTTTTTCCGGTTTTTTGCCATAGCAATAAAATTGTTTTCCTAATGATAACACATAGATTGAACGGTTTTTTGCCAAAACAATTGCGCTTATTAACAAATAGACAGAGTTGCAATATTTGTCCCTTAATTCCATAATATACTTGAATGAGTTTGTTTGTGATAAAGGACAGAACATGTTAGAGTAAAAGGACAGATTATAAGGGACGCCAGACAGACATAACAGACAAAATGTAGTGATATGTCAGAACTTATCAAAAAGCCAGAGAAGCTAGCGTCTGCCATATATTTGGTCACAAGCTTTTTTGATGACCAAGAACCGCTGAAATGGAGACTTAGAACTTTATCCACCGATCTAGTTTCCGAAAAGATAAGAGACAAATCTAGCATAGCTGTGGAAGCGTTGTCTCTTTTCTTCATAGCCAAGACTGCTGGTCTGATTTCTGAAACAAATTACGATATTTTAATCAGCGAATTATTAAGATTGAAACAGGAAGCAGAAAAATCTTTGAACATAACGTCTCTTCGTGAGATAACCACGGACAGGGGAATTTTGTCCGAACCGCAGAAAATCGGATACTTAAAGGACAGTTCTGCCGATAAGCTTGCCGAGAAGTCGAGATTAAAAGAATTTGGAGCTGTCTCAGTGAAAAAGAATAGTCGCCAGAGTATCATTATTGCTATTCTAAAACGTAAGAAAGAGGTCATGATAAAGGACATTTCTCCCTTAATTAGTGGTTGTAGTGAAAAGACGATTCAGCGTGAGCTTTCGGCTATGGTGCGGGCAGGCATCTTGAGAAAGGTGGGGGAGAAGCGCTGGAGTCGTTACTTTCTTGCCTAGCCGAAGTTTTAGTGTAGGGTGGCCTTGCCTAATAGTCATAAAGTGTGTAATATGTGGTTATCCACAGCGCATTACAATGCTTTTTGCAGGATATCCTTTATAATTTAAAGGCTTGCCAGCAAAGGCGTTATCCGTTGTTGGCAAAATTAATACCCGCGACGCAACCCCGCCAATTATTTAGAAATATTGGGGAAGCGTATGCGCATTAGAAAATAAATTAACAAATGACAAAACAAAGAATTGCAAAGATTGCCGGAATTGCAGTAGGTGCAACTGTTGCCTTTGGCTCTTTAGTGCCAATGGTAGGCGCTGTAACGATCGCTGAACTCCAGGCTCAAATCAATGCACTTATGGCACAACTCGCTTCTCTTCAAGGAGGATCTGTGTCTACAGGGATGACTGCTTGCACATTCACACGTAGTTTGACCATAGGTTCAACTGGCGCTGATGTTACGTGCTTGCAGAATTATCTAACTGGTACCGGCCACTTCACCTTTAGTGGTGGATCAACCGGGTACTTCGGTTCTGTTACTCAAGCAGCAGTAGCGGCTTGGCAAGCAGCCAATGGCATTGCTCCAGCAGTAGGTTATTTCGGTCCTATTTCACAGGCGAGATACAGTGCTGTTGCTGTGACGACTGTTCCAGGGACGACTGTTCCAGGGACGACTATACCTGGTGGCACAGTTGGTCTTAGTACTCCTGGTGTAGAAGGCACCGTTACTGTTTCTCTCAATCCGTCTCCCGCTTCAGCAAAGCTGTATGAAGGAGATTCAAACAAAGATGTTCTCGGCATCAAACTTGAAGCCAAGACCTCTGACATCAGGATTGAAAGAATCAAATTGAAGCTTGATGAGAATGACACTACATCAACTTCAGACACAGACTTCTACAGGAAGATTGCTAGTAGGGTCTACATCAAGGACGGTTCAGCCGTGCTTGGTTCTGCAGATCTCAACATCAATACTGTAGTCAAGGATGGTACGAGTTACTACATCACAGTTGCAGGTTTGGGTTTCATTGTTCCTAAAAATACAACGAAAGTTCTCACCGTTGCTCTTGACGCTATGAGCGCTTGGGACGACACATTCAACGGCGATGCTTGGACTGTTACCGTTCCTGTAGACGGTGTTCGCGGAGTGGACGGCGCAGCTGTGAACCAATACGGTCCGGCTACCGCCTTCAACCGCGACTTCACTTCCAATGGTGAACTTGCGGAAAGCGCTACTCTGGCAGTTTCCCTCAATTCTGGTAGCTCACTCGCTAACCAGGTTATCTGTACTTCAAGTACGGATGAAGATGAGTGTGATGAACTCGAGCTCATGAAAGTTGATTTCAAGGCCGAGAAAGACGATGTTACTCTTACCGACCTCGTAGTTGACATCAACATGACCGGTGGTGACACAGCCACAGCAACTACCGCTTGGCTATATGACGGCTCTACTCTCGTAGGTTCGGCAACCATTGTCGAACTCACGGGTGCAAACAGTGCCACCTTCGATGACATAGACTTTGTCGTTCCGAAGGATATGACCAAAACCCTTTCGGTCAAGGTTGATATCCGGGACACAGATGCCACTACTAATAGCTTTGCAGCTGACATTGACACCGATGACGTTACTGCCGAGAATGCACAAGGCACAGGCATTACCGAATCCGGTTCTGCAGCTGGTAGGGTTATTGAGGTCAGAAAGGTTGGTCCCCAGATTACTCTGGTTTCCAAGTCGATTACTACCGACGGTGTTCCACAAAACGACACTGGTCCAACCAGTGCAAACAGAAGCACCTCTACTTTGAGTGCGACCTTCAATCTCAAGATTAAGGCAGTGGGAGGCGACCTCACTTTCGGTAGGGGTGGTTCTAGTACGTCTCTCTTCGCAACTACCACAGGTTCCTTCGCTATCTACCGCAACGGTACTTACGACGGCACAATCGGTAGCTCCGCTACTTCGACTTCGTACACTATTCCTTCCGCCTGTACTTCAGTCGGTACGCAAAGCTGTACGTTGGCCGAAGGTGCTGAAGTCACTATCCCTGTCACCTTCCAGATTCTTGGTAGGCAGGTAGTTACGGGCAGCACTCTAACTGTTGGTAGTCTCTATGCTGTTGGTTTCGAAGGATTCACTTGGCATTCAGCAGCTGCTGATACCCAAAGGACTACCTTCATGGCTACGAGCACAGACTGGAGAACAGCTGACGTTTCCTTCCCGTAATCCTTCTAAGGATTGCTAAGGTCTACGCCCTAGTCGTAGAAACCCCTCGACAAAGCTCGGGGTAAATCAAAAAACCGCCTTCAGGCGGTTTTTTGATTTACCCAGCGTAGCTTTTTTTGACCCTCCGTAACCTTGTGCGAAGGGAGTAGCGAAGTTGGGTTGTCCACAGATTGTTTATTTTTTTATGGAGAACTGTGGGATAATTGTCATGTTAGTAGTGTAAATAAATAATAATAATTTAAGTTAAATATGAATTTAGTTAATAATGAAAGGATGACAAAAATAATTTCCGTCGTCCTTTCTGTAGTATTTGGAGTTTTGTTTGTCTCGCTCGTAGCGAATGCTGTGACAACCATCAGTACGGCTATTACCACGGCGGGTGATATTACTACCACTGCCGGAGCTCTTTCTGTCGGAGGGATTTCGACTCTGACGGGAGATGTTACTATGGGTGGTGGCAATGGAGCTCTTTCTCTTACAACCACTAATTCTGCAACCTCAACCATTACCGTTGGTTGTATTCTGACATATCCGACCTCTACGGACACACAAGTTCATCTCGAGTTCCATGCTTCTGGGACGGCCACCGTTGCATTCGCCACTTCGAGCAACAGTAGTAACGGTCTTGCAGCAGGATTAGTCATCTGGAAGTATGGTGCTTGCCCAACTGCGCCGTTCTAATCCTGATTAATTCTAACTCATGAAAAAATTATTACTTTCGGGTTCGATTGTGGCGTTACTTCTGCCAGCACTTGCTTTCGCCGCTTATAACGATGTCTCCATGGACACTACGGTTGTCCTCACCGTTAATAGCATTACTCTGAATGTTTCCGGTTCAGCATCAACAATCGAGTCTCTCGTCATCAATCCCACCACCTTCGTAGTCACCATTAAAAACGGCTCATCGTTCCAAGTAACTGCCCCAGGTCGTGAGAGTTTGAGCGCGGATACCGGACAAGGGCAAAATGTAAACACCTGCAATGGCACAGAGTCGAAGCTTGGTTATAATCTCTCTGGAACGAGTGATACGGTTACCGTGACTATTGCGCCCTCGACTACACTTTGCGCCGACGTGGCTGAAGTTGGTTCTTCATCCAAAAGTGATGGGTCGGGAGGTGGGGGAGGCACTCCAGCCCCACAAGCCTCGCCTGTTGCTCAGTTGGTAACGACTACTGATTTCTCTTCCTGGACCCCGGCTCAAAAACAAGCAGCCATAGCTCAAATACGCGCGGCCCTCATTCCACTAATCCAGCAACTTATTGTTCTCATTCAGCAACAGATAGCATCTGGAAATTATTAGGAGAGTATTCCTTGTTTATAACAAAAACCCCGCCTCTGGCGGGGTTTTTGTTACTTACAATTTCCGCAAGTCTGACTTGCGGGTTATAATGTAAATATGAGAATTGAACCCTATACAACTGATTCCATTATTCATGTTATAAAACGCGGGGCACGAGGAATGGATATTGTGATGGATGATGTCGACAGATGGCGATTTGTGAAATCTTTATTCATTTTGAATGATGTTTATAGTAATCATGATTGGCATAGGGAAACAGTTAACTTGTCACTTTTTGATCGTCCCGAGAATTGGCCAGAGCGAGACCCGCTTACCAGAATTCTGACCTGGGTGCTTATGCCAAATCATTTCCACCTTTTATTGCAAGAAAAAGTGGAAGGAGGCACTGCCAAATTTATGCAGCGTCTTTGTGGAAGTATGTCTCTTTGCTTTAATCTTAAATATGAGAATAAGGGGAGTATTTTCCAAGGAGCGTATAAAGCTATAGTTGTAGACAATGACTCTTATTTAAGACATTTACTGTTCTACATTCAGGTGAAAAATGTATTGGAACTTTATCCAGGAGGACTTACGATGGCTCTGGAGAATTTCGATAAAGCCTGGAGTTGGGCTATAAACTATCAATTTTCCAGCTTACCTTCTTATGTATCCAGTACAAAATCTCCTATTATTGATGATACTGGAAAATTTATAGCGAGGATTCACAGACAGGCATTATCAAAACAAGATGCTCATAAGATGCTTGAGTTGTACGTAAAAAATCCCGCAAGTCAGACTTGCGGAAAAGAGTTGTCCACAATCTAAGCATTTTTGTTGATAACAAGTATGTTGTCTAGTTTATAATCAAACAATGCGTTATTTTGATAAGACCTTTTTCAAATTTCTTTTCGGGTTCTTATGCTTAATTTCTTTGAGTATCGCGGTAATCGCCTATGCCCGTGGGTACTTATAAAGAATCTTTTTTATTTGTGCTGTCTCTTCTGGTTTTACTGCCGGTTATTACGCACGCCCAAGTTTCAAAAATTGTATTTACTACTGAATCACAAATAATAAAGCCGGGTGAACTCTCCGGTCCTATAACTATTCAAACGCAAGATTCTTTCGGTAATTTGTATCAGACACCGGAAACTATTGATCTTGAATTTACCTCTACTTCAGCAACAGCTGAATTCTTGGGAAGCACTGGTAATCCAGTGACCAAGACTATGAATACCAATACTGCCAATCGCACTTTCTATTACCGCGATTCGATGGAAGGAAATTCTACCATCACAATAAATGCCACAGGCAGGACGAGTGGTAATATCTGGGGCGCGAATCAAACAATTACCATTTCAAATTCCGTATCTACCTCCACTTCTACTACTACAAATCAAACTACAACCACCACAAGCACTCCCTCTCCGACTAATAATTCTCCTAGTACCACTTCTGGCCACTATAGTGCCACCCCTGTTACCTATCTGGATCCTTCTGTTAAATTTGAGGCGGGTGCTGGCAGAAACAGACTAAGTACAGTCGGTGTACCGATAGAATTTAAAGCAGATACGACTTCGGAACACACAAAAAACAGTAGTTTCAAGTGGTCCTTCGGAGATGGTTCGATGACGAATGGCCCTTTAGTAACACACTCGTATGCATATCCGGGAGAATATGTGGTAGTGCTCAGTGTAACAGCTCTTGATGGTAAGGGAGCAGTATCTCGTACTAATGTTAAAATTGTGGCAGCAGAACTGTTTGTCAGTCAGGCTTCACTTGATCGTATAGAGATAACCAATAATTCGAGAGAGGAGGTTAATCTTTACGGTCGCGCTTTGACCTCTGGAGGTAAAATATTTCTTTTTCCACAAGATACAATTGTTGCAGCAAAACAAAAAATAAGTTTCAGCACAGCCGTTACAGGGTTAAAACCAACTCATCCCACTGATGTCTATCTTGTAGTTGTTGGAGCTAGTCCAAGTAATATAAATATTGCCGCAAAAATAGAAGAAGAGAGATTGGCGCAAATTGCTTTGGTTCAGAGTCAGATTTATGAATTGCAACAGGAATTGGTGGTAGTAACAGAACAGGAAGAAGACGTGCGATTGTCGACTACCACTGAGATCATTGAATCAGAAGAGCCAAAGGTTGAGGAAATAAATAAAGTGGAAGAGAAAAATCCAGCCGAGCTTCAATTGGAATCCCAAACAGCATTAGTGACAAATGCCATATCAGAGACAAAATCAGGTATTATGAGTAGTTGGCTAAATATACTCAAACGTTTTTTCTTTAGAACCTGGTAACGAAGAAATTACTCGTTAATGACAGGGTAATGAAAAACGCGGTTCTGTGATCAGAACCGCGTTTGACTGGATGACACAAACAACCGTGTCACTTCAGTTGCTGGACTTCGCGCCCCTAGCAAACCAATGCCAGGCTACCAAAGACGCGAGGGCTAGTACAATGTAACCCAGAAGAAACTGCCAAAACATCATTTTTCCCCCATGGACAGAACATTATTTGTATCTGTTGTCAGATTATACATATGTATTATATATGTGTCAAGAGTACAAAAAGTAAATCACTTTGCTCATTATATTTCAGCTGGTGGTGGACGGATACAGGTGGTTGACACTAAAATCGAAAGGGTATAGAATGGCGACTATCCAGAAATGTTTAGAAACCTTAACTCAAAAAGAGCGATGTGAGCGACTTTAGTGTCGCTTTGTGGGTTTCGACCCCGTCGCTTCAAGCGACGGGGTCTTTCGTTTCTGGAACTGAACTTTAACAACTGAATGCCATCATGTGCAGTAATTAGACGGGGGTCTTTTGTGCATATAGATGGAAGAAAATGTTCTTGCCGTCCGATTGTAGGATAGCGAGAGCGAAGCTAAATGAAAGTGTTGATTTCATTTAGCAGGATAGAACCCCGTAAAATCGCTTTGCGATCACGGGGTAAGTAAACCGCGTGGACGCAGTGGCGTCTTTACGCGGGTGGTTTTTAAGTTTCCTAATAGGAAATTTAAGGGCGTACGGTGGATGCCTTGACTCCAAGAAGGTGATGAAGGACGTGGCTTGGCGGCGATACGCTTCGGGGAGGTGCCTAGCAACCTGTGATCCGAAGATGTCCGAATGGGGAAACCCGCCCCCCACATAGCAATATGTGGTGGGCACTCTATCGACTAGATAGAGAACGCACCCAGTGAAGTAAAACATTTCAGTAACTGGAGGAAAAGAGAACAATTGTTATTTCGTTAGTAGCGGCGAGCGAAAACGAAACAGCCCAAACTCAGTTTCAATTTTTGGTTTTTAAAAGTCATAAAGTCCAAAAAGTCAGACTTTTGGATCAGAATTCTTAAAGTCTGACTTTAGAATCCGGACTTTATGACTTTAGAATTCGAAACCAAAAATTGATGCTGGGGGTCGTAAGGTGGTAATGTCCAGCACATAGCAATATGTGCTGGAGAAGAGTTAAAAATATCTGGTTAGGTGAAGCTTCTGGAAAGAAGTACCCTAGGGGGTAATAGTCCCGTAACCGAAAATCAGAAATCTCTTTTGTTGCCGCTCTTGAGTACCTCGAGACACGAATGGCTCGGGGGAATCTGCCGGAACTAACCGGTAAGGCTAAATACTCTTGGAGATCGATAGTGAACTAGTACCGTGAGGGAAAGGTGAAAAGTAGC